>JAYSKH010000321.1:0-29337 GCA_043726505.1 Undibacterium sp. | reverse complement strand
ACGCCGAGGTCGCCGCGCGCGACCATGACTGCATCCGATACCTGCACGATCGCATCCAGCTGCAGCAATGCCGCCGGTTTTTCCAGCTTGGCCAGCAGGCCTGCGCGCGTGCCGATCAGTGCGCGTGCTTCCAGCATGTCTTCCGGCCTTTGCACGAAGGAAAGCGCTATCCAGTCTGCGCCCATGTCCAATGCAAACTCCAGGTCGCGCCTGTCCTTGGCCGTCAGCGCCGGAATCGGCAATACCGCATCCGGCACATTGACGCCTTTACGGTCGGACAGCACGCCGCCGTTGACCACGCGGGTGCGGATGGTGCTGCCGTCGCTGTCCAGCACTTGCAGCTTCAGCTTGCCGTCATCCAGCAGCAATGACTGCCCGGCGCCGATGACGGCAAACAGTTCTGGATGCGGCAGGCACACGCGCTGCCGGTTGCCGGGGGCGGCATTGTTGTCCAGCGTGAATTCATCACCTGCCTGCAACACGACCTTGCCTTCGGCAAACTGGCCGACGCGCAGCTTCGGGCCTTGCAGATCGGCCAGGATGGCAATCGGCCGGCCCAGCGATTTTTCTATGTCGCGTACGATGGTGCAGCGGGCCTGATGGTCGGCATGCGTACCATGGCTGAAGTTGAAGCGGAAGACGTCGGCGCCTGCTTCAAACAGGGCCTGTATCGTGGTCCGGTCGTCACTGGCGGGACCGAGAGTGGCGACAATTTTTGCTTTACGTAGACGGCGCATAGGAATGTAGGGTGAGGTTAGTGAATGTGCGGACAAAGTTGCAGACGATACAGGGCCCGCCCCGCGTGAACACGGGGAGATCGCGCAGGCGGACCCTGCATGCTACAAAAACGGGATTTTAAATAATTAAGTAATCAGGATCGCGCGGAAGTCATTGACATTGGTGCGCGTGGGGCCGCTGACGATCAGGTCATCCAGCGCATTGAAGAAGCCATAACCGTCATTGTTTTCCAGCAGGTTTTTCGGACGCAGCTGCTGCTCTGCTGCACGGCTTGCGGAGTCCGGTCCATACACGGCGCCGGCATTGTCTTCTGAGCCGTCTATGCCGTCGGTATCGCAGGCCAGCGCATAGATGCCCGGATGGCCGTCCAGCGTCACGGCCAGGCTCAGCAGGAATTCCGCATTGCGCCCACCGCGGCCTGTTCCACGCACCGTTACCGTGGTTTCACCGCCGGACAGCACCACGCAGGGTTTGCTGAAGGGCTGGCCCTTGTCGGCAATTTGTTTTGCCAGCGCCGCATGCACAATGCCGACGTCGCGCGCCTCGCCTTCTATGCCGTCAGACAGGATATACGCGGGCACTCCCGCTGCGCGGGCTTTTTCCGCCGCCGCATCCAGCGCATGCTGTGCGGTAGCGATGATATGGTGTTCGTGTTTGCTGAAGCGCGGGTCGCTGGATTTGGGTGTTTCTCCTGCGCCGGATCGCAGGTGCTGTTCTATATTGGCCGGCACGGCGATATCGTATTTGCGCAATATCGCCAACGCCTGTTCGCAGGTGGTGTCATCCGGCAGTGTGGGGCCGCTGGCAATGATGCCGGGCTCGTCACCCGGCACGTCGGAAATCAGCAGCGTGACCACGCGTGCTGGCGCGCATGCCAGGCCCAGGCGGCCGCCCTTGATGGCGGACAGGTGCTTGCGCACGCAGTTCATCTCGCCTATCGCCGCACCGCTCTTCAGCAAGGCTTTATTGATGGCCTGTTTCTGTTCCAGCGTAATGCCTTCCGCCGGCAGCGCCAGCAAGGCTGAACCGCCGCCCGAAATCAGGCACAGCACCAGGTCGTTCTCGCTAAGGCCCTGCACCATTTGCAAGATACGTCCGGCCGCCTGCTGGCCGGCGGCGTCCGGCACCGGATGCGCAGCTTCCACCACTTCGATGTGCTTGCAATCGGCGCCGTGGCCGTAGCGTGTGACAACCAAGCCGGACAATTCGCCCTGCCAGTGCTCTTCCACAACCTTGGCCATCGCTGCCGCACCCTTGCCTGCGCCTATCACCAGCGTGCGGCCATTGGCCGGCGGTGCTGGCAAAAAGGCGGGCAGGCATTTTTGCGCGCTGACGGCATCTACCGCCGTGTCATACAGGTCGCGCAAGAATTGTTTGGGTTGGGCAATGGTCATGGTTCAGCCTGAAGGTTAAGAGGAAGCGGGACGCTAGAGCTATAGCATACCGCGTCCTTGCAAAATCGGCCGGACATCAGTCCGGCTCATGAAGCAACTATGCCTGCGCTATGTCATGGTTGGACATCAGTTCTATTGCGCGGCACAGCGCCGAATGGTCGAGGCCGCTGAAGCCGTGCGCGGCGCAGGAGTTCATCAGTTCCTGTGCGGTAGCGGTATTGGGCAGCGATACGCCCAGCGCTTTTGCTCCCTGCAGCGCCAGGTTCAGGTCTTTCTGGTGCAGTTCTATCCGGAAACCGGGGTTGAAGGTGCGTTTGACCATGCGTTCGCCATGCACTTCCAGGATGCGCGATGCGGCAAAACCGCCCATCAGCGCCTGCCTGACCTTGGCCGGGTCAGCGCCTGCCTTGGACGCAAACAGCAGCGCTTCTGCCACGGCCTGGATGTTCAGCGCGACGATGATCTGGTTGGCTACCTTGGTGGTCTGGCCATCGCCGTTGCCGCCGACCAGCGTGATGTTTTTCCCCAGCAGTTCAAACAGCGGTTTCAGTGCATTGAAAGCACGGTCCGGTCCGCCGACCATGATGGTCAGCGAAGCAGCCTTGGCGCCGACTTCGCCGCCGGATACCGGCGCATCCAGGTAATCGCAGTTCAGCGCATTGATGCGTTTGGCGAAATCCTTGGTGGCAATCGGCGAGATCGAACTCATGTCAACGACGATCTTGCCCGCCGTTAGGCCGCTCGCAACACCGTTTTCACCAAACAGCACTGCTTCCACATGCGGCGTATCCGGCACCATGATGATGATGATGTCGGCGCGCTTGGCCACTTCAGCGGCGGACGTGCAGACGGTAGCGCCGCCTTCTATCAGCGAATACGGCGGGTTTTTCTGATCGTGCAGGTACAGCTTGTGGTCGCCGCGCTGCAAATTTTCCGCCATCGGCGCGCCCATGATGCCCAGGCCTATGAATCCTACTTTTGCCATGTTGTTCTCCTAGATATTGCGATGTAATTTGTTTGGTGCGATGGCTTGAGCCAAATACGGTAGATACCGTCTCGTAGATCAAGCCTATTTCGCAGGTCAATTCTATTGACGTACTTTTTCAATCGTCGGCAATTTGAATTTGTAGGTTGGGCAAAAGCTTTACCTGCCCAACATCTCCGAAAATCAACAAACCATTTTTTATCCAACAGCCTGTGGTCGTTTGGAAATTGTTGGGCTAAAGCCCAAGCTACGGATTCTTGCGTTGTGCTACACGCCGTGCGTGGCGCGCCAGCTCAGTCCCTCTACCGTACCGTTCTGCGGTTTGTATTCGCAGCCTATCCAGCCGTCATAGTGCAGTTCGTCCAGCAGCTTGAACAGGTAGCGGTAGTTGATCTCGCCGGTGCCCGGTTCAAAGCGGCCGGGGTTGTCGGCCAGCTGTATATGCTTAATCAGCGGCAGGTTGGAGCGGATCGTATTTGCCAGTTCGCCTTCCATGCGCTGCATATGGTAGATGTCGTACTGCACGAAAATATTGTCCGAACCCGTTGCCTTGATCAGTTCCACCGCCTGCCGCGTGCCGGACAGGAAGAAGCCGGGGATATCGTAGGTATTGATGGGCTCTATCAACAGCCTTATGCCTGCGGCCTTCAATTTGTCTGCCGCGAACGTCAGGTTATCGACCAGCGTCTGTTGCGCCAGTTCATGGCTGACATCTTTCTGCTGTATGCCCACCAGGCAGTTCAGCTGTTTGACGCCCAGTACCTTGGCATAGCGCAGCGCATCGCCGACGCCGTCCTGGAATTCGCCCACACGGTCTGGATGGCAGGCGATGCCGCGTTCTCCGGCTTCCCATTTGCCTGCAGGCAGGTTGTGCAGCACCAGATCCAGCTGATACAGGTTCAGCTTGTCGGCGATCTGGTCGGCATGGAAGGCATACGGAAACAGGAATTCCACGCCGCGGAAGCCGGCGCGGGCGGCGGCTTCAAAGCGGTCCAGAAAACCCAACTCATTGAACAGCATCGTCAGGTTGGCAGCGAGTTTGGTCATATCATTCTCCATGGCGCGGGCGGTCGAGCCCACGCGCCTTATTGTTCATCACTTGTTGTTCATCAATCCAGCAGACCGACTGCAGTCGGCGCATCCTGCTTGCCCTCGGCCAGCGCTTCAAATTCATTGATGGCGTTGATCTCGGTACCCATCGCAATATTGGTCACGCGCTCCAGAATGATTTCGACAACGACAGGCACCTTGTACTGCTGCATCCATTCACGCGCCTGCTGGATGGCGGGCACGATGTCTTCGTGTTTCAGCACGCGTATTGCCTTGCAGCCCAGGCCTTCGACGACGGTGATGTGGTCGACGCCATAGCCGTTCAGTTCCGGCGCATTGATGTTTTCAAACGCCAGCTGCACGCAGTAATCCATGTCGAAGCCGCGTTGCGATTGGCGGATCAGACCCAGATAGGAGTTGTTGACGACGATGTGCAGGTAGGGCAGCTTGAACTGCGCACCCACTGCCAGTTCTTCTATCATGAACTGGAAGTCGTAATCGCCGGAGATACCGACCACTTCGCGTGACGGGTCTGCCGCCAGCACGCCCAGTGCTGCCGGTATCGTCCAGCCCAGCGGGCCGGCCTGGCCGCAGTTGATCCAGTTGCGCGGGCCATACACATGCAGGAATTGCGCGGCGGCGATTTGCGACAGGCCTATCGTGCTGACATAGCGAGTTTCACGGCCAAAGGCCTTGTTCATTTCTTCATACACGCGCTGCGGCTTGACTGGTACTTCATCAAAATGCGTGCGGCGCAGCATCGTGCGTTTGCGCTCCTGGCAATCAGCGGCCCAGGCGGAACGGTCTTTCAGCTTGCCGGCGGCCTTCCATTCTTTGGCGACTTCGATAAACAGCTTCAGCGCCGCACCGGCATCGGACACAATGCCGTAATCCGGACCGAACACGCGGCCTATCTGCGTCGGTTCAATATCCACATGCACGAATTTCCTGTCCTTCGTGAATACCTCAACTGAACCGGTGTGGCGGTTGGCCCAACGGTTACCTATGCCCAGTGCAAAGTCGGACGCCAGCATCGTTGCGTTGCCGTAGCGGTGGCTGGTCTGCAAGCCCACCATGCCGGCCATCAGCTTGTGGTCGTCCGGGATGGTGCCCCAGCCCATCAGTGTAGGGATCACCGGCACGCCGGTGATTTCTGCAAATTCCACCAACAGCTCCGACGCATTGGCGTTGATGATGCCGCCGCCGGCGGTAATCAGCGGGCGTTCTGCTTCATTCAGCAGCGTCATCGCTTTTTCTATCTGCGCGCGGGTGGCATGCGGCTTGTAGACCGGCAGCGGTTCATAGGTGTCAGGATCGAATTCGATTTCACCCATCTGCACGTCAAATGGCAGATCGATCAGCACTGGGCCGGGACGGCCGGAGCGCATCAGGTGGAAAGCCTGCTGGAATACGCGCGGCACCAGCGCCGGTTCACGCACGGTAACCGCCCATTTGGTAACGGGTTTGGCAATCGATTCAATATCGACCGCCTGGAAATCTTCCTTGTACAACCGCGCGCGTGGCGCCTGGCCGGTGATGCACAAGATGGGGATGGAATCTGCCTGCGCCGAATACAGGCCGGTGATCATATCGGTACCGGCGGGGCCGGACGTGCCGATGCAGACACCGATATTGCCTGCGGCCGCACGGGTATAACCCTCTGCCATGTGTGATGCGCCTTCCACGTGGCGCGCCAGGAAATGCTGGACGGTGCCGCGCTTGCGCAGCGCTGAATAGAAGGGGTTGATGGCTGCGCCCGGCACGCCGAATGCCTGGCTGATGCCTTCTTTTTCCAGTACGTAGACGGCTGCTTCAGCCGCGGTCATTTTTGCCATGATGGATCTCCTGATAGGTATGCGTCATTGTTGGATCAAATCGTAATGGCAAACTTATTGTTTGATAAGAGGATAAAAAATCGTATTATTCAATACTTCAAGTATGGAATGACTGTGTAAAGGGTTGTACGATGGACAAGCTGAAGCAAATAGAAGCGTTTGTGGACGTGATAGAACAGGGCAGCCTGACCCGGGCCGCGCTGGGGCAAAACATCACGCCGGTGATGCTGGGCAGGCGCATCGATGCGCTGGAAAAACGCCTGGGCGTCAAGCTGATGCACAGGACTACGCGCCATCTGCGGCTGACGGAGGAGGGCACGGTCTTCCTCGACCATTGCAAGAAACTGCTGCATGAACTGGATAGCGCGGAAAAAATCATTTCCGAAGGCCGCCACAAGGCCACCGGCCATCTGGTGGTGTCGGCGCCGGCCGCCTATGGCCGCAAACACGTAGCGCCGCATGCGCCGTCCTTCCTGGCCGAGCACCCGGATGTGCGCATCTCGTTCAACCTGACGGACCGCGTGGTGGATCTGGTACGGGAAGGCTATGACTTCGGCATCCGCATAGGCGGCGCGATCGATCCCAGTTTTGTCGCCATCAAGCTGGCCACCAACCGCCGTGTCGTGTGCGCGACGCCGGATTACCTGCGCCGCAACGGCGTGCCGCATACGCTGGACGATCTGGAAAAACACAATTGCCTGGCCTTTAATCTGCAGGGCGGCCAGCAGCGCGGCTGGTATTTCCAGCAAAACGGCAAACCGGTCACGCTGAGGGCTAACGGTAATCTGGACTGCAATGACGGCGAGTTATTGCACCGCTGGGCCTGTGAAGGCCTGGGTCTGGCGTGGCGTTCCACGTGGGAGATACAGCCGCAGCTGGCTTCCGGCGAGCTGGTGACGGTGCTGGACGATTATGCGCTGCCGGACTACAACATCATGGCGGTGTACCCGCAGCAGCGTAATCTGCCGGCGAAGGTGCGCTTTTTTATCGAAAAGCTGAAGGCAGTGTACGCGCAGCCGGGATACTGGATGCAGGCATGAAATGCGGGTTACAACGTGGCCGCAGCATTTGCAAAGTAGAATACCGGCAACAGGCTTACTTCAACAATAATCAGACTAAATCAGACTAAAACGGAGACGCGTTATGCAGGCAGGCGGTAAAACTTACGACTTCAGCGCCGTACACGGTGCAATGCAATCCTATGTGGACAGGGATCTGCTGGCCGGCGTATCGTCTGCCGTGCTGATAGGCCGCGAGCTGGTGGATGTGCATACCACCGGCTGGGCCGACAAGGAAAATGATATCCCTCTGCGTACCGACCACCTGTTCCGCATCTTTTCCAATACCAAGCTGGTGACATCCTGCGCGGTGCTGATGCTGATGGAAGAGGGACGAGTCAAGCTGGATGATGCAATCGACATCTACATTCCGCAATTGGGCAATCGCCGCGTGCTCAAACCGAAACCCGCCGACATAGACGATACCGAACCGGCGGCGTCGCCGATCAGCATACGCCATCTGCTGAGCCACACGTCCGGCCTTGGCTACGGTTTCCTGAATCCCGGCAGCGTCATCGACAATGCCTACAACGAGCGCAAGGTCATGAACCCGGCGCAGACGCTGGAACAGATGATGGATGTGCTGGCGGAATTGCCGCTGGGCTTTCACCCCGGCACGCGCTGGGAATATTCTATCGCGACCGATGTGCTGGGCCGGCTGGTGGAAGTGGTCAGCGGCCAGCGTTTTGGCGATTTCCTGCAGCAGCGGATTTTCACTCCGCTGGGCATGGCTGACACCGGCTTTGTCGTGCCGGCGGACAAGCTGGACCGGCTGGCGGCCTATTATGCCGGTGGCGATATGTTCAACCCGATGAAACCAGGCCTGAAGCGGCTGGACAACGCACCTTTTCCCGGCGCCTTCGTCACGCCGGTGCCGCGCCAGTCCGGCGGTGGTGGGCTGGTTTCCAGTCTTCCTGACATGGTGGCGTTGATACGCAGTCTGATCCCGGACATCAAGGGCAGCCCCATGCTGCTAAAGCCGGATAGCATCGCGCAGATGATGAGCAATCAGCTGGCGCCCGGCCTCAGCATAGGCTTTCCCGGCATAGGGCCGGTGCCGGGCAAGGTGTATGGGCTGGCCGGCGCAATGACAGTGCAGCCCTCTTCGCTGGACCCGGAAGCGTCTGCGGGCACCTTTGAATGGGGCGGCGTCGCCGGTACGCACTGGTGGATATCGCCGCAGCACAATGTCGCCGGCATACTGATGACGCAGCGGCAGATGGCTTTCTGGCATCCATTTTCATTTGAATTCAAACGCCGCGTGTTCAGCGCGGTGCTGTAGCGCCCCGGTTTTTCATCATGCCGCATAAAAAAGGGTAGTGCCGCGCAGGCATTGCCCTTTTTTCATTTCGCCATCCCTCTCCTCACCCTTTTACCCCTGTCACCAGCAGGCCGTCCACGGCCTTGCCACACCGGCGTCCAAAGCCGCGTCCTTGCATTCTTTTCTGCGCTCCTTTCTGTTTTTTTACGTCATTTTTACGACTTGTTTACACCCGGCCCGCCAGTCTTTACAAAATCTTTAGACCCTTCTGTCTATTCTTCACAGTGTAAAAAACGAAGGGGTAATCATGGATTATTTGATGGATATTTTGTACGTGGGCGGGATCGTGCTGTTCTTCCTGCTGATCTGGGCCCTGGCCAAGGGATGCGATGCATTGGGAGGCCGGGCATGAACACTTTCTACGTGATAGGCGCAGTCGTTTCTGCGGCATTGTTTGTGTACCTGATCGTGGCTTTGCTGAAAGCTGAGGAGCTGTAATGACACCGCAAGCGATTGTTTTATTAATATTTTTCCTGCTCGTGCTGCTGGCCTTGTCGTATCCGCTGGGCTTGTTCATCGCACGGATCGCAGATGACAAGGCCGCCGTTCCCGGCATGGGCTGGCTGGCCTGGCTGGAAAAGGGCTTGTACCGCATTGCCGGTATCAAGGCCAATGAAGAAATGGGCTGGAAGAAATATGCGCTGGCCCTGGTGTTGTTCAATACGCTGGGCGCACTGGCGGTGTACCTGGTACAACGCATGCAGGCCTGGCTGCCGCTGAATCCGCAGGCTTTTGGCAATGTTACTGCTGAGTCCTCGTTCAATACGGCGGTCAGCTTTGTCAGCAATACCAACTGGCAGGGTTATGGCGGCGAATCGACGATGAGCTATCTGACCCAGATGCTGGTGCTGGCCGGCCAGAACTTCTTTTCGGCAGCCACCGGCATTGCCGTCGTGTTTGCATTGATACGCGGCTTCTCGCGCCACTCGGCCAAATCGATAGGCAACTTCTGGACCGACATGACGCGCTCCACGCTGTACCTGTTGTTGCCTTTGTCTGTCATCTTTGCGGTATTCCTGGTTGGCCAGGGAGTGATCCAGAACTTCGCCGGTTACAAGGATGTGCAACTGATGGACCCGGTCACGTATAGCCAGCCTAAGGTCGGTGCAGATGGCCAGCCTTTAAAAGACGGCAAGGGCGCTCCCGTGATGGAAACCCTGACGACAAAAACCCAGACCCTGGCGATGGGTCCGGTAGCGTCGCAGGAAGCGATCAAGATGCTGGGCACCAATGGCGGCGGCTTCTTCAATGCAAATTCTGCGCATCCGTATGAAAACCCGAACGCGCTGGTCAATTTTTTCCAGATGATTTCCATTTTCTTGATCCCCGCCGGCCTGTGCTTTGCGTTTGGCCGCATGGTGGGTGACATGCGCCAGGGCTGGGCCGTGCTTGCGGCAATGACTGCGCTGTTCCTGGTCATGGCGGTCACCGTCATGGTGGCGGAACATCAGGTGCATCCGGTGCTGGCATCGATGAATGTGGACCAGGCCAGCTCGATACTGCAATCCGGGGGCAATATGGAAGGCAAGGAAACCCGTTTTGGTATTGATGCGTCTGCGCTGTTTGCGGCGATTACGACCGCGGCTTCATGTGGCGCGGTGAATGCGATGCATGATTCGCTGATGCCGATAGGCGGCCTGGTACCGCTGGTGCTGATGCAGTTTGGCGAAGTCGTGTTCGGCGGTGTTGGTTCCGGTTTGTACGGCATGCTGATATTCGCGATACTGGCAGTGTTCATTGCCGGTCTGATGATAGGCCGCACTCCCGAATATCTGGGTAAAAAAATCCAGTCTTTCGAGATGAAGATGACGTCGATCACCATTCTGGTGACACCGGCGCTGGTGCTGGCCGGTACTGCAATTGCAGTGATGGCGGATGCAGGCAAGGCAGGCATACTGAACCCCGGCGCGCATGGCTTTTCCGAGGTGCTGTATGCGTTCACGTCGGCAGCCAATAATAACGGCAGCGCGTTTGCGGGCCTCACCGCCAATACGCCGTTCTACAACATCATGCTGGCGGTTGCGATGTGGTTCGGCCGCTTTGCGATGATTGTTCCCATCCTGGCGATTGCCGGTTCGCTGGCTTCCAAGAAACGCCTGGAAGCCAATGCCGGAACCATGCCAACCCACGGTCCTATGTTTATCAGCCTGCTGATCGGCACCGTAGTCCTGATCAGCGTACTCAACTATGTGCCCGCGCTTGCGCTTGGCCCGATAGTCGAGCACCTGCAGCTCATTGCTACGCACTAAGCCAACAGCAAAGGAAATTTCATGTCTACTACTAGTGTACAAAAAAGCGTGGCCGATAAAACCGATGCGGTTGCCGCGCACAAAGGTGCTGGCGGCGCCGAGAGCACCGGCCATGCGCAAGACGCATTGCCAGCAAGCGGCAAGGCTCGCCTGTCGCTGTTCGATTCCAGCCTGATCGTACCGGCTATTATTGATTCGTTCAAAAAACTGAGCCCGCGCACGCAATTGCGCAGCCCGGTGATGTTTGTCGTGTATATCGGCAGCATCATCACCAGCATGCTGTTTGTGCAGTCGCTGCTGGGCAAGGGTGAAGCCAGCCCCGGTTTCATCCTGGCGATCTCGATATGGCTATGGTTCACGGTGCTGTTTGCCAACTTTGCCGAAGCGCTGGCCGAAGGCCGCAGCAAGGCGCAGGCCGCATCGCTGCGCGCGCTGAAGCAGACCGTCATCGCCAAAAAACTGGCCACGCCCAAGTACGGTACCACCTGGCTGCCGGCCTCGGCGGCCGACCTGCGCAAGGGCGATGTCGTGCTGGTGGAAGCGAATGACGTCATTCCTATCGATGGCGAAGTCATAGAAGGTGTCGCCACCGTGGATGAAAGTGCTATCACCGGCGAATCCGCGCCGGTCATCCGTGAATCCGGCGGCGATTTTACCGCCGTCACCGGCGGTACCCGTGTGTTGTCCGACTGGCTGGTAGTGCGTGTGACATCCAACCCCGGCGAAGCCTTCATCGATCGCATGATCGCGATGGTGGAGGGCGCCAAGCGCCAAAAAACGCCGAATGAAGTGGCTCTGACCATCTTGCTGATTGCGCTGACGATTATCTTCCTGCTGGTAACGGTGACTTTGCTGCCTTACTCGCTGTTTAGCGTAGACGCAGCGAAAGCGGCAGGGATTGCCAGTTCGCCGATTTCGATCACCGTGCTGATCGCGCTGCTGGTGTGCCTGATCCCCACCACGATAGGCGGCTTGTTATCCGCCATCGGCGTGGCGGGCATGAGCCGCATGATGCAGGCCAATGTGATTGCCACTTCAGGCCGCGCAGTGGAAGCTGCCGGTGACGTGGATGTGCTGATGCTGGACAAGACCGGCACGATCACTTTGGGCAACCGCCAGGCTTCTGAGTTTTTCCCGGCTCCCGGCGTGACCCAGCCGCAACTGGCGGATTCCGCCCAACTGGCTTCGCTGGCCGATGAAACACCGGAAGGCCGCAGTATCGTCGTGCTTGCAAAACAGCGCTTCAACTTGCGCGAACGTGAAATGGCGTCGCTGAATGCGCAATTCGTGCAATTTACCGCACAAACCCGCATGAGCGGCGTCGATGTAGGCGAACGCATCGTACGCAAGGGCGCTGCCGATTCCGTCAAAAAATACGTGGAAACGCTGGGCCGTCCTTTCCCTGCCGAAGTCTCCAAAACCGTGGATGACATCTCGCGCCGCGGCAGCACGCCGCTGGTCGTCGTGGATGACGGCAAGGTCATGGGCACGATAGAGCTGAAGGATATCGTCAAGGGCGGCATCAAGGAGCGCTTTGCCGAGCTGCGCCGCATGGGTATCAAGACCATCATGATCACCGGCGACAATAAGCTGACGGCTGCTGCCATCGCCGCAGAGGCGGGTGTAGATGATTTCCTGGCGGAAGCAACGCCCGAAGACAAGTTGAGGCTGATCCGTAGCCATCAAACCGAAGGCAGGCTGGTGGCGATGACAGGTGACGGTACGAATGATGCACCGGCGCTGGCCCAGGCGGACGTCGCCGTGGCGATGAGTTCCGGCACGCAGGCGGCAAAAGAGGCCGGCAATATGGTGGATCTGGATTCCAATCCGACCAAGTTGCTGGAGATCGTCGAAATTGGTAAGCAGATGCTGATGACACGCGGCTCGCTGACTACGTTCTCGATTGCGAACGACATTGCCAAGTATTTTGCCATCATCCCGGCAGCGTTCGTTGGTACCTATCCGCAGCTGAAGGCGCTGGACATCATGCACCTGAGCAGCCCATCGTCGGCGATCTTGTCGGCAGTGATTTTCAATGCGCTGATCATCGTGTTCCTGATTCCGCTGGCGCTGAAGGGCGTCAAATACCGGGCGATAGGCGCTGCGCTGCTATTGCGCCGCAACCTGCTGATCTATGGCGTGGGCGGCATTATCCTGCCCTTCGTCGGCATCAAGCTGATCGACGTGATACTGACCGTATTGCACCTGGCCTAACTGAATTAAAAAAGGATTAAGGAAATCATCATGAGTTCACTCAATGCAAAAGCCATCAGCAGGCCATCTGCACCGGCGCAGTCTTCCGAACCCGCCAGCACAGGCGGCTCCGTGCTGCGCCCGACGCTGGTGCTGTTCACCAGCCTGACGCTACTGGTCGGCGTCGTTTATCCCTATGCGATTACCGGCATAGGCAAGCTGGCCTTTGCCGACCAGGCCGACGGCAGCATCGTCCTGCGTGACGGCAAGCCGGTCGGATCATCGCTGATCGGCCAGGCTTTCTCTTCGCCGCAATACTTCTGGGGCAGGCCATCCGCCACTGGACCTATGCCAAATAATGCGGCCAATTCCGGCGGTTCCAATCTGGGCCCGAGCAATCCGGCTCAGATAGACGCGGTCAAAGGCAGGTTAGATGCGCTGAAAGCGGCAGATCCGGCCAATACCGCGAAAATCCCTGTAGACCTGGTGACGGCGTCAGCCAGTGGCCTGGACCCGGAAATCAGTCTGGCGGCTGCGTATTACCAGACGCCAAGGATAGCGCGTGAGCGTAAAATGAAAGTTGAAGAGGTTCGCAGCCTGGTGGACCAGCTGGGAGAGCATCCTGCGCTGGGTTTTTTCGGTGAACCCCGGGTGAATGTGCTGGCACTGAATCTGGCATTGGATATAGGCACCAGGAAGTAAGAAGAACGCCTGCCTCTCTTCACTGCGGTAGTGGAGAGGGGCAGGGAACCTCAGGGTTTTTTGCCAAATTAGCTTGCCAGGATGCAGGGGTAGGCTAATTTCGTAACAGTCTCTTGAAGAATTTGCAATACCATCAATCACATAAGGAATTATGGCCACTAGCAGCGACTCACGCGCCGATATACGCCCCGACCCCGATGTCTTGCTCGCCCACGTGCAGGCGCAAGAGAGTCGGGCTGCGCGCGGCAAGCTGAGGATCTATTTCGGTGCATCGGCCGGGGTAGGCAAGACCTATGCGATGCTGACAGCGGCGCGCAAGCTGCTGGCGGATGGCCAGCAGGTATTGATAGGTGTGATAGAGACCCATGGCCGTAGTGAGACAGCGGCGCTGCTGGATGGCCTGGAAATCCTGCCGCTCAAACAGATCACCTATCGCGAAAAAACACTGTCCGAGTTTGATATCGATACGGCGTTGGAAAGAAAGCCGACGCTGATACTGATGGATGAGCTGGCGCATTCTAACGCGCCCGGCTCGCGACATCCGAAGCGCTGGCAGGATGTGGAAGAATTGCTGGATGCCGGCATAGACGTGTTCACTACCGTGAACGTGCAGCATCTGGAGAGCCTGAACGATGTGGTCGGCGGCATTACCGGCATCCGCGTGGCCGAAACCCTGCCCGATACCGTATTTGACGAAGCGGATGAAGTCGTGCTGGTCGACATTCCGGCCGATGAATTGCTGGCCAGGCTGAAAACCGGCCGCGTCTACAAGGCTCAGCAAGCCGAACGCGCCGCTCAAAATTTCTTCCGCAAGGGTAACCTGATTGCATTGCGTGAGCTGGCGCTGCGCCGTACGGCGGACAGGGTGGAAGACGATGTGCAGGCCTACCGCATAGAAAAATCGATCAGCGCCGTGTGGAAGACCGATGCAGCTTTGCTGGCCTGTGTCGGCCCGCGCACGGATGCGGATCACCTGATACGCAGCGCCGCCCGTCTGGCCAGCCAGATGAATGCAGTGTGGCATGCGGTGTACATAGAAACGCCCGGTTTGCAAAGATTGCCGTCGGCACAGCGCGAACGCATCCTGAAAAGCCTGAAACTGGCGCAGGATCTGGGCGCCAGCACGGCAGTATTGTCCGGCAGTGACATCGCGCAGGCGGTAGTCGATTATGCGCGCGGCCAGAATTTTTCTCGTATTGTGATGGGACGCAGTTCGCTGAACCTGCCGTGGCGTGATTCCCATATGAAGCGTATTGCGATGTATGCACCTGATATCGATTTGATAGAAATTGGCCGTGCCACTTCGCAAGATGATTTATCCGGGCAAGAATCCGGCTCAAGGGACAAAATAAGGACTGTTGCAGAAAAAGCTGCCGGCACCCGCGTGCCGCCGCGTTATCTGCGCTACATATTTGCGGCGCTGGCAAGCCTGGGTACCGCCTTGCTGGCGACGCCGTTGATCCAGGTCTTCAACCTGGTCAATATTGCGATGCTGTTCTTACTTACCGTGGTGCTGGTGGCAGTGAAGTTCGGAAGAGGGCCGTCGGTGCTGGCGACCGTGGTCGGTGTTTCCGCCTTCGATTTCTTTTTTGTACCGCCCCGTTTTTCCTTCGCCATCACCGATCTGCAATATGGGCTGACTTTTGCAGTGATGCTGGTCGTGGGCCTGATTACCGGCCACCTGACTGCCGGCCTGCGCTACCAGGCCAGGGTGGCCTCGCACCGCGAATCCCGCTCACGCGCCTTGTATGAATTTGCACGTGACCTGTCCGGCGTCTTGCAGGCAGAACAAATTTCGGAAACCACGCAAGCCATCATACAGCGTGCTTTCCGCGCTACCGCAACCCTGTTGCTGCCGGATGACAATGGCCGGCTACAGGCGCCGGTGCCCGCCATCCCGGGGCTGGATATCGGCATCGCCCAGTGGGCCTTTGACCGCGTGGAAACTGCCGGCATAGGCACGGATACGCTGCCGGCCAGCAATTTCTTTTACCTGCCGCTGGTAGCACCCATGCGTACCCGCGGCCTGCTGGCAATACAGCCGGAGAGCCGCCGCTGGATACTGATCCCAGAGCAGAGGCAGCAGCTGGATACCTTTGCCGCGCTGGCCGCGATTGCGCTGGAGCGTGTGCATTACATTGAAGTAGCGCAGGACGCGCTGATCCATATGGAGTCCGAGCGGCTGCGCAATTCCCTGCTGGCTGCTTTGTCGCATGACCTGCGTACGCCGCTGACGTCGCTGGTCGGTATTTCGGAATCACTGGCGATGTCCAGGCCGCCGCTGAGCACAGTACAGCAGCAGATGGCGCAAGCCCTGCATGACGAGACGCTGCGCATGAGCGCACTGGTGTCCAACCTGCTGGATATGGCAAGGATACAGAGCGGTGAAGTCAAACTGAACCTGCAATGGCAGCCGTTTGAAGAAGTGGTCGGCAGCGCGCTGCGCGCCAGCGGCTCGCAACTGACGCAACACCAGATCGTGACCAAGCTGGACCGTGATCTGCCGCTAGTCAGTTTCGATGCGGTGCTGATAGAGCGGGTGCTGTGCAATCTGGTGGAAAACGCCGCCAAATACACGCCCGCCGGATCACGTATCACGGTCAGCGCTGCCAGCAACGGCAGCAACGGTAGCAGCGGCAGCAACATGGAGGTGAGGGTGTACGACAACGGCCCAGGCTTGCCCGCTGGCCGCGAAGAAGCAATCTTTGAAAAATTTACCCGTGGCGAGCGCGAATCAGCCAAACCTGGGGTCGGTCTAGGCCTGGCCATATGCCGTGCTATCGTCGAAGCGCATAATGGCCTTATCCACGCAGGCAAATCGCCGGACGGCGGCGCCTGCATCGCCTTTACGCTGCCGCTGGGCACGCCGCCCGCAATGCCGGACCTGGATGAACTGGAAAACCAGGACGGCCCGGAAGGCCAACCCGCCGGCGCCAACCATTTACAAGCAACACTATGACACAAGCCAATTTGACAACGAACACCGCCAACGCCGCAGCCACCGCGCCGACAGCGCTACTGGTCGAGGATGAGCCGCAGATACGCCGCTTCGTGCGCAGCGCGCTGGAAGAAGAGGGCTGGCAGATCTTTGAATCCGGCAATCTGCAGCGCGGCCTGATCGATGCCGGCACCCGCCAGCCTGATCTGATCATTCTGGATCTGGGTTTGCCAGACGGCGACGGCGTGGACTTTATCCTGGACGTGCGCAAATGGTCCAGCATTCCCATCATCGTACTGTCCGCGCGGGTCAGCGAAGCGGACAAGATCAGGGCGCTGGATGCTGGCGCCGATGATTACCTGACCAAACCCTTCGGCGTCGGCGAGTTGCTGGCGCGGGTGCGGGCGACGTTCCGCCGCCAGCGCCAGCCCGGCGTGGGGCTGGACGGCGTGGTGCAGTTTGGCGAAGTGAAGGTGGATATGAAGGCCAGGCTGGTCACCAAATCTGGACAGATCGTTCATCTGACGCCCACTGAATACCGGCTGCTGACGGTGCTGGTGACCAATGCCGGCAGGGTAGTCAGCAATCCTCAGTTGCTGCGTGAGGTATGGGGGCCATCCCATTCCGAAAGTGGACATTACCTGAGAATCTACATGGGACATCTGCGACAGAAACTGGAAGATGACCCCACTCAGCCCCGTTACCTGCTGACCGAGACGGCAGTAGGTTACCGGCTTCTGCTACCCAGCTAGCAGCCCTCCTATCTAACACCACCAACCGGCAAGCTGTCCGCTTACCGGCAGGGCCTCTGCACGCCCAACATTTCGCACTGTTGCAATGATGTTTATTTTCGCAGCAGCGCACAACGGAACGACCTCAGTCGTTATCATATAAAGGAAGTAGTATGAAAAAATTAATTCTGGCAGCCGCCGCCGGCGGCATCTTCTCCGCAATTGTTCCAGCAGGTTTTGCCCATGCGGAAGAAGCCAAGCCGGACAATGAAGTCAGCTTCAATGCCGCGCTGACGTCGGATTACCGTTATCGCGGTATTTCGCAGACACGGTTGCAGCCGGCCTTGCAGGGCGGCGCTGACTACACGCACAACCCCAGCGGCTTCTATGCCGGCACCTGGCTATCGACGATCAAGTGGACCAAGGATGCAGGCGGCAGCGGCGACATCGAATGGGATCTGTATGCCGGCAAGCGCGGCGAGATCGTCAAGGATGTCAGTTATGACGTTGGCGTACTCAGCTATGTCTATCCTTCGAACGGCTTGCCTACCAGCGCCGATACGACGGAAGTCTACGGCCAGGTTGGCTATGGCCCTGCCTATGCCAAATATTCCTACTCGGTCACCAACCTGTTTGGCTTTGCCAACAGCAAGAACAGCGGCTATCTGGACCTGGGCGCGAACATTGATGTTGCTGAAGGGCTGGTGCTGAACCTGCATGCGGGCCATCAAAAGGTGAAAAACAATGATGTCTACAGCTATACCGACTGGAAAATCGGTTTGACCAAGGATTTTGGCGTTGTGACGGGCGCATTGGCTGCCATCGGCACCAATGCCGGCGAAGCTGCTTATGCATCTCCCGCCAATGGCAAATTTCTGGGGAAAAAAGCGCTGGTAGCGACGATCAGCAAAACCTTCTAATCGGGTGAATTGCTTGCCGGGTGGCGCTCACCCGGCAATGTCGGAAAGCGAATGTTAAAAACTCTTGTATCAGATAGATACAGAATTTTTCTTCGAAGGTTACCTATGTGGGTGTATCGTACCGTCGGGCTATCCCCGATCAGCAATCTTAAACTCTAAGCAAAGATTGCCAAGTAAGACAACCCACCCATATAACCCTCGACCGCGATCTAAAATCTACAACCAGCTTTCAGCAAAAAACAGCATGCAAAAGCGCCCTCCGCGCAAGAGCGGCACCCTTTATAGCCACCCAGTTTTCCTAAACCGATAATACAAATACCCACAAACCCCCGCCATTAAAGCGAGCGCACAAGGATACCCATAGCGCCATTCTAGCTCCGGCATACCCTTGAAGTTCATGCCCCAGATACCGGCAAATGCAGTCGCCACCGCGAAAATCGCAGCCCAGGCCGCCAGGCGTTTGTTGACTTCGCTTTCATCGATGGCGACCATCGACAGGTTGACCTGGATCGCCGTGCTGATGGTGTCGCGGATGGTTTCTATGGATGCGTTGACGCGGTACAGGTGATCGTACACATCGCGGAAGTATTCCTGCGTGTTGGCGCAGATGGCTGGCACGCGGCCGCCGAAGAGTTTGCCTGTGGCTTCCATCAGCGGCATGGCGGCGTGCCTTATCTGCATGACTTTACGTTTTAACTGATACAGGCGCTGGATGTTGGCGCGTTCGCTGCCGCTGGCGAAGATTTTTTCTTCCACCAGTTCCAGTTCTTCTTCCAGCGATTCGATAACGGGCAGGTAGCGGTCGACGACGGCGTCTATCAGTGCATAAAAGACGAAGGCGGAGCCGTGCTTCAGCAGGTGGGGTTCATGCTCGCAGCGCGCACGTACGCCCAGGAAGTTTTGCTGGCAGCGGTTGCGTACCGACAGCACATAGTTTTCGCCGACAAACAGGTTCAGTTCGCCGACGCTGACGGCGCCGTCTACGAGTTCTACCGTATGGATGACGGCAAACAGCGAATCGCCGTATTCCTCTATCTTGGGCCGCTGGTGGCCGTGCTGTGCATCTTCGACGGCGAGGTCGTGCAGATTGAATTCGTGCTTCATCTGCATCAGCTCGGCATCTTCAGCGTCGCGCAGCGCGACCCATACGAAGCAATCCTTTTTTTGCAGGTAGTCGCTGATTTGTTCTACGGAGATGTCGGAAAGCTTCCGGCCTTCCTGATAAGCGACGCAATTGATCAGCATGTTGTTGAATCCTTGGGGAGCAGGGCTCCACTGTAAAGCAAACACCGGCAAAAATCAGCCGCATCGTGTGCTGTTTTATTGCCGAAAACTAATGCTGATCATCATCTCATATTGCCGTTTGCCCCGCAGCTTGGGCAAGCTTGTGGCAAAGCGCGCATATCCGGTTTATTTTGCTTTATTTATAACAAGAGAGGAGTAAGATGGTTTTGCCCGTGGATTAGGCTCTGATGCAGACATAACTACACAAATCTACACATAAGCGCACATAAAAACATAAAAAGTTCTGGAAGTCCGAATTGATGATTGATGGATAGCCGCTGTCGCAGCCAATCGAAAGGGTCCAATATGAAACTGTTTTATGATCTCAAAATCTCCGCCAAATTGTTTACCGGGTTTATCGCACTACTGCTGCTGACCAGTTTCCTTGGCGTGTTTTCCATCATCCAGCTGGCCAGAGTCAACGGCTCCACATTCGATCTCGGCACCAACTGGATGCCATCGGTGAATGCCGCAATGGGCATCAAGGAGCGGATCTCTCGCATACGCACACAGGAAATGCAGATCGTGCTGTCGGATAATCCGCAGGATGTGGATAAATATCTGGCCCGCATGAAGGAGTATGCCGGTGAGCTGAAAAAATATGAGTCGGATTATGCGGCGCTAATTTCCGAACCTTCGGAAAAGAATATCTTTGCCGAGTACACCGCGCTGTGGGACGCCTATATTGCCGAGAACGGCAAGCTGGTGGCACTGGCGCGCGACGGTAAAAATAAGGAAGCGCGCGATGTATTGCGCGGAGAATCGTCCAGGCTGAACGCGGAGATGTTGAAGCGCATGGACGGCATCGTCAAAGTGAATGTAGACGGCGGCATTCAGGCTTACCAACTGGGCGAAAGCATCTATTCCCATTCACGCACGCTGATCATCGCTGTGCTGGTCGTCAGTATTGCGCTGGGCCTGGTGCTCGCTTATTTCATTGCCCGCGTCGTTGCCCGCCCACTGCAGCAGGCGCTGCGTGTCGCGCAGACGGTGGCATCCGGCGACCTGACTAGCCATATAGAATCCAATAGTAGCGATGAAACCGGGCAGCTGTTGCAGGCATTGAAGGAAATGAATGCCAGCCTGCTGAGCGTGGTGACCGAGGTGCGCATGGGCACTGATCTGATCGCTACCGCGTCGACGGAAATTGCCAACGGCAATATGGATTTGTCGTCCCGAACCGAAACCCAGGCCAGCTCGCTGGAAGAGACCGCATCGTCGATGGAAGAGCTGACGTCCACCGTGCGGCAAAACGGCGACAACGCCAAGCAGGCGAACCAGCTTTCGCATTCAGCATCCGCCGTGGCGCAAAAAGGTGGCAGCGTGGTGTCACAGGTTGTCGAAACCATGGGCTCGATCAATGAGTCGTCCAAAAAAATTGTCGACATCATAGGCGTTATTGACGGCATCGCCTTCCAGACCAATATCCTGGCCTTGAACGCCGCCGTGGAAGCAGCCCGTGCCGGCGAACAGGGCAGGGGTTTTGCCGTGGTGGCCTCCGAAGTGCGCAATCTGGCGCAGCGCTCGGCCAGCGCCGCCAAGGAAATCAAGGCGCTGATCAATGATTCGGTGGAAAAAGTGGACCAGGGCACGCGGCTGGTGGACCAGGCGGGCATCACGATGGAGGAAGTGGTCGCCAGCGTCCGGCGTGTGACCGACATCATCAGTGAAATCACCGCCGCCAGCCAGGAACAGAGCACCGGCATAGAGCAGATCAACGATGCGATTGTGCAGATGGACCAGGTAACGCAGCAGAATGCGGCGCTGGTCGAGCAGGCTGCCGCAGCAGCAGGGGCTTTACAGGATCAGGCCAGCAACCTGAGCCGTGTGGTCGGCGTATTCAAGCTGAATGACAGGCATGGTGTAGCCGCTGCGCAGGCACCTGCACGCTCCTTTGCCAGGCCGCCCATTGCTGCCGTCAAGCCTTTGGCAAAGCCGGCTACACAATCCCAGCAACTGGCAAGCAAGCCGGCAGCGCTGAAAAAATCGGGGGCTAAGCCAGCAGAGGCGGATTGGGAAGAGTTTTGAACCGAAAATGTTTGATGCTTTCAGTGCGCGGGACGGGTGCACCCTCTCCCGCGTGCGGGAGAGGGAATGTGGGAATCCGAGCTCTGGCGTCATTAACCTGGAGAGCAGCGATCAGGCTTTTGCCAGATAAGTCTCCGCCAGCCTGACCCAGTAAGTTGCGCCTATCGGCAGCAGATCATCATTGAAGTCATAGCTGGGATTATGCAGATTGCAGGGCCCCAGCCCGTGGCCGATATCGCGGTGCTCGCCTTCGCCATTGCCGATGAACACATAGCAGCCCGGCTTGGCTTGCAGCATGAAGGCAAAATCTTCGGCGCCCATCGTCGGCTCCACCTGTGCCTCGACCTTGGCATCGCCCACCACACTGCGCATCACGTCCACGCAGAACGCGGTTTCCTTTGCATGGTTGATCAGCGGCGGGTAGTTGCGCTTGAAGCGGAAATCCACTTCGGCGTCAAACGCGGCGGCAGTGTGCTCTGCTACCGCGCGCATGCGCGTTTCAATCAGATCGATCACTTCCGTGGTGAAACCGCGCACCGTGCCTATCAGCTTTGCATCGTCCGGTATCACATTGGTGGCGCTGCCTGCATGGATCTGCGTGATCGACAGCACGGCGGTGTCCAGCGGGCTCTTGTTACGGCTGATGATGGTTTGCCAGCTCTGCGCGATCTGCACCGCTACCATGATGGGGTCCACGCTCTTGTGCGGCTGCGCTGCGTGCGAACCCTTGCCTTTGACGATCACTTCAAATTCATTGCTGGACGCCATCATCGGCCCCGGCGTCACGCCGAAGGTGCCCACTGCCACGCCGGGCCAGTTGTGCATGCCAAAGACAGCCTCTACCGGGCATTGTTCGAACAGCCCGTCTTCTATCATTCTTTTGGCGCCGCCGCCGCCTTCTTCCGCCGGCTGGAAGATCACATACACGGTGCCGTCAAACTGCCGGTGCTGAGACAGATAGTGCGCAGCGCCCAGCAACATGGCCGTGTGGCCATCATGCCCGCAGGCATGCATCTTGCCTTCATGTTTGGATGCATGCGGGAAGGTATTGATTTCCTGCATGGGCAGCGCATCGATGTCGGCGCGCAGTGCAATGGCCCGGCTGCTGCCGTTTTTGATGATGCCGACCACGCCGGTGCCGCCCAGGCCGCGGATGACGGGTATATCCCACTCCTGCAGTTTTTTTGCGACGACGTCGGACGTGCGGTGTTCTTCGTAGCAGAGTTCGGGATGTGCGTGGATGTCGCGGCGGATCTTTTGCAGTTCGGCGTGGAACTGGATGATGGGGTCGATCAGTTTCATGGCGGTCTCCGTGCAGGTTTGCAGGTTTTTGGTGTGCAAACCTCTGTTATCGGTTTGAATTGTCGTAACAGCCGGGTAGGGCGCTACAAGCTGTAAATTATTTTGCCTGAAACAACACGCGTAGGCAATGTAGGTAAAACGAGACGGACTGCCTGCCCGGCCCGGATTGATTTTGTTGCACCAAAATAGCCCGCAGTGTATGTTGTTGCAACCCAAGCAAGCGGGCCCTTTTTAAGCTGGCTTATAGAATGATTGTAGACCTTCCGGCAGTATTCTCTTAAATAAATAATAAGGAGTTCTCATGCTGTCCATGTTTCATCGAGTTGCCCGCCAGCAGCGCCAGTTCTTGCTGGCAGCCGGCGCCGCCTTGCTGGTCGCCGCCGCGCCCGCCGCGCTTGCGCAGGAATTCAAACTGGCGATGAGCTCGCCGCCGACCTCGCTGGACCCGCATTTCTACAACCTGTTTCCGAACCTGAACGTGTCCGACCACATGTTTGAAACGCTGGTCAAGATGGATCCGGACAGCCATGTGGTGCCCAGCCTGGCCGAATCCTGGACGCTGGTGAATAACCTGACCTGGGAATTCAAGCTGCGCAAGGGCGTCAAATTCCATGACGGCAGCGAATTTACTGCCGAAGACGTGGTCTGGTCGCTGGACCGCCCGGCCACCATCGTCAACAGCCCGGCCAAGTTTGACCAGTTCACCAAGGCCATCGTCAACAAAAAGGTGATGGACCCGTACACGATCAGGCTGACCACAAAGGAACCGTATCCGCTGATGCTGGCTGATCTGACGTCGGTCTACATGGTGTCCAAAAAAGCCACGCAAGGTCTGGCCAGCGATGATTTTTCCAGCGGCAAGGGCATGGTTGGCACCGGCCCCTACAAGTTCACCAAGTATCTACGCGACGATCGCATAGAGATGGACCGTTTTGACGGCTATTGGGGTAAATATCCGGGCAAATGGAGCAAGGTCACACTGCGTTTCATCCCCAACGGTTCCACCCGTTTGGCCGCATTGCTGGCTGGCGACGTGCAGGCACTGGAAAACGTGCCGACGCCGGACGTTGCCAGGGTGCGCAGCGATGCCAGCCTGAAGATGGAATCCAAGGTGTCGCACCGGTTGATCTTCCTGTATGTAGATGGCCTGC
Source organism: Undibacterium sp. (assembly GCA_043726505.1). Classification (GTDB taxonomy): domain Bacteria; phylum Pseudomonadota; class Gammaproteobacteria; order Burkholderiales; family Burkholderiaceae_D; genus Undibacterium. The sequence goes on along the minus strand of JAYSKH010000321.1, from coordinate 5,458 downwards.
GCGACAAATCACCGTATGTCACCGATAAAGAAGGCAAGCCGCTGGACAAGAATCCGCTGAAGGATATCCGCGTGCGCCGCGCCATCACCATGGCCATCAACCGCGATGCGATCCGTGACCGCGTGATGGAAGGCCTGTCGCAACCGACCAACAACCTGGTGCCAGTCACGCTGTTCGGCTACAACCCGGATCTGAAAGTTGTTAAATACGACCCCGAAGCGGCCAAGAAGCTGCTGGCGGAGGCCGGTTATCCAAACGGCTTCGGTATTACTGTGCATACGCCGAACAACCGCTATGTCAATGATGAAAAAATCACGCAGACTATCGCGCAGATGTTGTCCCGCATAGGTATCGCCGCCAAGGTAGAAGGCCTGCCTATGTCCATCTATTCGGCACGCGGAATCAAGCAGGAATTTTCACTCGGTCTGCTGGGCTGGGGTGCGCAGACAGGCGAAACATCGTCCACCTTGCGCGCCATTGTTGCCTGTGAAGATCCGGTCAAGGGTTTTGGCGTGGCCAACTGGACCCGGTTCTGCAACCCGAAGATGGATGCCGTGCTGTCCAAGGCAATCAATATCGTGGATGACAAGGAAAGGCTGAAGCTGCTGCAGGAAGCAACCGCCATCAGCGTCAACGATGTCGACCTGATCCCCATCCATTTGCAGGTAACGACGTGGGCGATGAAAAAGGGCATCAGCTATATTCCGCGTACCGATGAGCGTACGCATGCGTACGAATTTAGCCAAAAGTAAGCAACAACAAACAAGCAACAACAAGTAAGCAACAACAAGTAAGCAACAACAAACAAGCACGACAGTATGTTCGTTGCCCTTCATTCCTATCGCTGTTATTGGGCAATGAAGGGTAGCGGTTTTTAGAGTTCACCCGCCAGACCGCAGGAGTTTTATGCTTGTTTTTATTATCCGGCGCATGATGCAGAGCGTAGTGGTACTGCTGATCATGTCCTTGCTGGTGTTTGTCGGCGTGTATGCGATAGGTAATCCTATCGACGTGTTGATCAGTCCCGATGCCGACCAGATGGAGCGCGCCCGCACCATTGCAGCGTTTGGCCTGGATAAACCGCTGTACGAGCAGTATTTCGTCTTCCTCAAGCATGCGCTGAGCGGCGACATGGGCCGTTCATTCGCATTTTCCACGCCCGCGCTGCAACTGATCTTTGAACGCATGCCGGCGACAATGGAGCTGGCCGTATTCGCCATCCTGATCGCCATCGTGCTCGGTATTCCTCTGGGGCTGCTGGCCGGCCTGCGGCCCAACAGCATTACCGGCAAAAGCATCATGAGCATTTCCATCCTCGGTTTTTCGCTGCCCAGCTTTTGGGTGGGGCTGATGCTGATCATGGTATTTGCCGTGCAGCTGGGCTGGCTGCCTTCCAGCGGCCGCGGCGAAACCACGATGCTGCTGGGTGTGCCGGTCAGTTTCCTGAGCCTGGACGGTTTGAAGCACCTGTTGATGCCGGCATTTAACCTGGCGCTGTTCAACGTGGCGCTGGTCATCCGCCTGACGAGGGCCGGCGCGCAGGAAGCGCTGCTGCAGGACTATGTCAAATTTGCGCGCGCCAAGGGCCTGAGCAATGCCCGTATCATCGGCGTACATGTGCTAAAAAATATCCTGATCCCCATCGTCACCGTTATCGCGCTGCAGTTCGGCTCCATCATCGCATTTGCCATCGTCACCGAATCGGTATTCGCATGGCCGGGCATGGGCAAGCTGATCATCGATTCCATCCGCGTGCTGGACCGCCCGGTGATCGTTGCCTACCTGCTGCTGATCGTGACCTTGTTCATCCTGATCAACCTGGTGGTAGATGTGATTTATTCGCTGCTCGACCCGCGCGTGCGCCTGTCGGAGACCAAAGGATGAGTGTGGAAACTATCAAAAAAACCGCAGCGCCGGAAACGCCGTTCCGCCGCTTTGCCCGCAACTTCTTTGCCAGCAAGATAGCAACGATAGGTTTTGCGCTGCTGGTCATCATTCTGCTGGCGGCGATCTTCGCACCCGTCATCTCGCCGCAAAATCCTTACGACCTGTCCAGCCTGGACGTGATGGATTCACGGCTGGAGCCAGGCCAGCAGTCGGCCGACGGCAAGCTCACTTTTTTAATGGGCACCGATGAGCAGGGGCGCGACATGCTGTCCGCCATCATTTACGGTGTGCGCATTTCCGTCATCGTCGGCGTATCCAGCACCGTGATTGCGCTGCTGATCGGCCTTAGCCTGGGTTTGTGCGCAGGGTATGCGGGCGGCAGAGTGGAAGCTTTCATCATGCGCGTGGCCGACATTCAGTTGTCCTTCCCGCCCATCCTGATCGCGCTGATCCTGCTGGCGCTGACCGGGCAGGGTGTGGGCAAGATCATCATCGCGTTGGTGGCGGTGCAGTGGGCTTATTATGCGCGCACCGCACGCAGCGCGGCGCTGGTGGAGCGCAAGAAGGAATACATAGAGGCGGCGACCTGCCTCGGGTTGTCGCCTACCCGCATCGTGCTGCGCCACCTGCTGCCCAACTGCCTGCCGCCGTTGATCGTCATCGCCGCGCTGCAGGTTGCTTCCGCGATTTCGCTGGAAGCAACGCTGTCTTTCCTCGGTCTGGGTTTGCCGGTGACAGAACCGTCGCTGGGCCTGCTGATCGCCAATGGCTTCCAGTACCTGTTGTCCGGTAAATACTGGATCAGCTTTTTCCCCGGTATTGCATTGCTGCTGACGGTGGTCGCCATCAACCTCGTGGCTGACCAGCTGCGTGACGTGCTGAACCCGCGCCTGCAAACGCAATAAAAACCAGAACAAAGACAGAGACGGGACACCATAGATGACACAGACAGCAACCCTCGTCGTAGAAAACCTGAAGACGCAGTTCTTCAGCCGCGCTGGCACGGTAACCGCCGTGGATGACGTTTCCTTTTCGGTGGAACCTGGCCAGATCATGGGCCTGGTCGGCGAATCCGGCTCCGGCAAATCGATGACAGGTTATTCCATCATGGGCCTGATCGATGCACCCGGCAAAGTCACAGGCGGCAGCATACGGCTCAAAGGCAGGGAACTGCGCGGTTTGCCGGCGGAAGAAATGCGCCGGGTCAGGGGCAACCGTATTGCGATGATCTTCCAGGACCCGATGATGACGCTGAACCCGGTGCTGCGCATAGACACGCAGATGATGGAAGCCGTGTTTGCGCACAACAAGGTCAGCAAGGAAGTCGCGCGCGACATGTCCAGGGATGCACTGGCCCGCGTCGGCATACCATCGCCGGATGAGCGCCTGCTGGCCTATCCGCACCAGTTTTCGGGCGGTATGCGGCAAAGGGTGGCAATTGCTACCGCGCTGCTGAACAAGCCCGACCTGATTATCTGCGATGAACCCACGACCGCGCTGGACGTGACAATACAGGGCCAGATCCTGTATGAAATGCAAAAGCTGTGCAGGGAATCCGGCACCGCGCTGATCTGGATCACGCATGATCTGTCGGTTGTGGCCGGTCTGGCGGATACCGTGTCGGTGATGTATGCCGGCAAGATCGTTGAAAGCGGCGATGTGCGCCAGGTGCTGGAACATCCGCGCCATCCGTATACCCACGGGCTGATTGCATCGGCCCCGTCACGCAATCCACACGGCCAGCCGCTGAAACAAATACCCGGCATGACGCCGTCTTTGCTGAACCTGCCCTCCGGCTGCGCATTCCGTGAGCGTTGCGGACGCGCCACCGCCGAATGCGAACAGACACCGCCGCTCGGTATTGTCGACGGCCACGCGCTACGCTGCTTCCACCCGGTCATGGAACAGGAGCTTGCCGCATGAATCAGCTTGAACAGACAAAAATGACGGAACAACAGGTAGACACCGCCGCAACGCCTATATCTACGCCGATACTGGAGCTGCGCAATGTCAGCAAGCGCTTCGTCAAATCGCTGGATATTGCCGCAAAAATCGCGAACGGCTTCGGCGCAGGCTTGAAGGAGCAGGTCGTGCACGCGGTCGATGATGTGTCGCTGACGATACAGCCGGGTGAAGTGGTGGGCCTCGTCGGCGAATCCGGCTGCGGCAAATCCACGCTGGGCCGCATGGCCGTGGGCCTGCACAGTCTGTCCGCCGGTAGCCGCCTGTGGAAGGGGCAGGCTATAGACCAGTTGCCGCCAGCTGAAAAACGCCGTTTGCAGCTGGGCATACAGATGATTTTCCAGGACCCGTATGCATCGCTAAACCCGCGCATGCGCGTGCAGGACATCGTCGGTGAAGCACCGGTCGTGCACAAGATTATTGCCGCCGGTGAGCAGAAGGATTACGTAGAAGGCCTGCTGCAAAGGGTAGGGCTGGACCCGGCAGTGCTGCGCCGCTTCCCGCACCAGTTTTCCGGCGGCCAGCGCGCCCGCGTCGGCATCGCCCGCGCACTCGCCGTCAAACCGGAATTCCTGGTCTGCGATGAAGCAGTCGCCGCGCTGGACGTATCGATACAGGCGCAGGTGCTGAACCTGTTCATCCGCCTGCGTGATGAACTGAAGCTGACCTACCTGTTCATCAGCCATGACCTCGGCGTGGTGCGGCACCTGTCCGACCGCGTCGTCATCATGTATCTGGGCCAGGTAGTGGAATCGGCGCCCACGACCGAAATCTTCGGCCATGCCAACCACCCATACACGCAGGCGCTGCTGGCCTCGGCGCCAAAGCTGGAAGTGAAAAAGATAGAGTTCCTGGCAGTCAAGGGCGAGATCCCGTCACCGCTGAATCCACCGTCAGGCTGCTACTTCCACCCGCGCTGCATCCATGCGATGGACCGTTGCAAAGTGGAAAAGCCGCTGCTGAAAGAGATTTCGCCAGGGCATTTTTCTGCCTGCCATCTGAACGGCTAAGAGCGTTCCAGCCGAGACGTCCTTAAGGCTTGGCCAGCTGCACCGCAGCAGGCGGCGCCCATAAAGGCACTGCCGTCGCATTGATCTTGCGCGGCAGCAGCCCGGCTGCCTGGAACGCGTCGACGATGCGCTGCTGTTCTGCTAAAGCGCTCACGACGACTGGCCTGACCTCGTAACTGCGGCGGCTGTTCGCCAGCTCCACGGTTGCAACATCGAGACCCCATAGCGGCGCCAGAAAGGTCGCGGCCTCTTTCGGGCTTTGCTTGATCCAGCGGCCTGTTTTTGCCAGTTCTTCAAAGATGATATTCAGCAGGTCAGTATGGGCTTCTGCGAAAGGCGTAGCCGCGAGGTAGTACCTTTGGTAGTCGGCCACGCCGCGGCCGTCTGCCAGGATGCGGGCCTGTGACTGGCGTTGCGCACCGGCCAGGAAAGGGTCCCAGGTCACCCACGCGTCGACGCTGCCGCGCTCGAAGGCGGCGCGGCCGTCTGCTGGCGTCAGGTAGGCCGGTTCTATGTCTTTAAAACTGAGCCCGGCCTTGTTCAGTGCAGCGATCAGCAGATAATGGCTGCCGGCAGCTTTGGTGACGGCAATTTTCTTC
>JAYSKH010000320.1:0-28192 GCA_043726505.1 Undibacterium sp. | reverse complement strand
ACACATGGCCCGCAGACTCCAGACAGATCACCACGTCGGCGACCTGGTCACCCAGCGGCAGCGCCTCGCCAAAACCTTGCACCAAAGGCACATCCGCGTTATTGGCAACCTTGGCCGCACTGGCATCGATACCCTGCACCCGGTGGCCATCGGCACGCAGCTTGCGCAACAGCATCGCATTGCCGCAGGCTACATCCACAATATCAAATTGCTGCCCGCTTTTTTGCAACAACTGCGCGATCAGCTGCAGGCCTACCCGGTTTTCATACAGTTCATCTTTATGCGGCCCAGGCTTTTGCGTGTCCTGATTCAGCAGATGGGCGTTGATCCATGTCGTATCGTTGCGCCGGCAGGCATCCACCAGCGTGCGGTTAAGTGCATCGAAATATTCTTCGCGATAAAAATTCACTGTTGCCGGTGGCGCAGCGTTGGTAGAGACAGACAAGGTTTTTGTGCCTGTCCAGCAGACGAACAGCCCATCTGCCGGCCTTCCCTCATAGCTAATGAATTCAGCATGCGTGGCCAGACCCAGCGCCTGCATGTCGCGCGTTAATTGCTCCACATCAAACCAGCGCTCCCAGGATTCGATTTGCAATGCGCCCTGCTTGTCCACGTTTTTGTCTATGATCACCAGACGTCCACCAACGGTCAGCACGCGCGCCATCTCTGCGAGAGCGGCTTGCGGGTTAGGAACGTGTTCCAGTGCTTCCACGCAATACACCAGGTCGAAACTGTTTTCCGGAAATGGCAGAGCCTGGATGCTGGCAACCTGGGTCTGAATACCTGCCGGAACATGGCGTAACATTTCCGCAGACACGTCTATCGCGTGCACTTCCGTCTCCGGCTTGTGCTCCTTGATCAATGCGGCATAGCGGCCTTTGCCGCAGCCCGCATCCAGTACGCGCGTGGCATTGCCCAACCCGCTGAAGATGGCCTGTACCCGGCCATCCTGCGCCGGTATGGTTGATTTGTAGTGATGCGCAGTGTGATCGAAATGGCGGGCAATGCGCAGATGTTCGGCTTCTATCGTGTATTTGACCGCCCAGGAAATTTCATCTGCGGGGAAATAGGTAGCGCCGACGCCGTAAGATCCATAAAAGCCGCCGCTGCCATTTTGCAGCTGCGCCAGGAATTCCATAGCCTTGTCGGCGCGCGGCAAATCATCCAGGAAATACCAGACCTTGGCCAACTGTGCCAGGCCGGTGGAGCAGACCCAGCTTACATTTGAATACGCCGAGACTGAACCATTGGCGAGCTGGTAAGGCGCGACCGACGCCATGCCCTGCTTTGCCTCTTCGATGCAGCCCATTTCAAACAGCGCTTCCTGCATGTAGCCATAGAAGTGCGTGAGCATATTGGTATGCGAAAAGTCTGTCACGGGAACATTGGTCAGGTAATAAGCCAGCGCTTTATCCGCTGCCGCGCGTATGTACGGCAAGCCCAGCGCCGCTGCTGCGTCCCGCATAGGTTGCAATACATACAGGTGAATGCCTTCGCTGACTTCACCGCGCGAACCCAGGCTCCAGTCGCCGCCGGGCGCCGGCACCATCAGGCGTCCCGTTATTGGATCGGCGCCGTTGATAATCCAGTCGCAGGCACGTTTCAACGGTTCTGCCAGCTCTGGCAGGCGATCGATGATGGTGACCCAGCCGCGGATGACCTGGCCGGTATCAAACACATAGCTGCGGGTAGGATCGTCCAGCGAGAACGAACCATCCGCGTTCTGGGCAGTCACCAGCCAGCGCGCGAATTGCTCCGCCATTCCGACTTCACCAATCGACAGCAGCGTGGGGATGTAATAACCGGTAACTTCCGGGTAAGGGCGACGCTGCTTGTGAGTGATGGGAACAGCATTGCCGTCCAGGTGATTACGATGGATCCACTGTATGGCCTGTTGCAACATACACATTCCCTGAAAAAAACTGATACGTTAATATAAACAGCCGCTGCACCATCACGACAATAAACAGGTATTTATGGTCTATAAGGTCTATTGAGCTCTATTGATCTCTATTAAGCCCTGAAAAAAATCCACTCCAGGCCGGGTTGAAACAAGGCTAAGGTGCTGCTGCAAGCATGGCATCAAGAATAGCAGAAGCCGCAGCCCCATTGCCATACGGATTATCCGCCCCGGCCATGCGCTCATAGCGCGCCTGGTCAGTCACCAGCCGGCGCACGCTGGCGATCAGCGTTGCGGGATCGGTTCCCACCAGTTCGGCAGCGCCGGTTTCCACCCCTTCCGGGCGTTCGGTAACCTCCCGCAATACCAGCACCGGCTTATGCAAACTGGGCGCCTCCTCCTGCAAACCACCGGAATCAGTCAGCACCAGCCAGCATTTCGCCAGTACGGCTGCCAGTTCGGTATAGCCCAGCGGCGGCAGCAGTGCAATATGTGGGTGATTTCCCAGTATGCGATGCACAATGGCCTGTACATTGGGATTTGGATGAACTGGAAAGACAAAAGCGAGGCCCAGCGCTGGGTCATCGGCCAGACTGCGGATGGCGTGCAGCATGCCTTCCAGCGTAGCGCCAAAAGATTCACGCCTGTGCAACGTCGTCAGCACCCATTTACGGCCGGAAGCTTCATTGCCGCCAGCCCAATCATTTAAGGCTTCAGGCAACGCCTTATGCCGCTGCGCGACCCAGCGTATGGCATCCACCACCGTATTACCGGTTTCCACAATGTATTCAGCAGGCAGCTGCTCCAGCAACAGCCTCTGCGCAGCATAGGCTGTTGGCGCACAGTGCAGGCGCGCAACGCGGCTGATGATCTGGCGGTTGCCTTCTTCCGGGAAAGGCGCTGCCAGGTTATAGGTACGCAGGCCCGCCTCGACGTGTGCAACGGGTATGCCGGCATAGAATCCGCCCAGAGCGCCCGCCATTGCCGAACTGGTATCCCCCTGGACCACGATCCAGTCTGGCCGGTGCTGCGTCATCAGCGGGTCAAGCGACTGTAATATTTTTCCGACCAAGGCGGTCTGTGACTGGTTCTCTACCATCAGTGCAAAATCAGCGTCTGCCTGCAGGCCAAAAACTTCCAGCACTTGATCCAGCAGCTCCCGGTGTTGGCCGGTAATCCACAGTAAAGGAAGAAACTGGTCGGCGCGCTCACGCATCGCCAGATAAACGGGCGCCAGCTTGATCGCCTCGGGACGGGTCCCAACGATCAGTGCACAGGTGAGCCGCTTGCGTGGGTTCAAGAGATCATCCTATCCAGAATGTAAAAGACAAAACGTCTTGCATCGGTAGCCGTTATGAGAAGGTGCGGGGCAATTCTGGCGGACTTGCGCCCCGGCAGGCATGCTGTCATCAACAAGCTGTCGAGAATTCTTTTTTATGCCGCAAGATGGCGGCCTATACACGCCGCCACTATCTCGCTATAGAGTTTCTCATCATACACTTTACGCCCTAGCTTGAAAAGCAAGGGCATGGACTGCTGCACCACCTGCAAGGCGATAGCCCGAGTGGTAAACATGGTCAGCAATGAAAAGAATTCTGCAAGATTTCCGGATGACTCGCCGCCCAGCAATGCCGAGATATATTTTCTTTTAATAATCAAATCCCGCTCATATTGAAGCTGGCGTTTTTGCTGCCCCACCTGGCCGCCATGCTGCCGGTAACGAGTCAGCGCCTCGGGCAGGTTCGCATACTGCTTGCCCAGCAGCGCGCCACGGCACCAGATATCGTAATCTTCAGCAAAATCCAGCCTCAGATCGAACACGCCGACGTCCTGGAAAAAGCTTCTGCGGAAGGTAGAGCTCCCGTGCGACATTGAGCAATATTGCACCAGCGCCGTCTTGATGGCCGCATCTTCCAGCGGCTTGGCGAGAATACGGCTATTTTGTGAAGCATCATCGTAAAACATGTCCATCCAGCTGCCGCATACCGCTACATCGGACCGTGCATCCAGAAATGCCGCCTGCTTTTCCAGCCGGGTGGGCAAGGCAATATCGTCGGCATCCAGCCTGGCAATATAGTCGCTCTGAATCTGCGCCAGACCATGGTTCAGCGCTCCGGCGACACCCGCGTTCTTGTCCAGACGAAGCAGGTCGAGTCGCAAGCGCGAGCGGAAGGCATTTGCCACCTCTTGCGTGCCGTCGCTGGACTCGTCATCGACAAGCAGTACGTCAAAATCGGTATAGGTTTGGGCCGCAAGGCTTTCCAGAGTTTCCGCCAGGGTCTTTTCGGCGTTCCGCGCAGCAATCAATACAGTTATTTTGGGCATGGGCGAGATTAAGTCGATGAGCTTGCTGGATTAATTCGGCATTCGCCGCAAACTGGAAGCTTACCTTAACTAAGGAGCGCAGTTCTGTATAAAAGCGTTGAATTTCTGCGTCAGCTCTATTGATTACCCCGTAAAACGACGCGTGACATCACCCACGTCCTTATGCACGACAATTTTCCACCAGCGAGGCAGTCACTTCCTACTGCATCCGCTGCGGCATTTCACCATTGCCGACCGGGCGGTGATTTTTTCAATTGCAGACGCAATACCGGTTTTATCCGGTAAACTAGCCCGCGACCGCTGGCAGGCGCCCTCCCTGACCAACGACCCACTATATCGCCGGAGTGTCCGCATGTTTACCATTATCGTCCCTACCCACGATCGCCCGCTGCTGCTGCGCCGCACCCTGCAATCACTGATCGCTCAGACCTACACCGATTTCACGGTGGTAATCGTTGCCGACTCCTCCGCGTACCTGCCGCCCTATGAAGAACTGGCGCAGCTGGCAGGCCGCTATGTGTACGTAATACGCGGCAGCGGCATTGGCGGACCGGCAGAGAGCCGCAATATGGGCCTGGATGTCGCCAGATCGAAGTATGTGATCTTCCTGGATGATGACGATACCTTTGAGCCTGGCCACCTGCAATCGCTGGCAGACGGCATAGGAAACACGTCACCGGATATCCTGTTCTGCGACTTCAAGATCCGCAATGAAGACCGCACCGTATCGCCACCGCAGCATCTGTCCACCGTCGATGTCTCCATTGCTGATGTGACGCAGGACAGCGTCTACGTGCGCAACCGCATTCCCAACAGCTGCCTAGTGTACGATAAAAACATTGTCGCACCTATTCGCTACGATACCGGCCTGATCATCTACGAAGACTGGGATTTTTTGCTGGACTGCCTGAAAGGAAAAAAGCTGGGCTACCTGCCGGTCAACTCTGTTGTCATCCACAAGAGCAGCGCCACCGCGCCGGAAAATATGCGCAGGGGGAATACGCATGACGAAAAAATCGTTGAGGTCATGCTGCAGCTCTACAGCAAACATGCGGCCCCCAACCAGGAAACCCGGCTCGCGCGGCAGGCACTACTGGCCGGCGCAGGTGTCAAACTTCCTATAGAACACTTCTGAAGCGCCTCACATAAAAAAATCGGGCCGCATGAAGCGGCCCGATTTGCTTGCAACACTGCACCGCCAGGCGGTACAGCATCGGTCTTGCTTATTGTTACTTATTGCTTGTTCGGGATATCGACGCTGTCTTTTACCTTGGCGTTTGCCTTGGCTTCCGCCTTGACTTCAGCGCGTGTCCTGCCACTGTTTTTGTCGCCTTTTTTGACTGGCAGCGGATCAAGATCCAGGTTTTTGTCCAGTTCGCCCGTTTTGCGTGCTGCTTTTACATCGTCTTTCACTTCTGCACGGCTATTGCCTGAGCCCTTAGGCGTTTTTTTAGGCGCGTCCGGCACGTCGACGTTCTTGTTCAGTTCACCCGCTTTGGCTGCTGCTTTGGTTTCTGCTTTGACTTCAGCCCTTGTCTTGCCGGCTTTAGCGGCAGGTGCTGGGCTCGCAGTTTCTGCAGAAGCAGAAGCCTGAGCAAAAGCAGACATACTGAACGCCAGTAAAACAGGCGCTACCAGAATCGGCAAAATTCTTTTCATCATCCTTCTCCTTTTGTTGAGAGACAAACGCACTCCGTTAGTGTCGAGCACAGACCTTTATATCATAAATACAAAACAGATACCCTTTTGCAAAGGGGCACTATGGCGCGTTTGCCACACTAGCGCGCCAGATTTACAAATTGACACTGATTTAATGTATTTGCGCTTGTAAATAATCTGGAAAATTCCGATGCAGGCCTGCCTTGATTTTGCTACGCATCATCGAAGAAAACAGACTGGGACTCGTGATGATAAAGATGGCATCGCCCGCTAGAGGCAGATGTGAGGAAAGGGATAACACAGGGCCCGCACCGGCTGAAAAACAGCCGGCACCGATGTTTAGCGGGTCAGCAGTGACAGGATGGAGGTCAGCTCATCGCGTATCGCGAGCAGGTTCATCGGAGGCGCCACGGCGTCCAGCTGCGCGTCGTTGGCGCTGCCGTTCACATGCATGTTCAGCTTGTTGCGCGCGCCGTTGATAGTGAAGCCCTGCTCGTACAGCAGTTCGCGTATGCGGCGTATCAGCAGTACCTCGTGATGCTGGTAATAACGGCGGTTGCCGCGCCGCTTTACCGGCTTGAGCTGCGTAAATTCCTGTTCCCAGTAACGCAGCACATGCGGCTTGACGCCGCACAGGTCGCTGACTTCACCGATTGTGAAGTAGCGCTTCGCCGGGATGGGCGGCAAAACAAAAGTTTCTATCTTATGTTCGCTCATAGATCAGGTCAGGCGGCATGGGCGAGTGGCTGGGTGCCTACATCGTCTACCATGCCTTTTAGTTTCTGGCTGGCGTGAAAAGTCACAACGCGGCGCGCTGTAATAGGAATTTCTTCCCCGGTTTTTGGATTACGGCCAGGGCGCTGCGGCTTGTCGCGCAACTGGAAATTGCCAAAGCCGGACAGCTTGACGGCCTCGCCTCTTTCCAGTGCATTGCGAATCTCGTCAAAGAAGGTTTCCACCATATCTTTGGCTTCGCGTTTGTTCAGGCCTACTTGCTCAAACAGCAGTTCCGCCAGCTCGGCCTTGGTCAAGGTCGGCAGGTCTTTTTCAGCCTGTGAGCGCGCCTTGGCTTCACGCATCGCACGATTCAAATCTGCATCCAGAACCGATTGAAGCTCAGCGGAAGTCACTTCATTCATTATTTTTAATCCCTACTTGCATATATTTAATTCAGTAGCGGCCACTATCATGGCTCGCTGCTGAGGCAGCTCCCTGCCTGTATTTTTTAATGACCCCGGCAAACCGAATCAACTGATTGGATCAAGTGAAAAATCATTCTACTCAATCAGCCTATTGATTCGGTTTATCAAAACAGCCCGAAATCAAGTCTCCCTCTATCAACGCAATCTTGCAGCGCACTTCGCCGTTGCAACAGCGATAAAGGCGGCCATTGCGGCTTCCACTTTATCATCTTGCAAGGTACTTTGAGTATCTTGCAAGGTAAAGCGGAAAGCAAGACTTTTTTCGTCATTTTCCAAACCCTTGCCGCGATATTCATCAAATAAAACAACGGCTTGCATGATTTTACACGCTTCGCCGGAACTTGCCTCAGCAGTGAATGCATCCAGCAAATCCTGTACGGAAACGGCCTGTTTGACGACCAGTGCCAGATCCCGCGTAACAGGCTGGAATTTGGAAATATCACGGTACTGTGGCAAGCCCAGCGACTGCAACGCAGCGGTATCCACTTCAAACACCACAGGCGCCAGAGGCAGGTCGTATTTCTGTTGCAGGCGCGGGTGCAGTTCGCCGATCACGCCCACAACCTTGCCTTCGCATTCGACCAGCGCGGAGCGGCCAGGATGCAGGGCTGCGTGCTCGGTCTTGATGAAACGCAAAGCCTTGGGCGCAAACAAGGTTTCCAGATCTGCCTTGACGTCAAAGAAATCGACGTTGCGCGTATCCTGGCCCCATTGCTCGTCCGCTACCGGTCCATAGGCCAATGCTGCCAGTCGTTTTGGCTGGTCGTAGCCTGCCACTGTCAGCGGGCCGTCCGGCACGTTGTCATTACGCAGGTAAATGGCGCCGATCTCAAACACGCGGATACGGCTGACCTTGCGGTTCAGGTTATAACGCGCATTAGCAACCAGACTGCCCACCATGCTGGAGCGCATGACACTCATCTGGCTGGCGATAGGGTTCAGCAGTTTGATCGGGTTGCTGTTGCCGGCAAAATCTTTTTCCCAGGCCTCTTCAACGAAACTGTAGTTGATCACTTCCTGGTAATCCAGGTCGGCGATCTGGCGGCGTATCGTGAACAGCGAGCGATGTTCTTCCGGTGCCACGCGCATCGCGTTAGCAGCCACCGGCGGCAAGGCCGGGATGTTTTCGAAACCGTATACGCGCGCCACTTCCTCGATCAGATCTTCTTCAATTTCAATATCGAAGCGGTAGGAAGGCGGCGTCACCAGAAATTCGCCCGGTGTCTGAGCAAACGTCAGTCCGAGGCGGGTGAAAATATCGGCAATCGTTTCATCCGTCAGCGCTACGCCAATCACCTTGACCGCGCGCGCAGTACGCAGTTTCACGGCCTGGCGCTGTGGCAGGTTCACGATCTGGTCATCTACCGGGCCGACCTTGACCTGGTTCGCGCCACCACAGATTTCCACGATCAACGCAGTGATGCGCTCGATGTGCTCTACCGTCGTTGCGAAATCCACGCCGCGCTCAAAACGGTGTGCCGCATCGGTAGAGAAATTGTACTTGCGTGCCCTGCCCTGTATGGCTTGCGGCCACCAGAACGCTGCTTCCAGATAAATATTTTGTGTTTCCAGCGATACCGCAGTGGAATCACCGCCCATGATGCCGGCCAGCGATTCGATTTCCTTATCATCGGAAATAACACCAACCCATTCATCGACACTGACGGTATTGCCGTTCAGCAGTTTCAGCGTTTCACCTGGTTTGCCCCAGCGTACGTCCAGCCCGCCATGGATCTTGTCCAGATCGAACACGTGGCTGGGACGGCCCAGTTCCAGCATCACATAGTTGGAGATATCCACCAGTGCGGAAATGGAGCGCTGGCCGCTGCGTTCCAGCCTTTGTTTCATCCAGTCCGGCGTCGGCGCCTTGGCATTCACGCCGCGTAGGATGCGGCCGCTGAAACGGCCGCACAGGTCGGGCGCGGAAATCTTGACCGGCAGCTTGTCCTGCAGCGTCACGGCAACATGCTTTTCTTCCGGCATTGTCAGCGGTGTGCCGGTCAGTGCCGACACTTCACGGGCCACACCCAACACGGACAGACAATCCGCCTTGTTCGGCGTCAGCTTGATCGTGAACTTCAGGTCATTCAGCTGATAGTAATCGCGGAAATTCTGGCCCACAGGCGCATCGGCCGGCAAGTCCATCAAGCCGCCATGGTCTTCAGACAGTTTCAGTTCGCGCGCAGAGCACAGCATGCCTTGCGACTCAACGCCGCGCAGCTGGCCCAGCTTGATTTCAAACGGTTTGCCGTCTTCGCCTGGAGGCAGAATGGCGCCTACCATTGCGCACGGCACCTTCATGCCCACGCGCACGTTCGGCGCGCCGCAGACGATGTTCAGGATAGTGCCGGTGCCGGCGTTGACCTGGCAGACGTTCAGCCGGTCTGCATTCGGGTGCTTGGCTATTTCCAGTATTTCGGCGACGACGATATTGGAGAAAGGCGGAGCGACAGGATCGACATCCTCCACTTCCAGTCCAGACATAGTCAGCAAGTGCGCCAGTTCATCCGAAGTCATCTTCGGATCTACCATGGTACGGAGCCAGTTTTCAGAAAATTGCATAATTCAGCCGTGGAAATGTGCTTGATTAAGGTGCTTGATTTTAATTGAGCAGGAGCGCGGCCATGCAGGGGAAGCCCCTCGCACCCGCGCCTGTTATCAATTGAATTGTTTCAGGAAGCGCAGATCGCCTTCGTAGAACAGGCGCAGGTCGCTGATGCCGTAACGCAGCATCGCCAGGCGCTCCAGGCCGGAACCGAAAGCGAAACCGATGTATTTATCCGGGTTCAGCCCCATGTTGCGCACGACTGTCGGATGCACCTGGCCGGAGCCTGATACTTCCAGCCAGCGGCCTTTCAGCGGGCCGCTGCCAAAAGCGATATCGATCTCGGCGGACGGTTCGGTAAACGGAAAATATGAAGGACGGAAACGCACTTGCAGATCATCGGTCTCAAAGAAGGCCTTGACGAAATTCAGGTACACGCCTTTCAGGTCGGCAAAGCTGATATGCTCATCAATCCACAGACCTTCTACCTGATGGAACATCGGCGAATGCGTTGCATCACTGTCCACGCGGTAGGTGCGGCCCGGAGCGATAACCTTGATCGGCGACTGGTTCATGCGCGCATAACGCACCTGCATCGGGCTGGTATGCGTACGCAGCAGCAACTGCTTGCCCTGCGTGTCCTTGCCGTCGATGTAGAAGGTATCCTGCATCGAGCGCGCTGGATGGTTTTCCGGGCTGTTCAGCGCGGTGAAGTTGGTCCAGTCGGTTTCGATTTCCGGGCCGTCGGCCACGTCAAAACCGATGGAGCGGAAAATTTCTTCAACCCGTTGCCACGTGCGCATCACCGGGTGGATGCCGCCCATGCTGCGGCCACGGCCTGGCAGCGTCACGTCGATTGCCTCTGCGTTCAAGCGTGTCTGCATCTGTGCGTTGGCCAGCGCTTCGCGCCTGTCGGTCAGTGCATTTTCTATCTGTTCCTTGATGGCATTGATGATCGCGCCTTGCGCCTTGCGCTCATCGGGCGCCAGCTTGCCCAGGCTTTTCATTTGCTCGGTGATCTGGCCGGTCTTGCCCAGATAGAGCGCTTTCGCATTTTCCAGGGCAGCAGCATCCTGGGCAGCAGCGAAATCTGCGCGTGCTTGAGTTACGAGATGATCTAAGGGATTCATGCGATTTTTCCCGCTTCGGGGAGCCGAAAACAAAAAGTTGTTGAGAGATTAGCCTGACCGGTAGTGTGCAAGGGTAATTCCGCAACAGCCTCAAGCTGAAAATAAAACGGGGCATAGGAATTAACCTTTGCCCCGCTCACTGATTGCCGCTGCGCCTACAGCGCAGCGGCATCGAATAACAACAATTACGCAGCCAGGTTAGCCTTAACTTGATTAACAATCGCAGCAAACGCTGGTTTGTCCATCACTGCCATATCGGCCAGGACTTTACGGTCCAGTTCGATAGAAGCTTTTTTCAGGCCGTTCATGAACACGCTGTAAGTCATGCCATGTTCACGGGTTGCTGCATTGATACGAGTAATCCACAAAGCGCGGAATACACGTTTTTTATTACGACGATCACGGTATGCATATTGGCCAGCGCGCATAACTGCTTGCTTGGCAATACGGTATACCTTGCTACGGCGACCACGATAGCCTTTGGCTAAGTCGAGGACTTTCTTATGACGGGCACGAGCTGTAACCCCACGTTTTACTCTAGGCATAGTAACTCCTTAAATATTGAGTATGAGGTTAAGCTGTTGGCATCATGCGAGTAACGGAAGCCATGTTTGTATCATGGACACCGACTGCACCGCGCAACTGACGTTTGTTTTTGGTAGTTTTCTTAGTCAAGATGTGGCGCTTGAAAGCCTGACCACGTTTGACAGTTCCACCTGGACGTACACGGAAGCGCTTTTTGGCGCTGCTTTTCGTCTTCATTTTTGGCATAACACTATCTGCCTTAAAGGCAGCTCCACTTTTAACATGATTGTAGGTGGCAACGATTACGATGCGCTTGGATGCCTACTCTCACTTGTTGGGCGATGAAATCGGGTCCATCGCCATTTGGACAGCTGCGGCTTTCACCGCAACGATCACAAATCTTTTCTGAGCACTGACTGATACTACAAATGCTGCTGACTGCTTACTTTTTCTTCTTCGGCGCCAGAATCATGATCATCTGACGGCCTTCCATCTTGGGAAACTGCTCTACCTGGCCATATGGCTCCAGATCCAGCTTCAGACGCTCCAACATACGCATACCGATTTCCTGGTGGGCCATTTCGCGGCCGCGGAAACGCAGGGTAATTTTGGTCTTGTCGCCTTCGTCCAGGAACTTGGTCAGATTACGCAATTTGATATTGTAATCGCCGTCATCCGTACCCGGGCGGAACTTGACTTCCTTGACCAGAATGATCTTCTGCTTCAGTTTGGCTTCGTGCGCCTTCTTCTGTTCCTGATACTTGAACTTGCCGTAATCCATCAGACGGCAGACAGGCGGCTGGGCAGTTGGCGCTATTTCAACCAGATCAACGTTGGATTCTTCTGCCAGACGAAAGGCTTCCGCCAGTTTAACGATGCCCAGGACCTCATTTTCAACGCCGCTCAGGCGCACTTCTGGCGCAGTAATTTCACCGTTGATGCGATGTGACTTGTCAGTAGCTATTGTAGTTTCCTTCAAAAATTAAATAAATTGGCTGTGCTCTACCGCTAGGCATTATCCGGTCAGGCCTTGGTTTCTATCTCGCTTTTCAAGCGGTCCACCAGGGCATCCAGAGGCATAACCCCCAGGTCCAGATTGCCACGCGTACGCACAGCCACTGTGTTTGCATCCCTCTCCTTATCACCAATAACGATGATATAAGGCAGTTTTTGAACGGAATGCTCGCGTATTTTATAGGTAATCTTCTCGTTACGCAAATCCAAATGCACTCTAAACCCTTGTTTCTTCAGGTTTTCTGCAACAGACTTGGCGTAATCGGCCTGCGCATCCGATATATTCAGCACCGCAATTTGCAGCGGAGCTAGCCATAATGGCATCGCGCCAGCATGGTTTTCTATCAGGATGCCGATAAAACGTTCCATGGAGCCAACAATCGCCCTGTGCAGCATGACCGGCACTTTACGGGAGTTATCATCTGATACATATTCGGCATCCAGGCGGCCCGGCATCGAGAAATCGACCTGCATGGTACCAACCTGCCATGGGCGGCCCAGGCTATCTTTCAGATGGTATTCAATCTTCGGACCATAGAACGCACCCTCGCCCGGCAATTCTTCCCATGTGACGCCGCATTGGCGCAATGCGGAGCGCAAAGCCTCTTCCGCAGTGTCCCACACCTCGTCGGAACCGATGCGATTGTCGGGACGCAGCGCGATCTTGATGAAGATCTGCTCAAAGCCGAAATCGGAATACACCTTCATTGCCTGCGGATGGAAGGCAGTCACTTCAGCCAGGATCTGCTCTTCTGTACAGAAGATATGGCCATCATCCTGAGTAAAGCCGCGCACGCGCATGATGCCGTGCAGCGCGCCAGACGGCTCGTTGCGGTGGCACTGGCCGAATTCGCCGAAACGCAGCGGCAATTCGCGGTAGCTGCGCATATTGGAATTAAAAATCTGTACATGGCCGGGGCAGTTCATCGGCTTCAGCGCATAGTGGCGGTTTTCCGATTCTGTCGAGAACATGTTTTCACGGTAGTTCTCCCAGTGGCCGGTCCTTTCCCACAAACTGCGGTCCAGTATCTGCGGTCCCTTGACTTCCTGGTAGCCGCAATCCTGGTACACCTTGCGCATGTATTGCTCAACCTGCTGCCAGATAGTCCAGCCCTTAGGGTGCCAGAAAATCAGGCCCGGTGCTTCATCCTGGAAGTGGAACAGGTCCAGCGCCTTGCCCAGCTTGCGGTGGTCACGCTTTTCCGCCTCTTCCAGCATGTGCAAGTAGGCTTCCTGATCTTCCTTCTTCGCAAACGCAGTGCCGTACACGCGCTGCAGCATCTCGTTCTTGGAGTCGCCGCGCCAATAGGCGCCAGCCAGCTTCATCAGCTTGAACACTTTCAGCTTGCCGGTGGACGGCACGTGCGGGCCGCGGCACAGGTCGGTGAAATTACCTTCTGTGTACAGCGAGACATCCTGGTCCTGCGGGATCGATTCAATGATCTCGGCCTTGTAGGCTTCGCCTATGGATTTGAAGTACGCCACCGCCTCGTCGCGCGGCAAGACCTTGCGTGTTACCGGCTCGTCTTTCTTGGCCAGTTCCAGCATTTTCTTTTCTATCGCCTGCAAGTCATCCGGTGTAAATGGGCGCTTGTACGAGAAATCGTAGTAGAAACCGTTTTCAATTACAGGGCCGATAGTGACCTGCGCATCCGGGAACAATTCCTTGACGGCATACGCCAGCAAGTGGGCAGTGGAGTGACGAATAACATCCAGGCCGTCTGCATCCTTGTCGGTGACAATGGCCAGATCTGAATCAACATCGATCAGGTGGGAAGTATCCACCAGCTTGCCATTAACCTTGCCGGCCAATGCGGCTTTTGCCAGGCCTGCGCCTATGCTGGCTGCTACCTGAGCTACTGTGACAGGCGCTTCAAACTGGCGCTGCGAACCATCGGGAAGTCGGACTGAAATCATTTTGCTCTCCATGCCAGCAATGTCTTGCTGAAAAACACTACTCAAAAAATGCGGACGAAAAAAAAACGCGGCATAGCCGCGTTTTTTTCTATACATACAGACGAAAAAGAACCCCGACTAGCGTCGCTCACAAGTTGCTGTGATCGTAGTTCGCGGTGTCATAACCATGATGCCTTTCTCGCTCTTATATATATGTAATGATTTGAATTACAAATAAATATTCTGGTGGGCGGTGCAGAATTCGAATCTGCGACCCCTTGGATGTCGACCAAGTATTCTAACCAGCTGAACTAACCGCCCGAAGAACGAAACTATAGCAAAGTTCATCCGGGGCGTAAAGTTTTTTTAGGCAATTTTTTCACAAAATGTTTGGTAAAACTGCATTACGGACCTATCCCGGATATTTTTACAGGCCTTTGCCTGACTGTTTTTTGACAAAATCTGCGCATGGCAAAAGCCTCATTTTTAACGGACTTTCACCGGGCCTTCACATTAAACAGCTACACTACCATTTACTCTGGCAGCCATTACTCTCCCATGCACGCAAAAACATCTACTAACGAAGGCACAGAACTGCACGCACACCGCCATGGCGATGCCAAGCACCAGCATTTTTTTGAACAGCGCAGCCAGACTGTGCTGGCTTGGGCGCTGGCGCTGACGCTGGGCTTTGCCGTCGTTGAAGTTGTTTTCGGTTTCATGTCCAATTCGCTGGCGCTGATCTCGGATGCTGGCCACATGGTGACGGATGCCGCCGCACTGGGCCTGGCGCTGCTGGCGCAGATGATCGCCAAGCGCCCTCCTACGGCAAAAAATTCTTTCGGCTTCGGCCGTGCAGAAGCGCTGGCAGCCTTCGTCAATGGCCTGGCACTACTGGCGGTGGTCGGCTGGATTGCCTACGAGGCAGTGCAAAGACTGTCGAAGCCAGAGGTCGTGCAAGGCGGCTCTGTGATGCTCGTTGCCACGATAGGGCTGGTCATCAACATCATCGTCGCGTGGGTGCTGTCGCATGACCAGGAGAGCGTCAATACCAAGGCCGCGCTGGTGCATGTGATGGGCGACCTGCTGGGGTCGGTGGCCGCAATCATTTCCGGCGCGGTGATCTATTTCAGCGGCTGGATGCAGATAGATCCACTGCTGTCCATCTTCGTGTCGCTGCTGATTCTGAAATCAACGTTCGGTGTACTGAAGGAGTCCTACCATTTCCTGATGGAAGGTGTGCCCAGCAAGATTGATTACGTGCAGGTGGGCCAGGACCTGAAAGCCATAGAAGGCGTGCTGTCCGTGCACGACCTGCATGTATGGGAAATGTCGCCGGGCTTCCCTGCGCTGATAGGCCATCTGGAAATCCGCAACCTGGACCTGTGGCCGCAGATTCTGGTCGACGTTAAAGCGATGCTGCTAGCCAGCCACGGCATAGACCACATCACCTTGCAGGCGGAAACGCCGCAAATGGCGGATGACCATGAGGAATGGGTACATACGCTGGCAGGCAAGAAATAATTATCCTGCCACGCCCGGGCGACACTACTGCCTGCGCACCTCAATCACCCCGTTCACCTCGCTGATCACCGTCAGCGCCTTTTGCAACTGTGACGTACCGCCTATCTCGGCAGTAAACGACATGCGCGCCTGTGACTTGGCGCTCTGTGTATTGACGCCGATGACATTGATTTTCTCGCGCGAGAAAACCTCGGAAATATCCCTCAGCAAACCCTGCCTGTCCTGCGCCAGCACGAAGATATCCACCGGATAAACCGTTTCCCGCGTATGGTCGCCCCACGTGGTCTGGATTACCCTCTCAGGCGCCTTGTTGCGCATCTCGGCAAAGTTTTTGCAGCTCAGCCGGTGGATGGACACGCCCTTGCCACGCGTGACGAAACCAACGATTTCATCCGGCGGCGCCGGCTTGCAGCAGCGCGCCAGCTGCGTCATTAGACCTTCAGTGCCCACCACCAGTACGCCGGATTTGGCCCCCTGCGTGACGCTGGAAGCACGGCTCTTGTTGGTGATGCTGAGTTCATCCGGCTCCGGCTCTACGCCGGTATCACGCAGCAAGTTTTCTATCTGGCGCAGGCTGAATTCGTCCTTGCCCACGGCCAGGAATAATTCATCCAGCGCCCCAAAACCCAGCCGCTGCGCCAATTCTTCCAGGTTGATCGCTGTCTTGCCTTCACGCTGCAAGGTTTTTTCCACCAGCGCGCGGCCATTGGACAAGGTTTCCTGCTGATCTATCGCGTTGAACCACGCGCGGATTTTTGTACGCGTGCGGGTGCTGGCCGAATAATCGACGTTAAGCCAGTCGCGTGAAGGGCCGGCCTGGCTGGAGCCGCTTTTGAGCGTAATGATCTCTACCGTCTGGCCGTTTTGCAGCGGCGTATTCAACGGTACCATCACATTGTCGACACGCGCGCCGCGGCAGCGGTGGCCGACATCAGTGTGCAGGTGATAAGCAAAATCGACCGGTGTGGAGCCGCAAGGCAGCTCTATGACCCTGGCCTGCGGCGTCAGCACATAGATGCGGTCGTCCAGCGTGGCTGATTTGAGTTTTTCCACCCACTCGCGCTGCAGTTCGTCTTGCCCGACAACGCTGTCGGCCACTTCGGTTTTCCATGCCAGCAATTGCCGCAGCCACGCGATTTTTTCATCGTATTCCTGCGCGGAGAAATTGGAGCCGCCGCTTTCCTTGTAGCGCCAATGGGCCGCCACACCGTATTCGGCGAACTGATGCATTTCGCGCGTGCGTATCTGCACTTCCAGCGGCCTGCCGTCTTCAACCACAACCACCGTGTGCAACGATTTGTAACCGTTAGGCTTGGGGCGTGAAATGTAATCGTCAAACTCTTTCGGCAGCGGCGTCCACGCATTGTGCACGATGCCCAGCACGGTATAACAATCCTTGACGTCGTCGACAATGACGCGGAAGGCGCGCACGTCGTACAGCTCATCAAAATTGACGTCCTTGCCCTTCATCTTCTTCCAGATACTGTAGATGTGCTTGGGCCGACCGCTGACCTCGGCCTTGATGCCGGATATCTTCAATTCCTTGTTCAGCCGTTCGATGGCGGAAATGACAAAGCTTTCGCGCTCCAGCCGCTTCTCTTCCAGCATCTTGGCGATGCGCTTGTATTGCTCTGGCTCCAGGAAGCGGAAAGACAGGTCTTCCAGCTCCCACTTCAGCTGCCATACACCCAGCCGGTTGGCCAGCGGTGCATACAGGTCCATGGTTTCGCTGGCGTATTGCGCGGAGGCGCCATCCACACGCTTGGTCTCTGCAAAGAAGCGCAAGGTGGTCACGCGCGAAGCCAGGCGCACCAGCACCACGCGCATGTCGGTGGCCATTGCCAGCACCATCTTGCGCAGCGTTTCCATTTGCGTCGAAGCTTTTTCCGCTGCGTTTTTGCCACGGCTGAATTCATGCTGCGTCAACGCCGCTTCGCGCAGGCGCATCAGCCGGCGTATGCCGGACACCAGATCAGCAATTTCGCGGCCGAACTTGCCTTCTATCTGTTCTGCGGCAAGCGGCGCGAGTTCCGGCAGTTCAAACAGCAAGCCGGCGATACGGGTATCAACATCAGTGCGCAGCATTGCCAGCGTGGACACCACACCCTCAACAAACTGCAGTGCATTCTGCTGCGTGACCACCTGCTTTGTCGCATACAAAGGGACGACAAACTGCAGTGCCTCGTGCACGCGCGCGCATTCTGCTTCCGACAGGCCTTCCAGCAGTTGCGACTGCGAGGCCATTGCCAATGTTGATACCATATATTTATTTCTGCGCCGCGGTAACGACGATTTCTATCAATAGTTCAGGACGCACCAGCTGAGCTTGCACCGTTGCGCGTGGCGGCGTATTGCCCGCCGGTACCCAGGCATCCCAGATCTCGTTCATGACTTTCATGTTGGCAGTATCGGTGATGTAAATCTGGCACATCAATATCTGCGTTTTATCGCTGCCGGCCTCTGCCAGCAAACGGTCGATATGGCCCAGCACCTCGCGGGTCTGGCCTGCGAAATCCTGGCTGGTGTCTTCGGCAATCTGCCCTGCCAGATAAACGGTGTTGTTGAAGATCGCCACTTCCGACAATCTTGGTCCCACGTGCAAACGTTGTATGTTCATAGTCTCTTTGTCAATTCGTTCATTCTGTGATGCCTAGCAGAAACAAGCATGGATCATGCCGATGCGTTTGTCACTGCCATTCAAAACTTCTAGGCCAGCAAAAAATCCCTGGCTATCTGTATCTGGTCCTGATGCACAAAGGTGGGCGCATGCCCTACCCCGGCAATTTCCACCAGCCGGGCTTTCGGCCCGCGCTGTGTCATCTGCTGTGCCACCTCAGCGCTCAGCAGGTCCGACTCACCACCGCGCACGACCAGCGTGTCGCAGCGGATTGCGTCATAGGCTACCCATAGCGCGGCTTGTGCAGCAACCGCCATTTCCGGCGTCGTGGCCTTGATAGGCGCAGCCAGACCCAAGTCGTAATGCCGCGCCCACTGCCCGCTGCTGTCCTGCTTCAGCACGTCGGCGGCCAGCTTGTTCCATTCGGCATCGCTATGCGGGCCAAAGGACAAAGAAATTGCCTTGATGTACGCAGAACCTTCTTCAAAGCTGGCAAAACGCACGTCCTGGCCAAGGTACTCTCCAATGCGGGCGATCGCCGCCGCGTTGATGGTCGGCCCCACATCATTGAGCACCAGCTTGCGGATAGGCGTATCCGGCATCGACGCCAGCCCCATGCCGATCAGCCCGCCCATTGACGTACCGAACCAGTCCACCGTCTGCGCATCTGCGCGCGCCAGCAGCGTGACCATATCGCTGACATACTGCGGCAACTGGTAATACTGTGCATTATGCAGCCAGCCGGATTGCCCACGCCCCACGACGTCCGGGCAGATCACGCGGTAGCTATCGCTCAGCGAAGCTGCCAGTGCATCAAAATCATCCCCTACCCTGGTCAGGCCATGCACGCATACCAGCACACGGGCATTATCCGGATCACCCCATTCCTTATAGGAAAGCTGGTGCAGCCCTGAAGGCGAAATACACTGTACCGACTTGCGCTGGACTTGCATGGATTACCTTTCGGGATGCTTTTAATGTTGCTTCGCTGGTATCTTTGCCAGTATTTTTACTAGCTCGCGCGTACCGCCATTTTACCGGTCGTTGCGCTTAAAATCATTGATGTCTTTCACATAAGCCGTTTTTTAACAAAATTATATTATTTAGGAGATTTCATGGCAGGCATTACACTCAAGGGCAAAACAGCATTGGTGACCGGATCCACTTCAGGCATAGGCTTGGGAATCGCCAGGTCGCTGGCAGCGGAAGGCGCCAATATTTTGTTTAACGGCTTCGGCGATAGCAAAGAGATAGAAGCGCTGCAGGCGGCCACCGCAATCGAGTTCGGTATACAGACTGCCTACCACAATGCCGATATGAGCAAGCCTGCGGAGATTGAGGCCCTGATGAAATTTGCCGATGAGAAATTCGGCGGCGTAGATGTGCTGGTCAACAATGCAGGCATACAGTATGTGGCCAACATCGAAGATTTCCCTGTAGAAAAATGGGATGCCATCATCGCCATCAACCTGACCTCGGCTTTCCACACAACCCGCCTGGCGCTGCCATCGATGAAGGCAAAAAACTGGGGCCGCATCATCAACATCGCGTCAGCGCATGGTCTGGTCGCCTCGGCGCAAAAATCCGCGTATGTGGCAGCCAAGCATGGCCTGGTCGGCTTCACCAAGAGCACGGCGCTGGAAACCGCGCAGACCGGCATCACCTGCAATGCGATCTGCCCCGGCTGGGTGCTGACGCCGCTGGTGCAAAAACAGGTAGATGACCGCGCGGCCAGAGAAAACATTTCCAACGAAGCCGCAAAAAAAGCGCTGCTGGCAGAGAAGCAGCCTTCCGGTGAATTCGTCACGCCGGAACAACTAGGTGGGCTGGCAGTATTCTTTTGCAGCGAAGCGGCCAACCAGGTGCGCGGTGTTGCATGGAATATGGATGGCGGCTGGGTCGCGCAATAATTGCCTGTATGCCCTGCAGGAAACGCCTGATAGCGCGGTGTTTCCTGCCATCCACCCGATTAGCCAGCGAATGCAGAAGCCTGTATATTGACAAGCCTGATGATGGTTGCAGACCAAGGAGACAGGCATGAACCGAGCAAAAACTTTTCGCATTTCCCATTCTTCATTGCTGATCTTGCCGCTGCTGTGCGCGGCAGCGGCAAGCCACGCCGCCGGCACAATCAAGCCGGGTTTATGGGAAATGCGGATGGAGATGGACCCCGCGCAAGCGCAGATGGCCGCACAGATGTCAAAACTGTCGCCCGAACAGCAGGCTCAGATGAACAAGATGGGCATCAAGATGCCGCAGATTCAGGGCAATACCGTCGTACAGAAGGTGTGCCTGACCAAGGCGATGATCGACAGCGACCAGCCGCCAGCCATGGCTAAAGAGCAGTCGATGTGCCAGCCGCACAACTTCGTCAAGAGCAGCAGCGGCTATTCAATGGACATCACCTGTGACAGCCCGGATTTTAAAGGTACCGGCAGCACGCGCAGCACGTTCGTATCGCCGGAAAGCATTACCTCCGTGTATGACTTCAAAGGCACTGCGCGCAATATCCCTATCAACCAGCATCACCAAAGCAGCGGTAAATGGGTGAGCGCCAGTTGTGGCGATGTCCAGCCGCTGACAGCTCCGGCTGCTGCAAAATAAGCCTGCGGCTGCACGCATAAAAAAAGCCTGGGCTCGTGAACTGCCCCAGGCTTTTTTGCAAAACGATAGCGATACAACGCGCCAGTGAATTTATGCCACTGCAGTCACATCCAGCGCCGCTTCTGTTTTGGCGATGATTTCTTCCTTGCTGACGCCGGGCGCCAGCTCCACCAGCTTCAGGCCAGATGGTGTTACGTCAATAACGCCGAGGTCGGTCACGATACGGTCTACGACACCGACGCCGGTCAGCGGCAGATCACATTTTTTCAGTAGCTTGTGTACGTCACCCTTGGCCACGTGCTCCATCAGCACGATGACACGGCCAACACCGGCCACGAGATCCATTGCGCCGCCCATGCCCTTGACCATCTTGCCGGGAATCATCCAGTTAGCCAGGTCGCCTGTCTCGCTGACCTGCATCGCACCGAGGATAGCCAGGTTGATCTTGCCGCCGCGTATCATCGCGAACGAATCAGCGGAGCTAAAAATCGATGAGCCGGGCAAGGTCGTTACCGTTTGCTTGCCGGCGTTGATCATGTCCGCATCGACTTCATCTTCAGTCGGGAAAGGGCCTATGCCTAGCAGGCCGTTTTCAGACTGCAGCCATACTTCCATGCCCTGCGGCACATGGTTGGCTACCAGCGTTGGCAAGCCTATGCCCAGGTTGACGTAAAAACCGTCTTCCAGTTCTTTTGCCGCGCGCGCGGCCATTTCATCACGATTCCATGCCATGTTGAGTCTCCTGCCTTCTTATTAGGATGGGCGAACAGTGCGCTGTTCTATGCGTTTTTCCGGGTTCGCGTTGACGACGATACGTTGCACGAAAATGCCGGGCGTGTGGACTTCATCCGGATCGAGTTCGCCGATCTCCACCAGCACTTCAACTTCCGCCACGGTGATCTTGCCCGCCATCGCGACGTTGGGATTGAAGTTGCGCGCAGTCTTGCGATATACCAGATTGCCTGCCTTGTCGGCTTTGTAGGCCTTGACCAGCGACACGTCTGACACCAGTGCGCGTTCCATTACATATTGCTCGCCGTCGAATTCACGGATTTCCTTGCCGTCGGCAACGATGGTGCCGACGCCGGTCTTCGTGAAGAAGGCCGGGATGCCGGCGCCGCCGGCGCGCAGTTTTTCAGCCAATGTGCCTTGCGGCGTAAATTCCAGTTCCAGTTCGCCGGCCAGGTACTGGCGTTCGAATTCCTTGTTTTCGCCTACATAGGAAGAGATCATTTTCTTGATCTGGCGGGTCGTCAGCAACTGCCCGAGGCCAAAGCCGTCAACGCCGGCATTGTTGGAGATTGCTGTCAGCTGGCTTACACCGGAATCCCGCAGCGCAGCGATCAGCGCTTCCGGAATGCCACAGAGTCCAAATCCGCCTACCGCGATTGTCTGGCCATCTTTGACGATGTCTGCCAGTGCAGCTTTAGCGTCAGGATATACTTTATTCATACCTGTCCCTTTTCGTTATTGTTGAATTCCTGAGGCCATCTGCCCCCTGTAGCGCTTGCTAACCCTGCCGCTCGTACCGCTAGTACTTAGGCAGGGAAGATGAGGCAAGGCAATTTTATCTGTCGTACAGGATAAGATGCTACGCTATACTGCGCAATACCGTAAAAATACCTGAGATTTCTTCCATAGACCCACGCCAACCAC
This sequence comes from Undibacterium sp., assembly GCA_043726505.1. Taxonomy (GTDB): domain Bacteria; phylum Pseudomonadota; class Gammaproteobacteria; order Burkholderiales; family Burkholderiaceae_D; genus Undibacterium. Next base: position 5,595 of record JAYSKH010000320.1, on the reverse strand, counting down.
GCCGGACCAACGACGACATGAATGCACCGCAGGCTATTGATTTCGAATCCATATTCCAGTTTGCCCCCGTCGGCATGTGCGTCTCCCAGAACCGCATCATCAGGGCCTGCAATGAAGACCTTGCGAGGATGTTCGGCTACCGCAAGGAAGAGTTGCTCGGCCAGTCTTTCCTGGTGCTCTACCCTACGCCCGATGAGTTTGAACGCACCGGTGCGCGAATCACGCCCATCATGAATGCCAAGGGTTATTATTCAGATGAAAGGATCATGAAGCGGGCCAACCAGGAACTGTTCTGGTGCCACGTGTCAGGCCGAGGGCTGCATAAGGAAGATGCGCATGCGGAAGGCATCTGGACGTTTGAAGACCTGAGCTCCAAGCGCCCGGTTACCGCGGAACTAACGCCGCGTGAAAGGGAAATTGCCGCGCTGCTGGTGGATGGAAAAACCAGCAAACTGATCGCGCGCCAGATAGGCCTGAGCCCGCGCACGGTGGAAATGCATCGCGCCAAGCTGATGCGCAAGTTCAGCGCAGCAACTTCCAGCGAACTGGTGCACAAGCTGCTGGGCATCATCCGCTAAGGCCAGCAAGTGAACCTCCGTGCCCTCTGCGTAGAGGGCGGAGTTTATTTCTTTTTCTTGTTTTCCGACTTCAGTTCCGTCAGCTTCAGACGGATTTCATCCGGCAGCGGCGCAGATTTTTCAGTCTTCGCATCCACCCACACCACCTTGGCGCCGCCTTCTGCGTAGATCGCGTAGTTGTTATTGACGCTGCGCATTTCCTGTATCGTTTCGAAACTGCTGCGGCCTGCCGCGCCGATGTATGTGCAGACTTCCACCTGATCCGGGTATTTCAGCGGCTTTTTGAACGTGCAATGGGCATTGACGATGACAGGCCCATTGCCGTTCTGATCCGGCAGACAGCCGAGCATGGACAGCCATTCTATGCGGGCCTGCTCCATGAAGCGAAAATAGACGGTATTATTGACATGGCCCATTGCATCCATATCGCCCCAGCGAATGGGGATGGTGACGGTATACACCAGCTTTTTTTCCGTCACTTTGGTTTCGGTTGCCGGTGCCTGGGTCATTGCGCGCTCATGCCGTCATCGGCGGTGACGATGGCGCCGTTCAGGAAGCGCGATTCTTCCGCGGCCAGCAGCAACAGCAAACCGTCCAGATCTTCCGGTGTGCCGACACGCTTGCGCGGCAGCATGTCGATCAGTTTCTGGCCTTGTTCTGTTGCGAAGTGCTCGGCATTGATTTCCGTAGAGATATAACCTGGGCAGATCGCATTGACGTTGATCCCATATTTGCCCCACTCCACCGCCATGGATTTGGTCATGTGCACGACTGCTGCCTTGCTGACGCAATAGATGCCTATCTGCGGCAGTACGCGCAGGCCGGCTACCGACGCAATATTGATGATGCGGTGCTGTTTCTTTGCATCGCCCTTGTAGCGCGCAATCATGCGCTTGGCGGTTTCCTGTGCGACAAAAAACGCGCCGCGCTGGTTAGTATCCATCACATACGAATAATCTTCCGGCGTGACATCGATCAGCCTTTGCGTCGTGGAGACGCCGGAGTTATTGATCAGGATATCAATAGGGCCAGCTTCTGTTTCAGCATGCGCAATCGCGGATTTGATGCTGGCATAGTCGGTCACATCCAGCGTCACTACATGGGCGGCGCCGCCTTCGGCTTCAATCTCGGCACGCAGTTCCTTCAGGCGGTCTATGCGGCGCGATGCCAGCACAACCTGCGCACCGGCCTGTGCCAGTACCTTGGCAAAGCGCGCACCGAGGCCACTAGAGGCACCTGTGACCAGCGCAATTTTTCCTTCGAAATTAACTTCAATACCCATCTGATTCTCCAGCTTATTATTTGAATGACTGCACTGCTATCATTTGAATGACGGCACTACTCTAACGTGCCGCTATGATGACATAGTCATCATGACTATGTTTCACAAATTCGGGCGATTCACCGTATTTTTTACGGTCACGCAGGCGCATCCGGCATGAATTTGCTGCATGCCGGGCACCGCTCTGCGATAATCCTAAAAGTTTTTCCCGAGGGACGGAAGAGACAGCAGGCAGGCGCCCGCTTGCGAAATAAAGTCACAGCATATACCATGCTGACAGCAAATAAGCACGTTCGTTCGAAAATTATTAGAAAGCGACTATAGCCATGACACAAAGCCTCATAGAACAATACGGCCCGCGCGACGCAATGGAGTATGACGTCGTCATCGTTGGCGGCGGCCCTGCCGGCCTGTCCGCAGCGATCAAGCTGAAACAGCTGGCGGCTGAAAAAGGAAAAGAGGTTTCTGTCTGCGTGCTGGAAAAAGGCGGAGAAGTCGGCGCGCACATCCTGTCCGGCGCCGTCATGGACCCGAAGGCCCTGACCGAGCTGTTTCCCAACTGGAAAGAGATGGGCGCACCGCTGAATACTGAAGTCACTGAAGACCGTGTGCTGGTTCTGACTGAAACCAAGGCCTACAAAACGCCGAACTGGATGCTGCCGGCCTGCTTTGAGAACCACGGCAACTACATTGTGTCGCTGGCCAATGTAACGCGTTGGCTGGGCCAGCAGGCAGAGGCGCTGGGCGTTGAAGTCTTCCCCGGCTTTCCTGCGGCTGAAATTCTGTATAACGAAAACGGTTCGGTACGCGGCGTTGCCACCGGCAACATGGGTGTGAACCGCCACGGCGAACCGTCGGACGCTTTCCAGCTGGGCATGGAACTGCACGCCAAATACACGCTGTTCGCGGAAGGCTCGCGCGGACATCTGGGCAAACAGCTGATGGCCAAATACGATCTGAACAAAGGCAAGGACCCGCAATCCTACGGCATAGGCATCAAGGAGCTGTGGGAGATCGATCCTAAGCAGCACAAGCCCGGCCTGGTAATCCATACGACAGGCTGGCCGCTGATGGACCAGTACAGCGGCTCTTTCCTGTACCACCTGGAGAACAACCAGGTCGCGGTAGGTTATGTAGTTGGCCTCGCCTATGAAAACCCTTACCTGTCGCCGTATGAAGAGTTCCAGCGCTTCAAGACGCATCCTGAAATCCGCACTTTCTTTGAAGGCGGCAAGCGCATTTCCTACGGCGCGCGCGCTATTACCGCAGGTGGCCTGCAATCCTTGCCCAAGCTGACTTTCCCTGGTGGCGCACTGATAGGCTGCGATGCAGGCTTCCTCAACATGAGCCGCATCAAGGGCAGCCATGCTGCGATCAAGACCGGCATGCAGGCAGCTGAGGCGGCATTCGATGCGCTGGGTGCAGAACGCCAGCACGATGAGCTGACGGCTTATACGCAGGCATTTGAACAGTCGTGGCTGCATGAAGAGCTGCACATCGCGCGCAACGTCAAGCCGCTACTGAAAAAAGGCACGTACGGCTCGCCGCTGGTATGGCTGGACCAGGTACTTCTGCGCGGCAAGGCGCCATGGACGCTGCACCACAGCCAGGCTGATCACCAGGCGCTGAAACCGGCGTCGCAGTTCAAACCCATCGTGTATCCGAAGCCGGACAACAAGCTGACTTTCGACCGCCTGTCATCGGTATTCATCTCTAATACCAACCATGCGGAGGACCAGCCCATCCACCTGACGCTGAAAGATCCGAACGTGCCGGTGGGCATCAACCTGGAACAGTATGCAGGCCCGGAATCACGCTACTGCCCTGCCGGCGTGTATGAGTTCGTTAAAACAGATGCGGGTGCGGACCGCCTGCAGATCAATGCGCAGAACTGCGTGCATTGCAAAACCTGCGACATTAAAGACCCTACGCAAAATATCGTGTGGGTAACGCCTGAAGGCGGCGGCGGACCGAACTACCCGAATATGTAAGCAGATATCGGTTCATCTGCATTGCATGCAAAAAGCCGCTGCCCTTGAAGGCCGCGGCTTTTTTCATCCCGCCATGCGAGTTGATATTGGCCGGCCTAGCGGACAGCCTTGGCATCAAAATGCGGATTTTCAATCAAGCCCAGCACATTGCCGAACGGGTCTTTGAGTTCCGTCACGCGGATACCGTCGCCCACATCCTGTATTGCTTCATGCGTGCTTGCGCCCAAACCTAAGATGCGTGTCACTTCGTCATCCAGGTTTTCCACTCCCCAGTACGCGCTGCATCCCTGCACGCCCGGTTCTCCGTCGGGAACCAGCCCCAGTTCAAAACCGCCGATGGCAAAGCCAACGTAATAGGGTTCATCAAAATAAGGGGCGCAGCCAAATACTTCGCCGTACCAGGCCTTGGCCCGCGCCAGATCGGCAACCGGGTATTTCACTGTGCGTAGTCCGAGTATCATCAATGATTCCTTTCAGTTGGATAAGGTTGTGATCATGCCAGCCGCTGGCACCGCTGTATTGTAAAAATGGAAGCTGTCAGGTCCGGTCCAGCCTGGCGGCAAACGAATCGGGTGAGCTGCCGGAGAATTCACGGAATTCATGGATCAGGTGTGGCTGGTCGAAATATCCTCTGTCCAGTGCCAGCTGTGCCCAGTCTATTTTCTGCGCTGGCTGGTGGACAGTGCGGATATCTTCCATCGTCCGGCGAAAGCGGCAGATGCGGGCAAAGGTCTTCGCCGGGATGCCAACACGGGCACGGAACTGCGCCGCCAGATGCTGCCTTGAAACACCGACAGCATCCGCCAGAGATTCTATCTTCACCAGGCCGCCAGCCAACTCTATGGCAGCAACAGTATGCTCAACCAGGCCGCGCGAGTGCGGCTTGGCCGGCGCGGCAAGGCGCTGTATCAGATGGTGCTCAATAATATCCAGCTGTTCACGAATCCTCATCGGGCGGCTCCACAGCGCATCGGCGATCTGGCGATCCAGCGCCTGTCCCCACAGGTCGCCTATATCCGCGTGCGCATCGGTCAGTTCGCTGAGAGGTGCAGCCAGGAAATACGCAGCACAACCGGGTTTGAAGCGCACCGCAACAGTCTTTAATTCCGGCTGCATGACGACGATGCTGGAAGCCGTCATCATGCCGACCGCAAAGCCATGTGGCCTATTGTCCTGCCACAGAATATCAATGCCATTGTCCGGCAGCACGCGGAATGAGCATGCGTCCATACTCTGGCCGGCGCTGCATGTCCACAGGCATTCGACATACGCGCTTAAAGTGGGATGGGGAGGATATTCCTGGTACAGAATCATGGCGATTCATGGTGAAGGCGTTTGCGGTATAAGGATTCTACCGCAGGCAATCGATGGCACAGTGCGGTTTTGGCGCAAGCTATATCTTAGGAGTGGCGGTGCAGCGAAGAGTGTCGCAACGGAAGCGATGCTTGCAGATGCGATGCGCATGCAAGCCACAGCATCAGCATCAGCTTACCATTTGCCGTCGAGAATTTTTTCCAGCCAGAAGCTGCCGATGACAGTCTTGACGTCGGTAATCTTGCCGCTCTTGACCCATTCAAGCAGATCGGACACCGGCGCTTTAAAAGTTTCCAGGAACTCGCCTTCATCCAGCTCCGCCTGTCCTGCAGTCAGACCGCGCGCCAGGAAGATATCCAGATGTTCGTCGGAATACGCGATCGCATTATGGATCGTGCACAAGAATTGCCAGTCAGTCGCGGTGTAGCCG
>JAYSKH010000319.1:0-12763 GCA_043726505.1 Undibacterium sp. | reverse complement strand
AATCAGTAGGCGTTGATTTTTTTCTTCCGCTTTCTGAAGCCGGGGGCGAGCGCATGGAGCCTGTTTTTGAACAGATCCCTGAACCGGCTGGCGTGATATCGACTCACGTAGAATCCAGTTCCGCCACTTCCATCTCTATTGATACCGCAAAAGTAAAGAAGGCTGTTTCCGTTTTTCCGACCCCGGAGAAGCAACGGCCGGTAAAGCCGCCGCAAAAAGAAGAGCCGGGCTTGTTCGCCAAATTGCGTTTGAACTCGTCCTACGTCTTGCTATTTGCTGGTGTCAGCCTGATATGTGCGCCTCTGCTGGCGCGATTCATGGAATGGCTGCTTAGCAATACGGATTAAATTAGTACGGATTAAATTGGCCTGGGTCAGCGATGTCTCACGTGAAACATCGCGATAAATGTCTAAAGTGCCATCTGGTGGCATCAGCTGGCCATATTGAAGTCATCAATATTTCATTCAGTTTGCGCGGGCTAGAGCTTATATTCAGCTTTGATTATTTGTGCGAGTCCAAAAACATCTATAATCGTGCCTCCCCCAAGATTGATAAATGAAGTCTGCTATGTTCTATCCTAAAGAATTCGACGTGATTGTGGTTGGCGGCGGCCATGCTGGCACGGAGGCCGCGCTGGCTTCCGCCCGCATGGGGCAAAAAACCCTGTTGTTGTCCCACAATATCGAGACCCTGGGCCAGATGTCTTGCAACCCGTCCATCGGCGGTATAGGCAAGGGTCACCTGGTCAAGGAAGTGGATGCAATGGGCGGGGCGATGGCGATTGCCACCGACGAAGCCGGTATCCAGTTCCGCATTCTGAATTCTTCCAAGGGCCCGGCAGTGCGCGCCACCCGCGCGCAGGCAGACCGCATTTTGTACAAGCAGGCGATTCGTAGTCGTCTGGAAAATCAGCCCAACCTGTGGTTGTTCCAGCAGGCTGTGGATGATCTGCTGGTCGAAGGCGACCGTGTCGTTGGTGCGGTAACGCAGGTCGGCATCCAGTTCCGTGGCCGTGCCGTGGTGCTGACTGCGGGTACTTTCCTGGATGGGAAGATCCACGTCGGTCTGAATAATTACTCTGCGGGCCGGGCAGGCGACCCGCCTGCAGTGTCTTTGTCTGCGCGGCTGAAGGAACTGTCCTTGCCGCAAGGCCGTTTAAAAACCGGTACGCCGCCAAGGATAGATGGCCGCAGCATCGATTTTTCGGTCATGCAGGAACAGCCGGGTGACCTGGACCCCATTCCGGTCTTCTCCGTCATGGGCAATGTAGGCATGCATCCAAGGCAGCTGCCATGCTGGGTCACGCATACGAATGAACGTACGCATGACATCATCCGTGCCGGCCTGGACCGCAGTCCTATGTACACCGGCGTCATCGAAGGGGTAGGGCCGCGTTACTGCCCATCGATAGAAGACAAGATCCACCGCTTTTCCAGCAAGGAATCGCACCAGATTTTCCTGGAGCCGGAAGGCCTGACCACGAATGAGTTCTACCCAAACGGCATTTCGACCAGCCTGCCTTTTGACGTTCAGCTGGATCTGGTGCGTTCGATGCGCGGCATGGAAAACGCGTACATCCTGCGTCCCGGTTATGCGATTGAATACGACTACTTTGATCCGCGCGGCCTGAAAACCTCGCTGGAAACTCGTACAATCCAGGGCCTGTTTTTTGCCGGCCAGATCAACGGCACTACCGGATACGAAGAAGCAGCGGCACAAGGCATGCTCGCTGGCCTGAATGCTGCGTTGCTGACACAGGGCCGCGATGCGTGGGTACCGCGCCGCGATGAAGCCTACCTCGGCGTACTCGTCGATGATCTGATTACCAAGGGTGTGCAAGAGCCTTACCGCATGTTCACCAGCCGCGCCGAATTCCGCCTTAGCCTGCGTGAAGATAATGCCGATATGCGCCTGACTGAAATTGGCCGCCAGCTCGGCTGCGTCAGCGATGCACAGTGGTCCTTGTTTGCAACCAAGCGTGAAGCTGTTTCACGTGAAATGGAAAGGCTGCGTTCTACGTGGGTCAATCCACGTATCCTCGCCGATGTCGAAGCAGAACGTGTTGTCGGCAAGGCGCTGGAACGCGAGTATTCGCTGGCCGACCTGCTGCGCAGACCGCACGTGACTTACGAAGCGCTGATGAGCTTGCATGGTACTGAAGGCCAGGAACTTGCAGGCCCCGGCGTGCAGGATGAGTCCGTCAAAGAGCAGGTAGAGATCCAGGTTAAATATTCCGGCTACATAGATCGCCAGGCCAAGGAAGTGGAACGGCATGCACACTTTGAAAATTTGAAGATGCCGGCAGAATTTGATTACCTGGACGTTAGCGGCCTGTCGATAGAAGTGAAACAAAAGCTGAACAAACACCGGCCGGAAACCCTGGGTCAGTGCGGGCGTATTTCTGGTGTAACGCCGGCGGCGATCTCACTGTTGCTGGTACACCTGAAAAAACGCGGCTTCAAGGGTTTTGCTGCTGCTGATACAGCCGCTGCCGTGGTTGCAGAAACAGGCGAGGCCTCATGACAGCATTGGACCGGCCTGCTCTGACTGCCATGCTGGCGGACGGAGTTGCAAGCATGGGCTTGCCTATCAGTAATGAACAGGTAGTCAAAATGATTGATTATTTGACATTGTTATCAAAATGGAACTCTGTGTATAACCTGACCGCCGTGCGCGATCCGCGCGAGATGGTCAAGCAGCACTTGCTCGATTCACTGTCCGCCGTGCACGCATTTACCGGCGCCAGCCACGTGCTGGACGTCGGTTCTGGCGGCGGCTTGCCGGGCATGATACTGGCGATTACTTTCCCCGGTATCCGCGTATCGATGATTGATACGGTCAATAAAAAAACCGCGTTCCTAACCCAGGCCAAGACTGAACTGGGGCTGGCGAATGTCACCGTGCATACGGGCCGCGTTGAAGCGCTGCAGGTGGCGCAGAAGTTCGACATCATTACGTCGCGCGCTTTTTCCGAACTGAATAACTTCGTCAACTGGTCCGGCCATCTACTGGCCGATGGCGGCCGTTTCATCGCAATGAAAGGCGTGGCGCCAGATGAAGAAATCGGACGCCTGCCGGGCGGATGGGAAGTCGAGCAGGTAGAACCGCTCAGCGTGCCCGGCCTGAATGCCGAGCGCCATCTGGTGTACATCAAGAAAATCGCAGACTGATCCTTCCTACGCTGGCACAACAACTTATACACACATGGCAAAAATTTTTTGCGTAGCAAATCAAAAGGGCGGAGTAGGCAAGACCACCACCACGGTCAATCTTGCCGCCGGACTGGCGCAGCTGGACCAGCGCGTACTGCTGGTGGATCTGGATCCGCAGGGCAATGCAACGATGGGCTCGGGCATCAACAAGGCCAAGCTGAAAGCGTCAATCTACGAAGTGCTGCTGGGCATGACCGACGTCAAGACCGCGCGCCAGCGTTCAGAGTCGGGCCGTTATGATGTGCTGCCGGCCAACCGCGAACTGGCCGGCGCCGAAGTGGAAATGGTCGAACTGGAAAACCGCGACAAGCGTCTGCGCAATGCGCTGGCCGAGGTCAAGGCGGAATACGACTTCATCCTCATCGATTGCCCGCCTGCCTTATCGATGCTGACGCTGAACGGCCTGTGCGCCGCGCACGGCGTCATCATCCCAATGCAATGCGAATACTACGCGCTGGAAGGCTTGTCCGACTTGTCGAACACGATCAAGAAGGTGCACATGAACCTGAATCCGGACCTGAAGATTGTCGGCCTGCTGCGCGTGATGTTCGATCCGCGCATGACCTTGTCGCAGCAGGTGTCAGACCAGCTGGAACAGCACTTCGGCGACAAGGTTTTCAAGACCGTGATTCCGCGCAATGTGCGGCTGGCGGAAGCGCCTTCCTACGGCATGCCGGGCGTCGTTTTCGATGCCGCCTCCAAGGGAGCGCAGGCTTACATCGCCTTCGGCGCCGAAATGGTCGAAAGAATTAAAACACTGGACGTAGAGTAAGAGATAAAGAGATAAAGAGATAAGAAATGGCAACGAAAAAAATGACAGGCCTGGGTCGCGGGCTGGATGCACTACTGGGTGGTGCTAGCGATTTCACAGAGTCGGTACCGAACGTGGCAGGTGCGCCCACCAGCCTGCCGGTCAGCCAGATGCAGGCAGGCAAATACCAGCCGCGCACGCGCATGGACGAAGGCGCACTGGCTGAACTTGCCGCTTCCATCAAGGCCCAGGGCCTGATGCAGCCTATCCTGGTGCGGCCTGTAGGTAGCGCCAACGGCGTCACGCGTTACGAAATCATTGCCGGCGAACGCCGCTACCGCGCATCGCAGATGGCGGGCCTGGAAGAAGTACCGGTACTGGTCAAGGATGTAGACGACCAGGCCGCTGCCGCGATGGCGCTGATAGAAAATATCCAGCGCGAAGATCTGAACCCGCTGGAAGAAGCGCAGGGCATCCACCGGCTGATCTCTGATTTCAGTTTTACGCATGAGCAGGCGGCAACCGCAGTAGGGCGCTCGCGCAGCGCCGTCTCCAACCTGCTGCGCCTGCTGAACCTGGCCAAGCCGGTACAGACGATGCTGATGGCCGGCGATATCGACATGGGCCACGCGCGCGCGCTGCTGGCCACCGATGCGGCCACGCAGATACAGCTGGCGAACCAGGTCGTTGCCAAACGCATGTCGGTCCGCGACGCTGAAAAGCTGGTGATGCGCACCACGGCCGAGCTGGCCTCGCCGAGCAAGCCGCGCGACAAGGCAGAAAAGTCGCGCGACATCACGCGCCTGGAAGAAGAGCTGTCCGATCTGCTGGCCACGCAGGTGGTACTGAAGATGGGCAGCAAGGGCCGTGGCCAGATGATCATCGATTTTGCCGACCTCGATACGCTGGACGGCGTCATCCTCAAAATCCGCGGGCAGTAAGCAGATGGCGGCCACCACCATCCTGTTGCTGCCGGGTGTGTATAACTCCGGCGAAGGCCACTGGCAGACGCTGTGGGAGCAGGCGCTGCCCGGCGCCGTGCGCGTGCAGCAGCGCAGCTGGGATCATCCACAAAAGGATGACTGGGTGGCAAGCCTGTCTGCCGCGATCAGCGCTGTGGACGGCCCTGTTGTGCTGGCCGCACACAGCCTGGGCTGTGCATTGACGGCGTGGTGGGTCAGCCTCGGCATGCCAGGCCTGCAAGCGCCAGACCAGCTACGCGGCGCGCTGCTGGTCGCGCCGCCGGATGTCAACCGCGCGGAATTTCTCGCCCCCAGCTTTGCGCCGATGCCGCTGCCGCGTTTTCCCTTTACCTGCGAGGTAATCGCCTCCAGCAATGATCCATGGTGTGATATGACTGTGGCGCAACAATGGGCAGGGCAGTGGGGGGCGGGGTTTCACGGTATTGGTGCGCAGGGCCACATCAATGGCGATTCGGGCCTGGGCGACTGGGAGCAAGGCAGGGACTGGTTGAAACAGCTAGGAGCCACTATTTGACCCCGCAGTGATCGTTGCGGAATCCGCAATAATTGCACCAATTTAGGGCAAACAGTATAAAGTTTTGAAAGGTTTGACGATAGGATGCACTACCACGTATAATTCCGTGGCTTTGGTTAGCGAGAGTTGGTGCTGGCCTGAACGATGTTGTGGCACATGCCGGCATATCAATGCATTGTTATGTATTTTTATGTATCTACCGGCAGGCGGTGCCCAAAAAATGAACGAGGAAATGGCATGGCGCGTTTGGTTCTGCTGCAGATGGCAGCAGTGTTGCTGGTTGCGCTTGCCGCGCTGCTGATAGGCGGTATTCCTGCAGGTGTCTCCGCGCTGTTGGGCGGCTTATGTTGTGCGATCCCCAATGCTTTGTTTGCTGCGCGACTTTATGTCAGCGTGCTCAAACCGGGTGGCGCGAACCCGGTGTCTTTCTTTATCGGTGAATTTGTCAAGATTGGTTCAACGATTGCATTAATGATTGCGGTCGTTTATTTGTATCACGATTTGAATTGGGTAGCGTTTATCGCTGGGATCGTCGTGACGCTGAAAAGTTATTTCATTTTACTATTTAGATATCTATCATGAGCGCAACCGAGCACGCACCTACCGCGTCAGAATATATATCCCACCATCTGGGACATCTTTCGACGTCGCACATTCCACAGGAAACACTGTGGGATATGTCCATCCTGAATATAGATACACTGATCTGGTCCATCGCCTGCGGCGTGGTCGGTAGCCTGATACTTTACATCGCCGCCCGCAAAGCGACTTCCGGTGTACCTGGCCGTTTCCAGTCCGCGATTGAAATGCTGGTCGAAATGGTCGACAACCAGGCCAAGAGCATTGTGCATGGCGACACCACCTTTATCGCACCAATGGCGCTGTCCGTCTTCGTATGGGTTGCTTTGATGAACTCGCTGGATTTTCTGCCGGTAGACCTGTTCTCGCAATGGATTTTCCCTGCGATCGGCGTCAGCTCTGAAATCCATCACCGTGTCGTGCCTACTGCTGATTTGAACGGCACACTGGGCATTTCGATCGGCGTGTTTGCGCTGATGATCTACTACGGCCTGAAAATCAAGGGCTTCGGCTTCTTCAAAGAATTGTTCGTTGCGCCGTTCGGCCCTATGCTGTTCCCGGCCAACCTGCTGCTGAACATCGTTGAATACGCTGCAAAGACTTTCTCGCTCGGCATGCGGCTGTTCGGCAACATGTTCGCCGGCGAACTGCTGTTCCTGCTGATCGCTTTGCTGGGTTCGACTGCTACTCTGGCCGGCGGTATCGGCCACCTGGTAGCAGGTTCCATCTGGGCGATATTCCACATCCTGATCGTTTTCCTGCAAGCGTTCATTTTCATGATGTTGACCCTGGTGTACATGGGGCAGGCGCACGAAGGACACTAAGCTTCAACGTGTTGGAATTGAATTAAGTTGAACTGAGTTGAATTGAATTAAGTTTTGGTTTTGGGTATTTTGTTTTTTGATTTTTATTATTATTTTTAAACTTTGAAGGAGTTGTCATGACTAACGTCGCTTTCGTTGCACTTGCTTGTGGTTTGATCATTGGTTTGGGCGCTTTGGGTGCATGTATCGGTATCGCTCTGATGGGCGGCAAATACCTGGAAGCTTCTGCTCGTCAACCAGAATTGATGGAAAAGCTGCAAGGCAAAATGCTGTTGCTGGCTGGTCTGATCGATGCTGCGTTCATTATCGGTGTTGGTATCGCGATGTTCTTTGCAACTGCAAATCCGTTCAAAGGCTAATTAGCTTTCCTTCTTGTACCGTAGGCAGCCAGCTGCTTACGGAACGATTAATTTGATAAGGAAACTATCGTGAATCTTAATATGACAATGTGGTACCAGGCTGGAGTGTTCTTCATCCTGGCACTGTTCACGGCGAAAGTCGTGTGGCCACCATTGATCGGCGCAATCGACGCGCGCAGGCAGAAAATTGCCGACGGCCTGGCTGCTGCCGACCGTGCCCGTACAGAAGCGCAAGCGTCTGAAAAGCGTGTGCAAGCCCAATTGGCTAGCGCAGGCGAAGAAGGCCAGAAGCGTGTTCTGGATGCGGAAAAACGCGCTCAGCTGATCATTGACGAAGCCAAGAATACTGCCTCCGCAGAAGCCGCACGCATCATCGCTGCCGCCAAAGCTGAAGCAGACAATCAAGTAACTAAAGCACGTGAAGAATTGCGCGACCAGGTGGCAACACTGGCAGTTAAAGGCGCCGAGCAAATTCTGAAACGTGAGGTCAATGCAGCGGCTCACGCCGACCTGCTGGGCCAACTGAAGACTGAGCTGTAATCATGGCTGAACTCGCAACGATCGCTCGTCCTTACGCAGAAGCGCTGTTTCGCGTTGCTCAATCCGGCAACCTGTCCGCCTGGTCGGATCTGGTTACCGAGATGGGGCAAGTTGCTGCGCATCCCGATGTAGTGGCCCTTGCACACAACCCTAAGGTTTCTGCTGATCAAACAGCAGAGACCTTCTTGTCCGTGCTGAAATCGCCAGTGACTGACGAAGCCAAAAACTTCGTCAACACTCTCGCCGAGTATGACCGTTTGACCCTGTTGCCCGAAATCGCTGTCCAGTTTCACGATCTGAAGAATGCGCAAGAAGGCGCAGCAGATGCAGAAATTTTCAGCGCATTTGAATTGACGGCAGCACAGTTGAGCGAACTGACGGCGACGCTGGAAAAGAAATTCGGCCGCAAGCTGCACCCTAGCGTGAAAGTGGATGCTTCACTGATCGGTGGTGTGCGTATCGTGGTTGGTGACGAGGTGCTCGATACTTCGGTACGTGCCAAGCTGCAACAGATGCAAGTTGCCCTGACCGCGTAAGGTCACAAGTAAAGAATCTGAGCCAAGCGCAAGGGAAGTACAGGTAGTTCCGGCGAGCGGCTCAAGCCCCGGTTACAAGCGCAGCGCCGCATATGCGGCGCGATGAAATGATGAATGCGCAGACCGGTGGATGCCGCACCCGGACCATCTGGACGTCTCAACAGAGAAATAATATTAGGAGTTAGTATGCAACTCAACCCATCAGAAATCAGCGAACTGATCAAGAGCCGGATCCAAGGCCTTGGCAATACCGCTGAGATCCGCAATCAAGGTACGGTTATCTCCGTTACCGACGGTATCTGCCGCATCCACGGTCTGTCTGACGCGATGCAAGGCGAGATGCTGGAATTCCCAGGCAATACTTTCGGCCTGGCGCTGAATCTGGAACGTGATTCCGTCGGCGCCGTTATTCTGGGCGACTACGAGCACATCTCCGAAGGCGACACTGTCAAATGCACAGGCCGCATCCTGGAAGTGCCTATCGGTCCTGAACTGCGCGGCCGCGTAGTGAATGCCCTGGGTCAGCCTATCGACGGCAAAGGCCCTATCAATGCAAAACTGACAGCGCCGATCGAAAAGATCGCCCCTGGCGTTATTGCACGTCAATCCGTTTCCGAGCCACTGCAAACCGGCCTGAAATCCATCGATTCGATGGTTCCAGTCGGCCGCGGCCAGCGCGAACTGATCATTGGCGATCGTCAAACTGGTAAAACAGCGGTAGCGATTGACGCGGTCATCAACCAGAAAGGCCAGAACGTTACCTGTATCTATGTAGCGATCGGTCAAAAAGCATCTTCCGTTAAAAACGTAGTGCGTTCGCTGGAAGCACACGGCGCGATGGAATACACAATCGTGGTTGCTGCAACAGCGGCTGAATCGGCTGCGATGCAGTACGTTTCCGCTTACTCCGGTTGCGCAATGGGCGAATACTTCCGTGACCGCGGTCAAGACGCGCTGATCATCTATGATGATCTGTCCAAACAAGCTGTGGCCTACCGTCAAGTATCGCTGCTGCTGCGCCGTCCACCAGGCCGTGAAGCTTACCCTGGCGACGTGTTCTACCTGCACTCCCGTCTGCTGGAACGCGCAGCACGCGTGAACCCAGACTACGTAGAGAAATTCACCAATGGTGAAGTCAAAGGTAAAACGGGTTCGCTGACAGCACTGCCTATCATTGAAACTCAAGCCGGCGACGTTTCCGCTTTCGTTCCAACCAACGTAATTTCGATTACCGACGGTCAGATCTTCCTGGAAACATCCCTGTTCAACGCTGGTGTCCGTCCTGCGATTAACGCGGGTATCTCGGTATCGCGTGTTGGTGGTGCAGCGCAGACTAAAGTGATCAAGAACCTGTCCGGCGGTATCCGTACCGATTTGGCGCAGTATCGTGAACTGGCCGCGTTTGCGCAGTTCGCTTCCGATCTGGACGAAGCGACCCGCAAGCAGCTGGACCGTGGCGCGCGCGTCACTGAACTGTTGAAACAGGCTCAGTACGCACCGCTGTCCATTTCGCTGATGGCTGTGACTTTGTTCTCCGTGAACAAAGGCTTCCTGGATGATGTGCCTGTCAAGAAAGTACTGGCGTTTGAAGCCGGCGTGCACAACTACATGAAGACCAGCCACGCTGCATTGTTGCAGAAGATTGAAGAAACCAAGCAACTCGACAAAGATGGCGAAGCCGCCATGTCTGCCGCGATTGCTGATTTCAAAAAATCCGGCGCATATTAACCCCACCCCATCAACCGGGTTTAAAAGGAGTTAATACTCATGGCAGCAGGCAAAGAGATACGTGGCAAGATCAAAAGCGTAGAAAATACGAAGAAGATCACCAAGGCGATGGAAATGGTCGCCGCATCCAAAATGCGCAAAGCGCAGGACCGGATGCGCGCCGCCCGTCCCTATAGCGAAAGAATTCGTAATATCGCTGCGAACTTGTCACAAGCAAACCCTGAGTACACGCATCCTTTCATGATCGTGCAAGAGAACTCCAGGAAAGTCGGAGTAATCGTTGTAACGACAGATAAAGGTTTGTGCGGTGGCCTGAACACGAACGTGTTGCGTCTGGTCACCAGCAAACTGCGTGAACTTGAGGGCAAGGGTTCAAAAATTGAAGCGGTTGCAATTGGTAATAAAGGTCTTGGTTTCCTGAACCGGGTTGGAGCAAAAGTCGTGGCGCACGCAGTGCAGCTCGGCGATACGCCCCACCTGGATAAACTGATCGGCCCAGTCAAGCTGTTGCTGGATGCTTATCAGGAAGGACAACTCGATGCGGTCTACCTGGCGTACACCAAATTCATCAACACCATGAAGCAAGAGCCGGTCATGGAGCAGTTACTGCCCCTGTCGGCTGCCACGCTCGAAGCAGGCAAGACGTCTTCCCATAGCTGGGATTACATCTACGAGCCGGATGCGAACACGGTGATTGACGAATTGCTGGTGCGTTATGTTGAAGCGCTGATTTATCAGGCTGTCGCTGAAAACATGGCGTCTGAACAATCTGCCCGTATGGTGGCGATGAAATCAGCCAGCGACAACGCAGGTAATGTAATTGGTGAACTGAAACTGGTTTATAACAAGACCCGTCAAGCTGCAATTACCAAAGAGCTCTCCGAGATCGTCGCCGGTGCGGCAGCGGTCTAAAGACGCAACTGAAACTGAATTTAAATTATTGAAGGAACGAACATGGCTGATGGCAAAATCGTTCAGTGTATCGGCGCTGTTGTGGACGTTGAATTTCCACGCGACGCGATGCCTAAGATCTACGACGCCCTGAAAATGGAAGGCTCCGAGCTGACATTGGAAGTGCAGCAGCAATTGGGTGACGGCATTGTCCGTACCATTGCTCTGGGCACCTCCGACGGTCTGCGTCGCGGCATGGTAATCCAAAACACGGGCCACCCTATCATGGTGCCGACCGGTAAAGCAACACTGGGTCGTATCATGGACGTACTGGGCAACCCTATCGATGAATGTGGTCCGGTCAGCCGTGAAACTACAGCATCGATCCACCGTAAGGCTCCTGCCTACGACGAACTGTCCCCTTCGCAAGAACTGCTGGAAACCGGTATCAAGGTGATTGATCTGGTTTGCCCGTTTGCAAAAGGCGGTAAAGTTGGTCTGTTCGGCGGCGCTGGTGTGGGCAAGACAGTCAACATGATGGAACTGATCAACAACATCGCTAAAGCGCACAGCGGCTTGTCCGTGTTCGCCGGTGTGGGTGAGCGTACTCGTGAGGGTAATGACTTCTACCACGAGATGGCTGACGCGAAAGTGGTTGATCTGGACGATCCAGAAAAATCCAAAGTAGCGATGGTGTACGGTCAGATGAATGAACCGCCAGGCAACCGTCTGCGCGTGGCGTTGACAGGTCTGACTATTGCCGAAGGTTTCCGTGACGAAGGTAAAGACGTTCTGTTCTTCGTTGACAATATCTACCGCTACACACTGGCCGGTACTGAAGTTTCCGCGCTGCTGGGCCGTATGCCTTCCGCAGTGGGTTACCAGCCTACTCTGGCCGAAGAAATGGGCCGTCTGCAAGAGCGTATCACGTCGACCAAAACTGGTTCGATCACATCGATTCAAGCCGTTTATGTTCCAGCGGATGATTTGACTGATCCATCCCCAGCGACAACATTCGCCCACTTGGATTCCACCGTTGTTCTGTCCCGTGACATCGCCTCCCTGGGTATCTACCCAGCGGTTGATCCACTGGATTCCACTTCGCGCCAGCTGGACCCGCAAGTGGTTGGCCAGGAACACTACGAAACAGCCCGCGCCGTGCAAGGTATCTTGCAGCGCTACAAAGAATTGCGCGACATTATCGCGATTCTGGGTATGGACGAATTGGCGCCGGAAGACAAGTTGCTGGTAGCACGCGCACGTAAAATGCAGCGTTTCCTGTCACAGCCTTTCCACGTTGCTGAAGTGTTTACCGGTTCACCAGGTAAATACGTTTCGCTAAAAGATACGATCAAGGGCTTCAAAATGATCGCTAGCGGCGAACTCGATCACCTGCCAGAACAAGCGTTCTACATGGTTGGTACTATCGAAGAAGCAATCGAAAAAGCCAAGAAAATCAATTAAAACATAGCGATGCCGATTGCGTCGCTACGACGCGGACACCGACCACTACAGTCAGTGTCCGCGCAGTTGAAGCGCAGAAGGTACTGTTATCAATAATTGATCGATGGGATAAATAAGGGTCTAACATGGCAAACACTATTCACGTAGACGTGGTTTCGGCGGAAGAATTAATTTTCTCCGGCGAAGCTGAATTCGTCGCGTTGCCGGGTGAGTCGGGCGAGTTGGGGATTTATCCTCGTCATACGCCATTGATCACGCGCATCAAGCCGGGCGCAGTACGCATCAAGGTGCCAGGTCAGGCGCATGAAGAATTTGTGTTCGTGGCCGGTGGCTTGCTGGAAGTGCAGCCGGATAACGTGACCATTCTGGCCGACACAGCGAT
>JAYSKH010000318.1:0-13274 GCA_043726505.1 Undibacterium sp. | reverse complement strand
GCCGTTTTCTGAAACACCATCCCGCCAACCCCAACTGGTTTGACCGCGACCGCTTTGTGCTTTCCGCAGGCCACGGGTCGGCACTGCTGTATGGCTTGCTGCACCTGAGCGGTTATGCATTGCCGCTGGACCAGATCAAGCAGTTTCGCCAGTGGGGCAGCATTGCTCCCGGCCACCCCGAGCGCGGCATCACGCCCGGCGTTGAAGTCACCACCGGCCCGCTGGGCCAGGGTTTCGCCAACGGCGTCGGCATGGCCATGGCAGAAACCAATCTGGCCGCGCGCTACAACCGCGACGGCTTCGATGTCATCAACCACTTTACTTACGGCATCGTCAGCGATGGTGACCTGATGGAAGGCGTTGCCGCAGAAGCCGCATCGCTGGCTGGCCATCTGCAACTAGGCAAGCTGATCTACCTGTATGACGACAATTCGGTAACACTATCGGCCGGCACCGACATGAGCTTTACCGAAGACAGGGCAAAGCGCTTTGATGCCTATGGCTGGCATACGCAGACCGTGGAAGACGGCAACGACCTGGCGGCGATCGACCAGGCACTGGCGGCAGCGCGGGCCGAAACAACACGCCCGTCCCTGATCCTGGTGCACACGCATCTGGGCTATGGCTCTCCGAACAAGCAGGATAGTTTTGAAGCGCACGGCTCGCCGCTGGGCGCTGATGAAGTCAAACTGACCAAGCAGAACCTGGGCTGGCCGGAAGAACCCACTTTCCATATCCCGGAACAGGCGCTGCAGCAATATCGCGAAGCGCAAGCCAAAGGCCAGCAGAGCGAAGCCGACTGGAACGATAAATTCTCTGCGTATGAAAAGCAATTCCCTGAGCTTGCCACCGAACTGAAACAGCTAATCAGCGGCGGAGCCGGCATGTTACCCAAGGGCTGGGATGCGGATATCCCGGAATTCCCGGCAGATGCCAAAGGCCTGGCCACCCGGCTGGCGGCAGGCAAGGTCGTGAATGCGATTGCACAAAAGCTGCCAGCGCTGATCGGCGGCTCCGCCGACCTTGATCCTTCGACATTTACATCCCTGAAAGGCGCCGGCGATTTCCAGCCATCCGGCGATGATGGCGTGGACAAGCAAGGTGCCGACAGCGGCGCGTGGAGCTATGCAGGCCGCAACCTGCACTTCGGCGTGCGCGAGCATGCGATGGGTTCCATCATGAACGGCATGGCCGCCCACGGCGGCGCACTGCCGTTCGGCGCGACCTTCCTGGTGTTTTCCGACTATATGCGCCCCGCGATCCGACTGGCAGCGCTGATGGGCCTGCATGTCATCTACGTGTATACGCATGACAGCCTGGCACTGGGAGAAGATGGCCCCACGCACCAGGCGGTGGAACAGATCGCCAGCCTGCGCGCCATCCCCGACCTGGTCGTCATTCGCCCCGGCGATGCCAATGAAGCTGCAGAAGCATGGCGCACCGCCGTGCAATCGTTTGGGCATCCTGTCGCATTGGTGCTGACCCGCCAGGGCTTACCCACACTGGACCGCAGCAAGTTCGCCTCCGCCAAGGGCCTGTCGCAAGGCGCTTACGTACTGGCCGACGCAGATGGCGGAGTGCCTGAGCTGATCCTGATCGCCACCGGATCGGAAGTGTCGTTAGTAGTGGCTGCGCGCGAGCAGTTGATTAAACAGGGCATCAAGGTGCGTGTCGTATCGATGCCCAGCTGGGAACTGTTCGACGCGCAACCGCAGGCCTACCGTGACTCTGTATTGCCGCCCGCAGTGACCGCAAGGCTGTCGGTGGAAGCTGGCATCGCACAGGGCTGGCACCGCTTCACCGGCGACCGTGGAGATATCATATCGGTAGACAAATTTGGCGCGTCTGCACCTGGCGACGTTGTGATGCGCGAATATGGCTTTACGGTGGAAAATGTCTGCCAGCGGGCGCTGGCGTTGCTGAAGTCGTCCTGATAGACGGTGGCCGAACCGGCAGCAAAGAATTTAGAAAGCTCTGAATAAGTCCGACACCTAACGGTAACGATAAAACTTTGAGTTTTATCCGTTGGTGGTTCGTAGCAATAAGTCTTCTACCTCAGCACCACTCCCCTCACCCCAGCCCTCTCCCGCACGCGGGAGAGGGAGTTTTACCGGCATATCGGAGGCATCCCCTCTCCCGCGTGCGGGAGAGGGTTAGGGTGAGGGGCATAAAATGAAGATAGAGAAATTCGGGCGTTGGAGGATAAACTGCGGAAGATAATAAAATTTCTTTAGAGAGACTCTGATTAAGTATCACACTCATTTATAAGTCCTTGATATTTAAGGATTGAATTTGTGATTTTTGACTTAATGAGAGCTTCCTTAAAGTAAAACAAGAACGCCCCGTTCACAGATCAGCGAGGCGTTCCAATTGGTGCTGAGTGCAGTACCGTCTTTTAGCCACCCGCCAGCGCCGCATCCACCAGCGCCTGCGCATCCTTTACAATCAGCTTCAGATGTTCATCACCCTTGAAGCTCTCGGCATAAATTTTGTAGATATCCTCGGTGCCGGAAGGGCGGGCAGCGAACCAGCCGCTTTTAGTCACGACTTTCAAACCACCAATGTCGGCGCCATTGCCAGGCGCCTTGGTCAGGATATCATCGATTTTTTCGCCGGCAAGATCGGTCGATTGCACCTGCTTTGCAGACAGCTGCGACAGCTTTTTCTTTTGCTCCGGCGTGGCCGGCGCTTCCACACGGTCTGATACCGGATTACCCATTTCATTGGCAAGCTGCTGATATATGTCACCTAAGTCGCTGCCGGTGCGCGCGGTAATTTCCGCCGCCAACAGTGCAGGCGTCAAGCCATCCTTGTCGGTCGTCCATACTGAACCATCCAGGCGCAGGAAAGAAGCGCCTGCGCTCTCTTCGCCGCAAAAGCCCAGCGAACCATCACACAGGCCATCGGTAAACCATTTAAACCCCACCGGCACCTCCACCAGCTTGCGCCCTGCCTTGGCGCACACCAGGTCTATCATGCGGCTGCTGACCAGCGTCTTGCCGACACCGGCCTCTTTGGCCCACTGCGGCCGGTTGCGGAATAGGTAGTCGATGGCCACCGGGAAATACTGATTAGGCGACAGCAAACCCGCCTTGGGCGTGACAATGCCATGCCGGTCATGGTCGGTATCGCAGGCAAAGGCAATATCGTATTTATCCTTCAGGCCTATCAGCCGCTGCATTGCATACGACGATGAAGGGTCCATGCGGATGCGGCCATCCCAGTCTACCGTCATGAAACGGAAGGTCGGATCGACCTCTTCACTGACGACGCTGAGGTTCAGCTTGTAACGCTCTGCTATCCTGGCCCAGTAATGGACACCTGCGCCGCCCAGAGGGTCAACACCCAGGCGGATGCCGGAGCCGGCAATCGCGTCCATGTCGATGATCTTGCCCAGTTCCGCCACATAGGCGCCGATATAGTCGTAACGCTGCGTGGAGGCTGCGCTGCGCGCCTTTGCCGCGGTCACCCGGCGCACATCCTTCAGGCCATTCTTCAGGAATTCATTGGCCCTTGCCTCTATCCAGCCGGTAATGTCGGTATTGGCGGGGCCACCGTTGGGCGGATTGTATTTGAAGCCGCCATTGTCCGGAGGATTGTGCGATGGCGTGATGACGATGCCATCGGCAAGGCCGCTGTTGCTCCCCTTGCCGTTTTTTCCTTTGTTGTACATCAGTATCGCCAGCGACACTGCCGGCGTCGGCGTGTATTCATCTTTTTCCGCCAGCAATACGTCGACACCATTCGCCGCCAGCACCTGCAACGCACTGCCGCAGGCAGGTGACGATAGCGCATGCGTATCGATGCCCATGAATAGCGGGCCGGTAATGCCCTCCTTCACGCGGTAATCGCAGATCGCCTGGCTGATGGCCAGCACATGCCATTCATTGAAACTCAACTCCAGCGATGAACCACGGTGGCCCGAGGTGCCGAAGGCAACCCGCTGCGCGGGCACCGAAGGATCGGGAATTTCAGTGTAGTAGGCCGATACCAGCGCTGGTATGTTGACCAGCAGCGAAGCGGGAGCCGGTTTTCCGGCGAGGGGACTGATGTTCATGTATTTGCCTTTGCAACTGCACTATCCGGATTAGCGGCACCGGCCTGATGCGCCTGTTCAAAAATATCGACCCACTCGCGGTAGCGCCGCGCGATGCGGGATACCGCTTCTTCACGGGTGATTTTCCTTGCTTCATAGTTGGCGACGGCATCCCAAAAGCTGGTGCGGCCGACGGCAAAGCCGGTAAACCCCGGTACCGCCGCAGCCGTCTTCAGCCATTGCACCACCTTGTTCTCATCCGCGCCGCGCCCCAGTACGATACAGCTGACTTGCCGCCGTCCGTCACGCCGCACGGTATCGACCGTCATTTTACAATCTTCACGCTTGTCCAGCCCTTCTATCTTCCATACATCAGGTTCCACACCGGCATCCTGCAGATCGCGGATGGCGCGGCGCATCAGCGGCGGACGTAGCTGGCTGTCGTAGTTATCCTTGTTGCCGTGCAAATAGCTGAGCTGTTCTTCGGTTGCCGATACCAGCAGCTCGAACATGAAACGGCGACCGCTTTGCCGGCAATAATCGGATACCCGCCTCAGCCTTGCGGCCTGGCGCTGGTTCATCGCGGCATCGCCTTCAGGGTTGTAATGGACCAGCACCTTGGCAAAGGTCGGTTTGACGGCATCCAGATGCGCGGCAAAGCCATCGCCGTATTCAAATTCAAATTCCTGCTGGCCGCTTTTTTCGACGGATACGGCAGTGACATAGCCGCTTTTAATTGCATCGCGCAATATCTGTTCGCCGAACTCCTCGTCGACCAGTATGCCGGCGCTGGATGCAGCTACACCGCCGGTGACCGCTTCGCGGAAGCCATCATAGATGACACGCTTGCTATCCGCCACCGCGGCATGCTGTTGCTGTGTCAGCGGCGCTTCAAAATGGAACATGCCGCTCAGGTAAGATTCACGGTGGTCGAAGGGCAGCAGGTACAGGGGTTTGTTGTATCCGGGATTCATGTTCATTCCTTCCGCAGTTGACGGTAGCGCCGTATCAGCGCATTGGTGGAGCTGTCGTGCTCCAGTTTGGGTTCATCCTTGCTCTCCAGTTCGGGCACGATACGCTGCGCCAGCACCTTGCCGAGCTCCACGCCCCACTGGTCAAAGGAATCGATATTCCAGATCACGCCCTGCGTGAATACGCTGTGTTCATATAGCGCCACCAGTTGTCCCAGCACAAACGGCGTCAGCTTTTGCGCAAGCAGCGTATTGGTAGGCCGGTTGCCTTCACATACCAAATGCGGCACCAGCCACTCTTCGCGGCCTTCCGCGCGGATCTGCTGTTCGGTCTTGCCAAAGGCCAGCGCCTCGGTCTGCGCAAACAGGTTGGCCAGCAGCAGGTCGTGATGGCGTCCGACGTCATTTAGAGGCTGGCAAAAGCCGATGAAATCGCAGGGAACAATCTGCGTGCCCTGGTGGATCAGCTGGTAAAACGAATGCTGGCCATTGGTGCCGGGTTCGCCCCAGTACACCGGCCCGGTGGAAACATCCACCGGCGCGCCATCCAGCGTCACATGCTTGCCATTGCTCTCCATTGCCAGTTGCTGCAGATAGGCGGGGAAACGTTTCAGGTAGTGCTCATACGGCAGTACGGCAGCTGTTTTGGCGCCGACGAAATTATTGTTCCAGATAGACAGCAGCCCCATCAGCACCGGCAGGTTTGCTGAAAAAGGCGTACTGTGGAAATGTTCGTCCATCGCATGGAAGCCGGCCAGCATGGCACGGAAATTATCCGGCCCGACCGCGATCATCGTCGACAGTCCCACCGCCGAATCCATAGAATAACGGCCACCTACCCAGTCCCAGAAGCCGAACATATTGGCAGTGTCTATGCCGAATTTGGCGACGCCCTCGTCATTGGTGGACACGGCGACAAAGTGCTTTTGAACTGCCTTTTCGTCCTGCAGCTTTTTCAGGCTCCAGTCGCGCGCCGTATGTGCGTTTGTCAGTGTTTCCTGTGTGGTAAAGGTCTTGGAGACGATGATGAACAGTGTCTCCTCCGGGTCCAGGTCGCGCGTGACTTCTTCAAAATCGGTGCCATCGATGTTCGACAGGAAGCGGAATTCCATGTCACGCCGGCTGTAGTGGCGCAAAGCCTCATAAGCCATCACCGGGCCCAGGTCAGAGCCGCCTATGCCGATATTAACGACATTGCGTATCGCCTTGCCTGTGTGACCACGCCAGCGTCCGCTGCGCACGTCTTCCGAAAAGCGGGACATGTGGTCCAGCACTGCATGCACTTCCGGTACGACATCCACGCCGTCGACGATGATGTGTTCATTTTGCGGCGCATTCAGCGCCACATGCAGCACGGCACGCTTCTCGCTAGTATTGATCTTCTCGCCGCTGAACATTTCCTCTATCCGTTCCGCCAATCCGCAATCTTTTGCCAGCTGCAGCAGCAGGCGCATTGTGTCATCGGTGACGCGGTTTTTGGAATAGTCCAGATAGAGCCCGCCGGTTTCGGCAACCAGCCTCTCCCCGCGCTGCGGATCATCGGCAAAGATCTGGCGTAGATGGAGCTCGCCTGTCTGCTGGTAATGTTGCGTCAGCGCCTGCCATGCCGGCAATGCGGTCAGATGTGGGCGGACCTCGCTGGTCACTTTATTTTCGCTCATGGCCGGGTTCCGTTAGCCTTTTCTGCCGCTGCCGGTTTTGCCAGCGTGCGGGTTTTGTCCGCGATGACCTGCATCAGCTCATTCCATGATTTGACGAAGGATTCCGCCCCCTCAAGCTGCAAC
Organism: Undibacterium sp.; assembly: GCA_043726505.1. Lineage (GTDB taxonomy): Bacteria > Pseudomonadota > Gammaproteobacteria > Burkholderiales > Burkholderiaceae_D > Undibacterium. The sequence goes on along the minus strand of JAYSKH010000318.1, from coordinate 6,483 downwards.
TGCTGCGCCAGTGCACCAACATCGATGCCGGCTTTGGCAAATTCTGCCAGCGTTTTCTCTGCGTCGCCGCCTTCTGCCGCCATGCTGCCATTGACCTTGCCGTGATCGGCAAATGCCAACAGCGTTTTCTCGGGCATCGTGTTGACGGTATTCGGCGCTGCCAGCGCCTGCACATACAGGATATCGGGCGCAGCCGGATCCTTGGTGCCGGTACTTGCCCACAGTAAGCGCTGCGGCTCGGCTCCCGTCTCCGCCAGCTTGCGCCAGCGCGGCGATGCCAGCAGCTCGCGGTAAGCGATATAGGTCTGCTGCGCAATCGCGATGCCGAGGCGGTTTTCCAGCTCAGTGCCTACCTTGCCCTTGATTGCCACATCCCAGCGGCTGATGAACAGCGAAGCCACCGATCCTACCTTGGGGTCCAGTCCGGCGGCGATACGCCGTTCTATGCCGCGCAGATAGGCTTCGGCTGCGGCCAGGTAATGCTCGCGCGAAAACAGCAGCGTGACGTTGACCGGCACGCCGGCAAAGATCGCTTCTTCAATCGCAGGGATACCGGCAGGCGTTCCCGGTATCTTGATGAACAGGTTGGGCTCCTGCGCACGTGCATGCAAGCGCTTTGCTTCCTCTACAGTACCTGCGGTGTCGTTTGCCAGCAGCGGTGACACTTCCAGCGATACCCAGCCATCCACACCGCCGGTATCTGTATTTATCTTGCGGAACAGGTCACCGGCCTGCTTCAGGTCTTCCAGCGCCAGTTCCAGAAACAGGCCTTCGCCGGATAAACCCACGCCGGCCTTGTCGGCGATGGCCTTGTCGTAGGCATCGCTGCCCTTGATCGCCTGGTAAAAGATCGTGGGATTCGACGTCAGGCCGGTGACGGCAAAATCGTCTATGTAGCGTTGCAGCGTGCCGTCTTTCAGCATGCCGCGCGTGATATTATCCAGCCACAGGCTCTGGCCCAGTTCGTGCAAATGGTCGTTGGCGTTCATGATGTCATTGTCCTCATTCGTTGATGCCTGTTTCCGCGTTTTGCAACAGCGCGGAGAAGTCATGGTTGATCAGATCGGCGATACGTTCGACTGCAACGTCGGCAGCCGGATAGGTAGCAAGATTGTGCGGGTCCAGCGCGTAGTGGCCCTGGCGCGGGAATACCGTCGTCAGCTTGTGCCGCATCGTATTTTTCATCGCTGTCAAAATGCTCAGCTTGTCGTCCACCATCACATAGTGGGCGGCAGGAAAACGCTTCTGCATATCTTCCAGCATCTGTTCCTTGTGGATGTAGATCAGCACTCGCCCTTCTACGGCCTGCCACAGGCCGGAGCGCTGTATCTTGCGCGGCTGGAAGACGACATCGCCATCTGACAGGATGACGGTCTTCCCCATTGTTCCCAGCCTCGCGAGCACGCTCAGTGCGCCCGGATACAGGCGGTTTTCAAACGGATAATCGAGCAGGAAGCCGGACATGCGCAGCAGCCGCGGATCATTCATTGTGCTGCTGCGGTAGCGCTGCAATGCACCGAGGTAATCGACGTAGCCCAGTTCGGTGCGCAGCTGCTCCAGGATAGTCCAGTACTGTTCGCTGCAAGCGGCGCCGAACTCTTGCTCCAGATGCTTGCGCAAATCTGCCTGCACGCCATCGTTGTCCAGCAGCGTATTGTCGCAATCGAACAGAAATACCAGACCGTCGGTCGTGTCACTTTGCATCATCTTTTTTGCTTTCTATCGACAACTCGTTCCAGCCACCGTCGCCGGCAATGATATCGGTCGCTGCAGCCGGCCCCCACGTACCGGGCGCGTAAGCCAGCGAAGCCGCCTTGCTGTCGAGCACGGGGTCAACGACCTTCCACGCAGCCTCCACCGTGTCGCCGCGCGTGAATAACGCGGTGTCACCGTGCATCGCATCACCCAGCAGCCTCTCATACGGCGTCATCTCTTCATGCGCATGACGCTGCGCGATCAGCTCGCTAGCCTCGCCTGTCATCGCCTGACCCGGCAGTTTGGTGCGCGCGCCTATGGCAATCAGTACATCGGGGCTGAGCCGGAAGCGGAAATAATTCTCGCAACAGGAGCGGTCAACACTGAATACCGGATGGGCTGGCTGCTTGAGTCTGACCAGCACCTCGGTGCCGGTGACGGGCAGCTGTTTGCCGGCGCGTATGTAAAAGGGAACGCCTTCCCAGCGCGCGTTATCGATATGCAGGCGCAAGGCGGCGAAGGTTTCCACTACCGAGCCGGGCGCAACGCCTTCCTCGTCGCGGTAGCCTTCAAACTGCCCTCTGACCAGCTCTGCCGGTTCCAGCGGCCGCATTGCCTTCAGCACACGCAGTTTTTCATCGCGCATGGAATCGACATCGCTACCCTGAGGCGGCTCCATCGTCAGCAGCGCCAGCACTTGCAGCAGATGGTTCTGTACTACGTCGCGCAACGCGCCTACTTCTTCGTAAAATGCACCGCGGCCCTGCACGCCGAATTGCTCTGCCATCGTGATCTGCACGCTAGCGATGTAGGTGCTATTCCATACCGGTTCGACAAAGGTATTAGCGAAGCGGAAGTAATGCAGGTTCTCCACCGCTTCCTTGCCCAGATAATGGTCCATGCGGAAAATCGCGTCTTCAGCAAAGAACTTGTGCAAGGTCAGGTTCAACTGCTGAGCCGAAGCAAGGTCGCGCCCAAAAGGCTTTTCGACGATGATCCTGGCGCCTTCGCCGCAGCCCGATTTGGCCAGACCCTGCGCGACGGGTTCAAACATGCTGGGTGGAATCGCCAGGTAATGCAGCGGATGCTTCGCAGCGCCCAGCAACTCATGCAGACGCCGGTAAGTGTCATCATCGGTATAGTTACCGCTAAGGAATTGCAGCCTGGATGATAGCTTGGCAAATGCTGCCTCATCCACGCCGCCATGCTTTTCCAGGCTGTCGCGGACGCGATCCTGGAACTGCTGCGGGCTCCAGTCCGAACGCGCTACACCGATGACCGGCATCTCCAGCTCGCCGCGCCTGGCCAGCGCCTGCAGCGCCGGAAAAATCTGCTTGTAGGCAAGGTCGCCGGTGACGCCGAAAAAGACCAGCGCGTCGGAATGGGGCTTAGTCATGGTCATTCCCCTTTAGGTTTCGCGTCTTTTTCGACGTGTCCGCCAAAGCCATGCCGCATTGCCGACAGCACCTTGTCGCCAAACCCGGCATTGCCGCGTGAGCTGAACCGCGCATATAGCGCCGCACTGAGGATAGGCGCCGGCACACCTTCGTCGATAGCCGCGTTGATGGTCCAGCGGCCCTCGCCCGAATCAGAAACATGGCCCGCATATTTGTCCAGCTTGGGATCGCTGAGCAAGGCGCCGGCAGTCAGATCCAGCAGCCAGGAACCGATGACGCTGCCGCGCCGCCATAATTCGGTAATCTCCGGCAGGTCGAATTCGTACTGGTAATGCTCGGGATGGCGCAACGGCGTGGTCTCGGCATCCGCTTCATGTTCCTGCTTGCCGATATTGGCGTTATGCAGGATATTTAAGCCTTCTGCGTACGCCCCCATGATGCCGTATTCAATACCGTTGTGTATCATCTTGACGAAGTGGCCCGCGCCCTGCGGGCCGCAATGCAGGTAGCCCAGCTCAGCCGTGCTGCTGCCGGCGGTGCGGCCGCTGGTAGCGGCAATGGAGCCGCTGCCGGGCGCAAGCGTGGCGAAGATGGGATCAAGGTGGTGCACGATATCGGCCTCGCCGCCTATCATCAGGCAATAGCCGCGGTCAAAACCGGCGACGCCGCCGCTGGTGCCTACGTCCACATAGTGGATCTGCCGCGCACCCAGTTCCTTGCCGCGCCGCACGTCATCGTGGTAGTAGGAATTGCCGCCATCGATGATGATGTCGCCGGGGCTCAGCAAGGGTTCCAGCGACGCCAGGCTCTGGTCGACGAAGGCGGCTGGCACCATCAGCCATACGACTGCCGGCTTGGGCAGCTTAGCGATCAGGTCTTCCAGTGAGGAAGCGCCCGTCACACCCGGCTGCAGCAGCGCCTTTACCGAATCCTGGTTCACATCGTAGGCGACGCATTCGTGGCCGCCCTTGCTCAGGCGCTTGACCATGTTGGCGCCCATGCGTCCCAATCCTATCATTCCCAGCTTCATTAAATTTCTCCTTGAGTAAGGCACTTAGACTTATCAGACATCCGTGTCAACGCATGCTCGCATCGGCGCTATAGGCCGCACGTTTATCCGCACGTTTATCGTTGGAATAGCCGGCATGAAAAACCGCCGCGCAGCTAAAGCATAATCCAGAAGCCGCTGCAACATTGGCAGATACTACGGCGACGGACGAGCGCGCATGGAAAGCACAACAGATGCTCGGAGACAGGCAGCGATTGCTATCCGGCAAAGACTATTGCAAAGACTACCGCCCCCCCGGAACAGCTTCCGTTCGCCAACGCACACTTGCTCTGTGGCAGCACCAGCCGGCTGGCTCTTGAGGAGGATGGCAATCCGCGCTTTCCGTCGATTTTTGCATGATGATGCGAATTTTTCCGGGTGTTTTTGTGCAATTACGTACTGCGCAAACCGTGGCAGCGGCAGGCATCTCTTTGGTAACGTCTTGTATCACCAAGCCTGCGTCCCTCCACCCCGCATTTTCACGCCGACGCGGCGTGCGCCTGTCCTCCGGTCTCTCCACATGCAGAAAAATCCGTATCCGCTATCAAAACCGGATAAATCCAGCCTCGCATAAAACACTGATCTTAACCGCTGGAAAACCTGCGTTACGTTACGTTGCAATGTCTTAAAACACTTAACAGTTGGGCGTTTTAAGAACGCCGCCGCAGTTCGACAAGCCCCCTGCTTTGCATTATCTTTTTCAGCATCAGACTCATGCAATCAGCTAAAAAATATGATGAATATCCAGGTCGCGCTGCAACATCACCGGTCCGGGCACCTGGTGGATGCCGTGGAAATTTACGAGAGCATCCTGAAAGAAGACCCGAGAAACGCGGATGCCTTACATCTGATGGGGGTAGCCGCTTGCGAACTGGGCGACGCGGATCTGTCCATTGCACTGATCTCTCAGGCGAACGCACTGTTCCCGCAAAACATCAACTACCTGTTGTCGCTTGGCATGGCCTACCGCGCCAGAAACTCCTGCGACCAGGCAATGGTATGTTATGCGTTTGCATTACAGATAGATCCTCGTTGCGCATCGGCTTTTTTCGGCATGGGCAATACAGCACAGCACAGCGGAAAGCTGGAAGAGGCCATAGCCTATTTTGCGACGGCAATCGAGTTGCATCCGCAATTTGCAGAGGCTTATTACAATCTGGCCAATGTGCAGAAAAGCCGCAGTGAATATGCTGAAGCAGCCGGCAACTATCGCAAGGCACTGGATCTGCAGCCGGATTTCGCGGATGCCGCACACAATATGGGCGGCGCGCTGTATGCACTGGGCAGGCTGGAGGAAGCGCTGACCGCCTACCGCAACGCGCTGCTTCTGAACCTGCCGGAAACGCATAACAGCATCGGTAATATCTTCTTCGACCAGGGCCTGACTGAGCAGGCTGCAGACTCTTACCGGCAGGCGATAAAGATCAAACCGGAATATGCGGAACCCTATAACAATCTGGGCAACAGCCTGCGGCGTCTTGGAAAGTTCGGCGACGCCGCAGCAGTATTTGAAAAAGCGCTGAATCTCGCGCCGGAGTATGCCGCTGCCAGTCTCAATCTCGGCGACCTGCTGCTGGAAACGGGCAACCTTCACGAAGCGGTGCTACGTTATCAAAAGACCATAGCCATCTCACCGTCCATGGCGGAAGCCTATTTCCATCTGGGCGTAGCGAGAGACAGCCTCAATGACCCGCAGGCGGCGATTACCTGCTTCATGCAGGCGCTGCACTGCCGCCCCGACTATGTGGACGCACTATATAACCTGGGCGTTGTCCACGGTCGCCTGCAGCAATATGCCGAAGCAGAACGCTGGTACCGGCAGGCGCTGGATGTGAATCCAAGGCATGTAGGTTCTCACATCAACCTGTCAGCAATAATGATGGAAGATGGCCGCAAGGAAGAAGCGCGGCGTCATATCGACAACGCTTATACACGGCAAAACCTGTTTGAAAAATACACGCGTGGAGCAGCGAGAACGGTGCTGATTCTGTTCGACGCCGGAAAAGGCAATGTTAACCTCAGCTATCTGTTCAGCAAGGAAAAAAATAATTTGCTGGACTGGATGATTGAATATGCCAGCGAAGACCAGGCAGCAAAACTGCCGCACTACGACCTGGTCTTCAATGCGATGGCCGATGCGGACGCAACCGGGGACTCCGAAGCGGCAGTCCTCCACTTTTTGCAGACCTGCCCTAGGCCGGTATTCAACCCGCCGCACAAGGTGGCGCGTACTGCCCGCCATCTGCTGCCCGAGCTGTTGCAGGGCATCGCCCATATCGTCGTGCCGCAGGTGCAAAGGATAAGCGGTGGTCCGGGGCGTGGCTGTGTGAACGCGCTATCTGG
>JAYSKH010000317.1:0-3730 GCA_043726505.1 Undibacterium sp. | reverse complement strand
CCATCCTGCCGCTGGCGCAGGTCAGGAGTCGGCTATTCGGTAATACGCTGACATCGCTGCCCTTCTGCGTGTATGGGGGGATTGCCTCGCTCAACCGCGAGGCTGCCGATGCAGTCGATGCGGCCGCCCAGGCGCTGGCAGCGCGACTGCAGGTCGACCATCTGGAATACCGCCAGATGCATGCCACGCACGCGGACTGGCTACACAAGACGCTGTACGCTACCTTCCGCAAGCCGCTGCACGCCGATCCTGAGCATAACTTGCTGGAAATCCCGCGCAAGCAGCGCGCAATGGTGCGCAAGGGGATGACAGCAGGGTTGAGCAGTACGATCGACACCGATACCCGGCGTTTCTTCGACTGCTACGCCGCCAGCGTGCATCAGCTAGGTACGCCGGTGTTCAGTCGCCGCTATTTCCAGGCGCTGCAAAGGATATTCGGTGACGACTGCGAGGTGCTGTGCGTGCAACAGGCTAACAAACCGGTGTGCGCCGTGCTCAGTTTTCTGTTCCGCGACGAAGTGCTGCCCTACTATGGCGGTGGCGGGCTGGCTGCGCGCATGCTTGCCGGTAACGACTTCATGTACTGGGAAGTCATGCGCCGGGCTTGCGGCGCTGGATACCGGCTGTTCGATTTCGGTCGCAGCAAATATGGCACCGGCGCTTTCGCTTTCAAGAAAAACTGGGGCTTCGCACCGCAAGCATTGCACTACGACTATCAGCTACATCGCGCCAAAAAGCTGCGGAATATTCAACCACTGAATCCAAGCTTCGACCTGTTCATCAAGGCGTGGCGCATGCTGCCGCTGCCACTGGCCAACGCCATCGGGCCACATATCGTGCGCCAGTTGGGCTAGTATCATGCGCGACTTGCTCTTGCTGACGCATCGGATCCCCTACCCGCCCAACAAAGGCGAAAAGATCCGCGCCTATCATGCACTGCAGTATTTGCAGCGTCATTTTCGCGTGCACCTGGGGAGCTTTATCGACAGTGCCGAGGATTTGCCCTTTGCCGAAAAACTTGCAGCTGAATGCACCAGTTCCTGCTTCATCCGCATGCCGCCGCATTGGGCGCGCGTGTCCGGCTTCTCGGCATTGCTGCGTGGTGAAGCAATCAGCCTCCCCTATTTTCGGCACGCCAAGCTACAGCAATGGGTCGATCAGACGCTGCAGAACTGGCCCATCGCAGCCGCCGTTGCGTATTCTGGGCCGATGGCGCAATACCTCAAGCATTGCGCCGCCAACCCTCCGCCGCTGCGCGTCATGGACCTGGTCGATGTGGATTCGGAAAAATGGCATAGCTATGCCGATGGCAAGCCATGGCCGCTGTCATGGCTGTACTATCGCGAGGGACGGCGCCTGTTGGACTTCGAGCGCAGTGTCGCCGCCGCCTTCGACAAGGTATTGCTGGTGTCGCCAGCGGAGGCCGATCTGTTCCAGCAACGCGCGCCGGAGTCGGCCAATAAAATTGACTACTACACCAACGGCGTTGATATCGACTATTTCTCGCCCCAGCGTCATTACCGCAATCCTTATAATGAAGCTCGGGTGGTAGTGTTCACCGGCGCCATGGATTACGCGCCCAATATCGATGCAACAATTTGGTTTGCCCACCAGGTCATGCCGGCACTCAAACGGCAATTCCGTGATCTTCAATTTCACATCGTCGGTTCGCGCCCAATACCGAAAATACTGGCGCTGCGACGCCTTCCCGGCGTGCACGTCAGCGGCACGGTACCAGACATCAGGCCTTATCTGCAGCATGCGACACTGGCCGTCGCGCCGTTGCAGATCGCCCGGGGTATCCAGAACAAGGTGCTGGAAGCAATGGCAATGCAAAAGGCCGTCGTTGCGACACCGCAGGCACTGGAAGGAATCAGCGCCATTGCCGGATCAGAAGTTATCCGGGCTGATGGTGCGGATGAATTTATCGCGCTTATCGGCCAACAACTGAGCTCCCCGGCCGATATCGGCTACGCCGCGCGCCGCCGCATTCTGCAAGACTACCGATGGGAGCGTAACCTGCAACGCCTGGGCGCTGCGCTGGGCTTGCCAATGCGGTCACTGGACCATGAGATCGCATCATGAGTGCCGACCGGGCCATATTGCTGGCGCCAGCGCCCGCAAGCGACGGGCCTGTATGCGGGCCAGCGTTATCACCTGCAATCGCTGCATCGAATGCCTGGTCCCACGCCAGCGTTGCCGTGGCCGTCCTGGCGCTGCTAGTGCTCCAGCTTGACACTGCCAGTGCGATCACCGGTGTGTGGATGCGTTCATCCACTTTTGCCCACGGTATCCTCGTGCCGCCAATTGCCGCCTGGCTCATCTGGCGGCGCCGTGCCTACCTGGCTGGTTTGGCACGCCAGCCATCGCCGCTGGCGCTGATTCCGCTGGCGGCATTTGGCGCGCTTTGCTTGCTGGCGACGATTGCTAACGTGCATGTACTTCAGCAATATAGCTTGGTAGCTATGCTGATAGTAACGGTTGTCGCGATAATGGGCTCGGCTTACGCGCGCGCGATTGCTTTTCCGCTGGCCTACCTGCTACTTGCTGTGCCGTTCGGCGAAATATTGGTTCCACCGCTGATTGCATTCACATCCCGCTTCACCGTACTGCTGCTGCAGTTACTGGGCATTCCTGTCTTTCGCGAACATAATTCCCTGACCCTGCCGACCGGCAACTGGTCTGTGGTCGATGCTTGCAGTGGGCTGCGTTATCTGATTTCCTCGGTGGCATTGGGAACGCTATACGCCTATCTGACATATCGCAGCCTCGTCCGGCGCCTGGTCTTCATAGGCATCGCATTGGTTGTGCCAATTGTCGCCAACGGCCTGCGTGCCTGCATGATTGTGCTGATTGGCCATTGGAGCAACATGACGTTGGCAGTCGGGATTGATCACCTTATCTACGGCTGGGTATTCTTCGGCATTGTGTCATCCATGCTGTTCTGGTGCGGTGCCCGTTGGCGCCAGCCGCAGTGGCAGCAAGCGCCGTCTGTAACGACCCGACGATTGCATGTGGGAACGGCATCTCCCGCCAGTTTCATCGGCATGGCGGCAGCCTGTATTACTTTGATCGGTTTTGGGCAACTGGTGGCGACCCGTATACTGCAATCACCTGCCCCAGAACTGCATCCCGAAGCTCGGCTATCACTGGCCGCGCCGCCCGCGCCCTGGCGCTTGGCCCCGCTAGCTTCTGCTGACTGGCGCGCGCTTCATGCGGGCCAGCCTCAACGCGTAGCCGGCAACTACAGTGACGGTCAACGGCTTGTGTCGCTACAGTTGACGTGGTATCGCCATCAGCTAAAAGGCTCGGAATTGCTGGCGCCAGTACGCCGTATCGCCATTCCCGGCCTACCCCAATGGATGGAAACCGGGGCGTCTGAGCAAGGCATCGTCATCGGGCGCCGTATTATCACGGTACGCCAGAGTATCGAAACCGCGGATGGCATCAAGCTGCTGGTGTGGCGATGGTACCGACAAGCTGGCGTGGACACCAGCAGCCCACAACTGCTCAAGCTAATGCTCGCCAGAAGCAAACTATTGGGTGGTGACGACGGCGGTGCTGAAATCGTCGTCGCCTGCGCTTATGATGAACAGACTGCGCCGGCCGCTGCGGCAATGCAGGACTTGCTGTTGGCTATGCTGCCAAATATAGACCGGGGCTTGCAAGATGTCGCAAACCGCTGAGACCGCTAAGGCAGCTCCACTGATCGTCCACCTGATACACCGGC
>JAYSKH010000316.1:0-19433 GCA_043726505.1 Undibacterium sp. | reverse complement strand
TTCCACCGGCATGCCTAACGCGTCGGCGGCGATCTGCGCCATGACCGTATAGGTACCGGTCCCAAGGTCATGCGAGCCGCTACGCACCACCGCCGTGCCATCCGCCATGATGGTGGCCGACGCTTTCGCGCCTTTACGGTTGGCCGGGTAGGTGGCGGTCGCCATTCCCCAGCCGACCAGCTTATTGCCGGCGCGCATGGAACGGGGCTCCGGGTTGCGGCGCGCCCAGCCGAAGCGCTCGGCGCCGACGCGATAGCATTCGCGCAAGGATTTGCTGGACCATGGCAGTTTCTTTTCAGGGTCCTGCTCCGCATAGTTTTTCAGGCGCAGCGCGATAGGGTCCATGCGCAGCGCATACGCAAGTTCATCCATCGCGGACTCGAGTGCAAAGCTGCCGCTGGATTCCCCAGGCGCGCGCATGTAAATAGGGACGCCCAGGTTCAGCGTCGCGAGCCTCTGCGTCGTCTGCAAGCTGTCGGAGTCGTACAGTATCCGTGTCAGCGCGGTACAAGGCTCGGTAAAATCGTCCAGGAAGGCCGTGCTGGAAATGGTGTCGTGGCCGATGGCCGTCATTTTTCCGTCGGCGCCGGTGCCCAGCCGCATATGCTGTTCCGTCCTTGGGCGCGCGCCCACAGGGCCGAACATCTGCGTGCGTTCCACTACCAGTTTGACCGGGCAGCCGCAGCGCTTGGCCGCCATCGCCGCCAGCATCACATGCGACCAGGTCGCGCCCTTGCTGCCAAAGCCGCCACCGACAAAAGGGCACACTACACGTATATTTTCTGCGTCTATGCCGAAAGTCTTGGAGGCGGTTTTGCGCACGCCGGAAATATTCTGCGTGGAATCATAGATGGTCAGCTTGTCGCCGTCCCATGCAGCAACGCTGCCATGCGGCTCCATGGGGTTGTGGTTTTCCAGCGGCGTGGTGTAGACAGCATCCACGCGGATGGCGGCTTTGCCCAGTCCATCTGCGAAATTGCCGCGATGGGTGTCGGTCGGGCGTTCAGGCTGCGATTTCGGCGCGCGCGCGTGTTGTTTGGCCTGATTGAAGTCTGTAACCGCCTTGGCGGCTGAGTAACGTATATGCAGGTTGCGCGCAGCATCCTGCGCATGCTCCAGAGTATCCGCTACGACAATTGCAACGGGCTGGCCATTGTAATGCACCAGATCGTCCTGCAACAGGCTCAGTTTGGGGTTGGCGGGCTCACCACCGGCTGCCGGTTTGGGTGGCTTGGGCAGGTGCGGCGCATTGTGATGCGTCATTATCAATAGTACGCCGCGCATGGATTCTGCCTGCGCCGTATCTATTGCCGCGATACGGCCATTGGCGATGGTACTGGTCACCATCACCGCGTGCGCCATGCGCGGCAGCGCATGCTCGCCTGTGTAGTGTGCAGAGCCGGTGACTTTGAGCCTGCCGTCGGCACGATCCAGGGGTTTGCCTATGTTGCTCATGCATTTTCTCCTGCATTGTTCAATGCGCTGGCTAGGGAGCTGACGATGGCGCGCTGCGCCAGTTCTATCTTAAAGCGGTTGTCTTTGTAAGCCTGGGCTCCTGACACCAAGTGAGTGGCAGCCTGCTGCGCCAGTTCCCTGCTGAACGGCCGGCCGGCAAGCATTGCTTCCGCCGCCGGCACGCGCCAGGGTTTGTGTGCGACGCCGCCAAGTGCAATACGGGCCTGGCTGACTACGCCGTTGCGTATTTCCAGCGCAGCTGCCACCGACACCAGCGCAAACGCATAGCTGGCGCGGTCGCGCACTTTCAAATAATGCGAATGGGCAGCAAAAGGAGAGGGCGGCAGATCCACTGCGGTAATCAGTTCCCCGGGCGCAAGCACAGTATCCTGCTGCGGCGTATTGCCGGGAAGGCGGTGAAAATCTGCCAGCGCTATACGGCGGTCCCCTTGCGGGCCGGAAATCAACACCACTGCATCCAACGCGGCCAAGGCCACATTCATGTCAGAAGGGTTGACGGCGATGCAGGCATTGCTGGCGCCGAGGATCGCATGTGTGCGGCTATAGCCTTCCCGCGCGGCACAGCCGGAACCGGGCATGCGCTTATTGCACATATCAAAGCCGGTGTCGGTAAAGTAGGGGCAGCGGGTACGCTGCATCAGGTTACCGCCGACGGTTGCCATATTGCGCAATTGCGGTGAAGCGCCCGACAACAGCGCCTGCGTCAGCAGCGGATAGCGCTGGCGTATCATCGGGTGGTCGGCCAGGTCACTGTTGCGCGTCAGCGCGCCTATGCGCATGCCGCCATCGGGCAGTTCACTGACCAGCGCCAGCCCCACGTGCGTGATATCCACCAGCCGCACAGGTTGCTCGACGCCGCCTTTCATCAGATCCAGCAGATTGGTGCCACCACCGATGAATTTGCTGCCTGGCTGCAGCGCCAGACGCAGTGCATGGGCTGGGTCACTGGCCCGTTCGTAAAATATGGATTGCATGGGAACCTCTTCGCTGGGGTTTGTCTGGGCTGAATGTGGTTGTCCGTGGTTGCGTTGCGGTTTGCTGCCGCTACGTTTTGCGGAAAATGACGCTGCTGACTGCCGCGACAATATTCGGATAGGCGCCGCAACGGCACAGGTTGCCGCTCATGCGTTCCCGGATCTCGTCGGCGGTAACGGTGACGCCGGGCTGGCGCACATCAGGCGTTACGGCGCTGGCTGCGCCGGAGCGCAACTCGCTGAGTAAAGCAGTGGCGGAACAAAGCTGGCCCGGGGTGCAAAAACCGCACTGGAAGGCATCGTGTTCGATAAAGGCGCTTTGCAGCGGGCTGAGCTGTTCGCCCTGGGCCAGACCTTCTATTGTTGTGATCTTATCGCCTTCATGCATCACTGCCAGTGTCAGGCAGGAATTGATGCGCCGGCCATTGACCAGTACCGTGCACGCGCCACACTGGCCGCGGTCGCAGCCTTTTTTTACACCTGTCAGGCCGGCTGCCTCGCTCAAGGCGTCCAGCAACGTGACCCGTGGTTCCAGTGACAGGCTGTATTCCTTGTCGTTGACGTTCAGCAACAGCGGCTGTGGCGACGCCATCGGTATGATGGCTGCCGTTGCCGGCGCATTAGTATTCGGAGCTGCTGCCAGGGCGGCGGGTGTGTTGGCGGCGGTTACGGCGGCCAGCGCAGACTGCATGAAGCCGCGGCGGGAAACTCCAGCGGAGGATGGGTTTGGTGCTTCCGGCTTATCCGGTACACCCTTGCCGGAAGGATGGTCCTTAGCCTGGCTTACGCTGGGATTGGATTTATTGGACATTGCGTTCCTGGTCATTTGAGTTGAGGCTTAAGCCACCTGGCGCTTACTACAGAGGCAAAAAGACTAGCCCCAGACAGGATGTTAACCACGCCTGCATTCGAAGTAGCTCGGAGGACGGCCATCTTCTTTGTAAGACAACAAGAGAGTTTTCTTTAAGTATGGAAATTCGCCTGGTCGCTACGCTATGTGCTGAAACCGATATGGCCTGTGTACGGCAGCGCATAGAGATCAGGCAAGAGTGTCCTTAAAATGGCAGGTGTCGGAAGCCGTAGCAGTCGGAAGCCGTAGCAGCTTGTCTGCTCGTACGCATCCGGCTCCGGTGTGCTCGCCAGCCTTAGAAAACTTCATCATGAAAAAAATAAAAAAACATCTTCCCCAGCCCGCTCAGCGTTCCGGCGCATTGACCGAAATCCGCAACCTTAAGATGGCGGAATCGGCGCAAGCCTATGTACGCGGCAGCACAGCCAAATTCTATGAATGGCTAGAAACTTCCAGCGTCGGAAAAATTCCGGACGGCCCGCCGATCTGGATTTGCGGCGACTGCCACATCGGCAATCTGGGGCCGGTGGCCAACATCCACGGCAAGGTCGATTTCCAGATCAGGGATTTTGACCAGACGGTGATCGGTAATCCTGCGCATGACCTCGTACGGCTGGCTTTGTCGCTGTCATTTGCCGCGCGCGGTTCCAATTTGCCCGGCGTGATGACGGCCAACATGCTGGAAGTGCTGATGGCCGGTTATTCGGAACAGATGGAAAAACAGCGGGATGAGGAAATACCCGTGCCCGCCATCGTCAAGGCCGCAATGCGCGTTGCACAAAAACGCTCGTGGAAGCAGTTGGCGAGGGAAAGAATAGAAGACCTGAGCTCCAATATTCCCTTGGGCAAGAAATACTGGCCGTTGCTGGAAAAGGAAAAGAAAGCCATACAGCAGATATTTACTCACAAAAATGCTATCCATATGGTGAACAGCCTGCGCAGCCGTGACAGCGAGGCCAATGTTGCCATCCTTGATGCCGCTTATTGGGTCAAGGGATGCAGCTCTTTGGGCAAATTGCGCTTCGCTATCCTGCTGGACACGGATGAAAAAGAAACCAAAGAACAGGAAATCTGCCTGATGGATGTCAAGGAGGCGGTGGCCGCCAAGGCGCCACGCTACCGCGACGTGGCGATGCCGAAAGCCAATGCAGACCGCGTCGTGGAAGGCGCACGCCATCTATCGCCTTATCTGGGCGACCGCATGCTGGCGGGCCGCATACTTGGCAGATCCGTGTTCGTCCGGGAACTTAGGCCGCAAGACATGAAGCTTAATATCGACGCGCTTAACCCCAGGCAAGCGATCAAGGTAGCGCGCTATTTCGGCGCCATTGTCGGCAAGGCGCATGCACGGCAAATGAATGATGCGGTTGCCGCAGCCTGGCAAAAAGAACTTCACCGCGGAAGCTCTCGCGGTCATACGTCCAGCTGGTTGTGGAAAAGCACGGTGGAACTGGCGTCGCTGCATGAAGCCGCCTATCTGGAGCACTGCCGCCGCTACGTGATGCAGATGCCGCGGCAAGTCAACACGCGCTAGCTTTCATATTTGCAAAATATTGCAACATTTCCCCATTTTTGAGTTGGTAACAGCGGGTTTGTGAGCTCCTTAGTGTTCTAAGCAAGATTTTCAGCGTATGCTGAAAAGAGGTCTGTAGTAAGCCTGCACGTAAAAAGCAGGCGCCAGATCCCATCGTAATAAAAGAACAACGAGGGAGATTTACCATGTTCAAACTATCGTTCCAGCAAAAGCTGTGGATTCCGCTCATCTGTAGCTTGCTGTGCATTTTTGGCATCTCTGTCTACAATGCCGTTCAGACCCGCAACCTGCGCATAGAAGAACGCAGCAACGATCTCAGCAATGTGGATGATGCAGCACTGAGCATCGTCAAGCATTTTGGCGAGATGGCCACTTCCGGAGCTCTGCCCAAGGATCAGGCGATGCAGAGGGCGGTCAATGCCATGCGGGATTTCCGCTTCGGCAAGGACGGCTATGTGACGATCGTCAGCATGGACGGCGTAGCGGTGATGAATCCGTTCAAGGCCGAGAACAACGGCAAGAACATGATGGATTTCAAGGACGTGCAGGGTAACTACCTGTACCGCGACATCACTGCGGTCGGCAAGACTGACAGCGGCGCCGGTTTCGTACGTTATGTGTGGGCCCGCCCCGGGGAGACAGAGCCGGTGCCGAAGATGAGCCGCGTCGCTACCTACAAACCATGGGACTGGACGCTGGTAACGGGCGTCTACATGGATGATATCGATAACGCATTCAAGCGCTCGCTGCTGCAATCGGGCGGTGTGTTGCTGGTAGTCTGCGTGCTGCTGGGCCTGGTTGTCGTCGTCGTCAACCGCAGCCTGAATCGCGCCATCGGCGGTGCGCCTGAATATGCGGCCGAAGTGGCGTCGGAAATAGCGGCCAATAATCTCAGCATCACTGTCAACACGCAGCAAGGTGACAGCAGCAGCCTGCTGTTTGCGATGAAGACCATGCAGCTCAACCTGTCTGCCACGATAGGCGAAATACGCCGCAGTGCCGATACCATTGCCACTGCATCCGGCGAGATCGCTGCCGGCAATATGGATTTGTCGTCCCGCACCGAATCGCAGGCCAGCTCACTGGAAGAAACTGCGGCATCAATGGAAGAGCTTACCTCCACCGTTACGCAAAATGCAGACAATGCGATGCAGGCCAACCAGCTGGTGAAATCTGCGTCCGACGTTGCGCAACAGGGCGGCGCTGTTGTATCGCAGGTTGTGCAGACGATGGAAACGATCAATGCTTCCGCTACGCGCATCGTGGACATTATCAGCGTCATTGACGGTATTGCCTTCCAGACCAATATCCTGGCGCTGAACGCCGCCGTGGAAGCTGCGCGCGCAGGCGAGCAGGGCAGGGGCTTTGCCGTAGTAGCATCTGAGGTGCGCAACCTGGCGCATCGCAGTGCGGCAGCCGCCAAGGAAATCAAGGCGCTGATCGGCGATTCTGTAGACAGCATTGCTACCGGTAGCTCGCTGGTCGCGCAGGCGGGCGCAACGATGGATCAGGTCGTTGCCAGTGTATCCCGCGTAACGGATATCATGGCCGAGATTACCGCGGCGTCCAGTGAGCAAAGCACGGGCATAGGCCACGTCAACCAGGCGATCACCGAAATGGATTCAGTCACCCAGCAGAATGCGGCGCTGGTGGAGCAGGCTGCAGCCGCTGCAGGCAGCATGCAGGAGCAGGCGGGCAAGTTGGCAGAACTGGTATCACGCTTCAAGCTGAGCGCGCATGATGCGGTGTATGACGGTGCGCATGCGCTGGGCGGGGCTTCTGCGCCAAGGCCGGCGCCGCGCAAGAGTGTCGTCAAGGCCAGGCCGGCTGGCCTGGCCCTTCGTTAAATTACCTGCCGTCCAGTCGCTCGGACGGCAATAAAAAAGCACGCTTAGGCGTGCTGTTTGGATATTCTAAAATGGCGAAAGCGGCGTGAGCTGCTTTCGCTTTTTGTTTTTCACCACGGTATAGAGTACAGCTTCAGCAGCCTTCTGCCGCCAGGTAATTGTCATTCGCTGCGCTGGCCGTGTGCACGATCACATGTGCCTGTTCCACGCGGTTGCGGCCGCGGTGCTTGGCCTGATACAGCGCTGCATCCGCGCTACCGTAGGCTTCTTCAAAATCGCCGCCCGGTTCGCTCCAGCTGACGCCGAAGCTGGCCGTTACCTGGTGTGACGGCAGGCAGGTAAATAGTTTGTCGGCAATGGCGCGTCTGACCGTTTCGGCAATATCCATTGCTGCATCCAGTTCCACGTCGGGCAGGATGATGGTGAATTCTTCACCGCCTACGCGGCCTATCTCGCCTCTGCCACGTAGCGACTCATTAAGCCGGGCCACCAGTTCGCGGATGACCGCGTCGCCGGTAGGGTGACCGAATTCGTCATTGATACGTTTGAAGAGGTCGATATCCAGCACCATCAGCGACAGCGGCAGCTTGCGCAGGAAATGGTTGGCGCGCTCAAAGATGGCGCCGCGGTTCAATGCGCCTGTCAGGTTATCGTGGCGAGCCTTATAGTCCAGCTCCGCGCTCAGCTGGTGCAGTTTGGCATTAAGGGTGTTGAGTTCCAGTTCCTTCCTGTCGCTGCGGGCGATCAGGCGGCGGGTTTCGCGCATCATGCGCTCATAATGTCCGACCAGTTCGGTCAGGGCCGCGCGGTAGCCGTCGGCGGGCATACCGTCCGATGCCAGGGCCTCGCGGACCCGTACCAGTGCTGCGGTTTCAACTTCGAAAAG
Organism: Undibacterium sp.; assembly: GCA_043726505.1. GTDB lineage: Bacteria > Pseudomonadota > Gammaproteobacteria > Burkholderiales > Burkholderiaceae_D > Undibacterium. Next base: position 11,866 of record JAYSKH010000316.1, on the reverse strand, counting down.
ATCGGTCGGTGTCATCAGCCTTTTACCGCATGGTCATGGAAGGTCAGATCGGAAAAATCTTCGCACAGTTCCTGCCCGAATTCAAAGATCGTGTCATCTTCTTCATCGTGATACCAGTTCAGTACTACCGGGGTGCCGCTTTTCGCTTTTTCGTTCAAGGTGTCAAACAGGGTGAACAGCATCTTGGTGCTGGAGCTGTTGAAATAAGCCAGCGCCACGTTGACGGTAATAGGTGCGCCCGACGAGTGCTGGCCCAGATAATCGCGCAGCGCAGCGATGATGCCACCCCAGAAGGCAGCAGCATTCTCGGGGTACGACTCGCCCTTCAGTGACAAGCGGTGTTCATCAAAACGGAAATCGACTTCCGGAGAACTGGCACTGGCTGCAATAAAAAAATTTTCCATATTCCTGCTTTTTCAAAAATGAGGCTAACCGTGAAAGCGCCGACTAGCGTTGTGTATCCCGCCGAAGGTGGCTTGAACCCACCATCTTAAATCTGCCGTCAATGCGGCTTAAATCGTCGCCTTCAGGTAAAACATGACATTGCCTTCCGTACCGGAAGGCATGAATTCAAATTCCAGCGGCTCGCTGGCGTCACGCGCCATTGTCAGCAGGCCCAGGCCGGCGCCCTTGCTTTCTTCCGGCGTTTCAGCGCGCAGCATCACTTTGTATTCGCTTTTGATTTCGTCTATCGTCATCGTGCGCAGGTGTTCCAGCTTCTCGCGCAAACGGTCGGCCACTTCGGCTTGCACCAGGTTGACGCAATACAGATAGTAACGCTCGCCGCTGCCGGAGATGCAGACGGAGCCATGGCGCATTCCACCTTCTGCGTTCTCGGTTTTTTCATTAAAATCGGCGGAGTAGTGGACCACGTTCTGCGCCATTTCAATAAACGAAGAGAACAGCTTGCGCCGTGTCAGGCCGGCAGCGCCGACGTGCTCAACCCGCATTTTGACGGCTTCGGCCATCGCTGCAATGATGTTCTGAGAAAAGTAGCCGACGTAATAAAAAATGACATCGTGGCTTTCAACACAATGGCAGAAATCATGCCATTGGCCGCTGATTGATTGATTTTCCATCTGTAGTTCTGTTCCTGTAAATGATTCAGTCAACGCGAAAACCAAAAAAAGTCAGATCGTCGCGCCGCCTTTGCTGTCCCTGATATTCCTTTTGTTCCGCTGTCAGCGTCTGGCCAAGTTCCGGCATGGACAGGCTGCGGTGCCGCAACAATGCTTCACGCAGGCGCTGCTTGCCGAAAGCGATATTCTTGGCGCCGCCGATCTGGTCGATGATGCCATCTGTGGCCGCAAATACGATCGCGCCTGGCGCCAGTTGCAGCGTCTTATTTTTCCATACCATATCGCCGGTGGTATCGACATAACCGAGGCCCACGCGTTCCGCTTCGACGGTCTGCACTTCGTTCTGGTCTTCCAGTAAAATAAACAGCGGCATCTTGGCGTTGGCGCAGGTCAGCGTGCACTCAGCAGCGTTGAACCAGAAGAAGCTCGCATCCATGCCGTCGTCCGACTCAGACAGCCGCTCGGTTGCAGTATGCTGGCCCAGCGCCTGCTTCATGCCACGGTTGACTTCGCTCATCAGCAAGGCTGGGTCGGCGGGGCCGTGGCGGTTCAGCGCCTGCGTCAGCGCAGACGAGGCGATCAGGGTCAGGAAGGCGCCCGGCACGCCGTGGCCGGTGCAATCTGCCACTGCGGCAAACCAGCCGTTTTCAAAACGTTCAAAATGGTAAAAATCGCCGCCGACGATATCGCGTGGCTCCCACACCAGGCAAGCATCCGCAAGCGCTGCCGTCATTGCTTCGCGCGATACGCTCAGCATCGCGCGCTGGATCACGCTGGCGTAGTCAATGCTCTGCATGACCTGGCGGTTTTTTTCCGACTGCAGCTCCACCATCATCTGCATCAGGTCCAGGCCGGAGCCCACGCCGATAAACCGGTCTTCATCCACGATCAGGAAACCGTCTGCCAATGTCTTGTCGCCGAATTTGACGGCCAGCGCTGCCAGCGTTTCTATCGGCGTGTCTGCTTCCACGATCAGCGGGGCTTTGTCCATGAAGGCGATACACGCCTTTTTCTCATAGAGTTCCCTGTAGTAGGGCTTGGACATCTGTGACATGAAAATATTGCGGCTGATCAGCCCCATCGGGCTGTTGCCTTCCAGCACAGGCAGGCTGATCAGCTCGCGGTGCTTGTCGAATACTTCCAGTACCCTGGAATTGGTTTCCTCGGAGGTGACGGTAGGTACAAGTACACCTAGGTCTCGTGCGGACGGTTGCTGAATGCTACGACTTGAGGCAGGCATGATACTGAAGTCGGTATCCACGTTTGGCTGTCCTTGAGAGGCACTACATAAGGAAATTGCAATGGCGCACTAAATTCTGTGAGGCAATGCATGGTAGCCAGAATGTGTTACCGGAATATGACGATGGGCCTCTCCAGTGGCAAATTACCGTGTTTTAAGTTGTTTTTTTTCGTAGTGGGCGGATACCGGGCGGAAGATTCGCTCAATACCATTTTAATTATTTCTTTAGGGTAATTTTTAGGATTGTTTTGGACGACCGTCAAGAAGTGGGCGAAGCTATTTTAGGAGGATGGGTCAAAGAGAGTAGGGGGCAAGACTAGTGCAATCGATTGGAGCCCGTGCATTTGCGCCGGGCTCCGTTTTCGGATCAGGACTTGAGCCTGTATCCGGTTTTAAAAATCCACCACACTGCCGATGCGCACAGCGCCAGGAACACCATCGTCATACCCGTGCTGACTGCAATGCTGACGTCCGAGATGCCGTAGAAGCTCCAGCGGAAGCCGCTGATCAAGTACACCACCGGGTTGAATAAGGCCACTTTCTGCCAGAACGGCGGCAGCATGCTGATCGAATAAAAACTGCCGCCGAGGAAGGACAGCGGCGTAATCACCAGCAAAGGAATGATCTGCAGTTTTTCAAATCCGTCTGCCCATACGCCGATGATAAAGCCGAACAGGCTGAAGGTAATCGCCGTGAGCAGCAGAAAGGCAATCATCCACAGCGGATGCGCGATATCAAAAGGCACAAACAGCCTTGCGGTAGCCAGGATCAGCAAGCCCAGGATGATGGACTTGGATGCCGCCGCGCCCACATACCCCATGACGATTTCCATTGCCGAAATCGGCGCCGACAGGATTTCATAAATGGTGCCCGAGAACTTCGGCATGTAGATGCCGAATGATGCATTGGCAATGCTCTGCGTCATCAGCGACATCATGATCAGGCCGGGTACGATGAAGGCGCCGTAACGGATGCCGTCCACCTCCACCATGCGCCCGCCGATGGCGGCGCCGAACACGACAAAATACAGCGAAGTGGAAATGACCGGAGACGCCACGCTCTGCATCAGCGTGCGCCAGGTACGGGCCATTTCAAATTGGTAAATGGCGCGGATAGCGTAAATGTTCATGGCTGCGCCCTCACAAGATTGACAAAAATTTCTTCCAGCGAGCTTTGGCTGGAACGCAGGTCCTTGAAGTCGATGCCGTGTTCGCCCAGGCTACGCAGCAATTCAGCAATGCCGGTCTGTTCGCTCTGCGCATCAAAGGTGTATACCAGCTCATTGCCGTCTGCCGACAAGGTCAGTGGCTGCCCGGCCAGCGCCGCCGGGATGGCGGTCAAAGGATGCTGCAGGTGTAGTGTCAGCTGTTTCTTGCCCAGTTTTTCCATCAGCACGGCTTTGTCTTCCACCAGGATGATCTCGCCTTTCCGGATGACCCCGATGCGGTCAGCCATTTCTTCTGCTTCTTCAATATAGTGGGTAGTCAGGATGATCGTCACGCCGCTTTCACGCAGCCCGCGCACCATCTTCCACATATCGCGCCGCAGTTCCACGTCCACACCGGCCGTAGGTTCATCAAGGAACAGGATGCGCGGCTCATGCGACAGCGCCTTGGCGATCATCACACGCCGCTTCATGCCGCCGGACAGTGTGCGGATGCGCGCATCCTTCTTGTCCCACAAGGACAGGTCGCGCAGCACTTTTTCTATATGCGCCGGATTTGGCGCTTTGCCAAACAGCCCGCGGCTAAAGCTGACGGTGCTCCACACGCTCTCGAAAGCGTCGGTCGCCAGTTCTTGCGGCACCAGGCCGATTTTGGAGCGCGCTGCGCGGAAATCGGAGATGACGTCATGGCCATCCGCCATAATCGTGCCCCCGCTGGGGTTCACGATACCGCAGACGATATTGATGAGGGTAGTCTTGCCGGCGCCATTAGGCCCCAGCAATGCAAAGATTTCGCCTTTTTGAATTTCCAGGCTGACGCCTTTCAGCGCCTGGAAACCGGAGGCGTAGGCCTTGGTCAGATTTTGGATCGAAATGATCGCTGGCATGCGATGTCCTGGTTATTTTTTTGAATGCCCGTGATTGTAGTATGAATCCCGTTTCCAAATCAGCCAAACAGGGCGCAATGTCATTTTGAACAACGTGGCAGTCTGCAAGTAGTGTATCTAGTGTATCTAAACCATGCAAAAGCCTGCGGCACCGCCACCCCGGCATCCGAGGTGGCATTGCCTGCCTTAGTTTTTCTTGTCCTGCTGCGCCTTCTGTACCTGCGCCTCGGTTACCGGCTTGGCCGGCGCTGCGGTAGGTTCTGATTTTGGGGCCTTGCGCACTTCGGTCGCTTTTGCCAGCGCCGCCGCACAATCCGTATCCGGCACCTTGCCCATGTTCACCAGCGGCAGCACGGCCGCCACCGGTGCAATGGCCGCCAGTGCGATTGCTGCGCCGGCTTTCAGTGCCAGCGGGCCTTTATAGGGGCCCACGTCAGGATGTTTGAACGTGCCTTTGGCATAGAGCGGTGAACGCAGCGAGATGATGCGTACCCCCTTGGTCTTGGGGCGTACATCCAGGTTCAGCGCTTCCTGCGCCAGATCGATATCACCGGTGATATCGATGACGGCTTCATCGGTATCCACAACAAAGCGGCGCACGTCGGCCTTACCGTCCTTGACGGCAAAATCGCTCGCCAGGCAATTCAGATGAACCTGCTTGTCGCCAAAGACTTTGACAAAAATGGCATTGGCAATGTTCAGGCCCGCTGCCTCCAGCACGAATTTGCTGATAGAGCCTTCGCTGACGGTCGCGCCAAGCTCACCGTTGGAACTGGCCAGCATGCTGGAGATGGAATTGCCGTGCCCGGTCAGCGCGGCGTCGCCATTGACTTCGCCGAAACTGGCCTGCATTGATTGCAGGGTAGGGAACAGTTCACGGATTTTTAGGTGCCGCGCCGCCAGCTTGATCTGCGCCGCAATTGCTTTTTCCCTGCCGTCCAGTGACACATTGGAGGTGACATCACCACCTGCCATGCCGAAATTAAGCGGCGTCAGGCTCAGTACTCTGTCCTTCATGTGAATGTCGGTGACGACGTTTTCCAGCGGGATATTGTGCGTGCGTATCAGTTTTTTACCGGTGAACTTAACGTCGGCATCCAGTACGCCCCATTTAGCGGTGTTGAACTGCTCTACCGGCAAGGCCTTCTGGTCTGGTTGTACCGGGGCCTGTCCGCGTGCCTCCTTGTGGGCATTGCTGTCAGCGCCGATGGTAGGGCCCAGATCTTCCAGCCGTAGCTGCTGCGAAGTGATTGTCCCGCGCAACAGCGCGCGCGGTTGCTGCGGCAGGTATTGCAGCGTGCCGGCTACGTCGCTCTGGCCGACCGTGCCGGTAAAGTTCTGGTAAGTCCAGGTCCAGGCCTTGCCGTCTTTTTTGCCGAGCAGGCGTCCGTGCGTGGTGTAGGCAGGTGTTTCAGGCAATAGCACGCCCGTCAGCGGATACAGGTCCGCCATGCTGGCGCCGCCTAAGGTCAGCTGCAGATCTATGCCGGATAAAGAACGCGGGTCCGTCAGAGTGCCGTCGATGGCAAGTTTGTTCTTGCCGAGATTGGCGCTGGCCTGCACCGGATAGGTGGTGTGCTCGTCCTTCAATGACAGTACCGCGCCGGCTTTGCCGCCGCCGGTGACCGGTGCCTTGCGGTAGGTGCCGCCGAGTTCAAACTGCAGGCCAAATTTCTGTACTTCTGCTGCGCTGGCATCCTGCGCCGGTGCCGCGCCATTGGCATCCGCGATCGATGATATCTTGGCCTTCAGATCCAGATTGATGCCGTCATCCAGATAACGCAGATTACCGTCCGCAAAGGCCATACGCTGAATTTCTACTGTCCATTCTGAAGGGCCGTTATCCTTCAGCGACCAGCTATTGCTGCCGTCTGCGCGACGCTCCAGGGCGACCAGCGGCGCATTCAGCGCAAGATCCGTCAGCACCACATGCTTGTGCAGCAGCGGCAGCGGGTGCAGCGAAATTTGAATACGCTGCGCGCTGGCCATCTGCGGGCCCACGGTACTCCAGCTTGGGTTGGCCATCTGTACGTCATTCGCCGTGATCTCGGGCCTAGGCACATAACGCCGCCAGCCGGGCTCGGTATCAAGACCTTTCATAAAACGCAGCTTCAGGTCGCCGCGGATCGCAAATTCGCGTCCGGTGCTTTCAGATACCTTGCGGTTGATATAGGGACGGGCGTTGTTCCAGTCGAAGGTCAGGATAAAAATGACGATGGCAACGATCACCAGCGTCAGAGTCGCCAGCGTCCAGAACAATATCTTTAGCGGTCTTGAGTGTGTCATTGCCGTCCAATCATAGAGGGTACGGTAGCGGGCTGCCGGGAACAAGCAACTAGCGTAGTCTGACTGGCAACAAGCTTCTGTGCGTTTGCAAACAGAAGCTTGTAATAGGGGAGTGGGGCGCGAATTGAAATGGCGCCAGAAAACAACAAAGGCCCGGATGCTGCCACCGGGGCCTTAAATAATATGAATGATATGGATGGTTGAATCTGGACAGCTAGCGCTGTAATCAGTGATTTGCTGCCGGCGGTTGCGCTTAGTTACTAGTAGCGACGAGTTCCGGTGCAGACTTGGTTTTTACGCTGTGCAGCTTGCACTGCTGGTCCGCAGTCTGTGCCAGCGATTTGGCGCTCTCTTTAGTAATTAGGCCCAGCTGCAGGTTGGAATTGCCACGCGCAGACGCCAACGTCGCCGATTCGCAGTCCTGCTGCGAGGTCATCAGCGAATACACCGGCGGTCCAAAAACGCCTAAGGAAGAGAGCCCCAGTACCAGCGACATCAACAAATTGTTATTCATATGAAATATATCCACGTGGAAACAATCTGTTATTAAATCACAGGTTTAACGCAGTTTTAAATAATTTTTCCATGTGGAAATATTTGATAGAGATTTCGACAATAAGAAAAATAGTCGTTCGTTAACAAAATGAGTGAATTGGCATTTAAGCCCGCAGTAGCGGTATCGGCACAACTTGCACGACCTCCATTAACAACAAAACCGCCGAAGCGGTTTATTGAGAGACGCAGCTTTGCAGATGCGGTATTTCGCGCGGCAAGCCACCCACAAGTCAACGAAAGGCAATAGATTTATATTCATCCGCCGACCAAGCGCCGTTCGCAAGCTGCGGCGCAACCCGCATCAATAATTCACCGCTGACCTCGCCGTTCGTACGCCGGTCTATCGTCATCTTCAGCTGTCTGTCCAGCGCAACAAAGGTATTGGGCCCGGTGGCAATAATCTCATGCGCAGGCTGACCTTTGACGTTCGCATACATCGTGGTGCCTTGCCGGCTGAACACAAACAGGGTCTGGCCGTTGGAAAGACTGTAAAGCCCCTTAAACTCGGCAAATTCGCGCGGCTGCATCTTGTAGGCCTGGCTCTGCGCATCGCCGCTGGAAATCGTTACGGTGTTTGCATCAGGTGTGCTCTGCGCAGCAACAGCCAGAGGCAGCGCGCTCAGTAGCGAAATCAAAACAAGTCGTTTCATCATATTCCCCATTCGTTTTATTCAAGGCACTTCCTATTAAGATACACCGTGGAACTTCATCGGATCATGCGGCCTGCATTGGATCGTAAGCAGGGGCAAAACTGCGGCGTGGTGCGTAGCCGCAATAAGATCGTCAGATTTGAATTACTTGCAGGCCGGGTATTAAGACGGCCGGAAGGAAATGATTTATATGAATAGTAGGTGGGCACATAGGAACTGCAATGTTGGCTGGGTAACTAGCTGAATTACTGCCGGGACCAGTGCCACGTCGGTGCATGCGGGCGTTGATTATCGTATTGCCGGTAGGGCTTTCCTTTCTCTGCGACAAGGTCAGAAGCTCTAAATTTAGTCGGTAGGATAGGCAGGCCGCCTATCATTACCATTAGGTGCAAAACGAGCGAAGTTTATGTGTTAGTTCAATTGTGATTGATGTCTAGCCAGCCTTTTGGCAACGTAATAAGCTAGCACCCAACCTTCAGTTTACCGCCTCTTACTGCTGACTCCTGCTTGCTTTCTTGCCAGAGCAAGTAATCGAGGATCGGCTTGGCTTAATACGTCCAACAGTAGCCGTTTTTCTTCTAAATAGGTTACGGCGAATTTTGGGTCATGCCTCACGATACTTGAAGTGTTGCTGATCAGATCGGCGCACTTAATTGTCTGTACCCATGCAGGTGCCGCCGCCAGTCGGGTGCGCGATAATGCCTTGCGCTCGGCTCGATTACCAGTTTCCATATCTGACAAGGCAATCACGCCTTTAGCCACTGTATCGCCGAATAACGTACGTACTGTTTCTGGTTGGACGCCACAATCTTCCATGCTATCGTGAAGCCAAGCAACTGCAATATGTTCAGGATTAGGGCTAATGGTCGCGACGATACCAGCGACCTCAGCCAAGTGATCAGCATATGGATTTCCAGAATATTTGCGAACTTGATTCTTGTGTACCTCACGTGCAAACATCATTGCCTCGTACGCGACACTGCTCATATGATCTCCAATTCTGCGGGCTTAATATGTAGTTGAGAGTATTTGACGATATCCGTTACCGCAGTGCGCTACTGGCACACAAATACAAAAACGCAGTGCTGTATATTATAGAAATTTATAATATACAGCACTGCGTTTTTGATCAGCTTGAACCGTAAGCTGTTGATTCTATTGGTCGGGGCGAGAAGATTCGAACTTCCGACCCCTTGCACCCCATGCAAGTACGCTACCAGGCTGCGCTACGCCCCGACACTGAGTTGCGGATTATAGCGGATCAGTAGGCTTTTTGCCATGCTTGGCTGCAATTTATTTGGCCTTTTTGACGCAGTTCCTTCGCTATGAAATTTATATTTCATACGGCTATGCCGATTTACATGGTTTTCTTTGAGAAAAAAGTCAAAAGGCGTGAAAATAGACGCCTCTGCGCTATCGCGCAATTTCCGATTACAGAAGTTCTTACCTAGAATAATTATGTCCATCAAAATCAGTCAACACTTTGACGCCGGCGCGATTGAAGTCGTGCGTGCGGAACAGGCAGATGCCATTGAATTGAAACTGCGCAAGGATTCGCATGCCGATATCGCACAATGGTTTTATTTCCGCTTGCAGGGCGCACATGGCCAGCCGTCGGTAATGCGTATTCTGAATGCCGGTGAATCCACGTATCCGAAAGGCTGGGAAAACTACCGCGCCGTGGCCAGCTATGACCGTGAGAACTGGTTCCGTGTGGAGACCGAGTTTGACGGCAAGGTAATGACGATACGCCATACGCCGGAAGGCGACAGCGTGTATTACGCCTATTTTGAACCGTATAGCTGGGAACGTCATCTGGCGCTGCTGGGCAGCGTCGAGCATTCGGCGCTGGCGCGCTTGGTGGATCTGGGCAATACAGTTGATGGCCGCGATCTGAACATGGTCGTGGTCGGCGATCCTTCTGCGAAGAAAAAGGTATGGATCATCGCGCGCCAGCATCCGGGTGAAACGATGGCGGAATGGCTGGTGGAGGGCACGCTGACGGCGTTGCTGGACCCTGCCAACCCTATTGCGCGCCGTATCCTGGATAACGCGGTGCTGTATATCGTGCCGAACATGAATCCGGACGGCGCTTACCGCGGCAACCTGCGCACCAATGCCGCAGGCGCCAATCTGAACCGTGAATGGATGACGCCTTCAATGGAAACCAGCCCGGAAGTATTCCTGGTGAAAAACAAGATCCATGAAACCGGCTGCGACCTGTTCCTGGATATTCATGGCGACGAGGCCTTGCCGTACGTGTTTGTGGCCGGCAGCGAGATGCTGGCGGGCTTCAGCGACAAGCAGGCAGCGCAGCAGAAGGAGTTTGTTGATAGCTTTGTTGCCGCCAGCCCGGATTTCCAGACCAAGATTGGCTATGCCGCCAGCAAATACAATGAAGACATGCTGAAGCTGGCCTCCAAATACGTCGGCCATCATTTCAAATGCGTGTCGCTGACACTGGAGCTGCCTTTCAAGGACAACGATAACCTGCCGGATGCAGAAGTCGGCTGGGACGGTGCTCGCAGCATGAAGCTGGGCGAGGCGATGTTGCAGCCTATTCTGGCTTCACTGACGTCAACATTGACTTCCACCTTGGCCTGACACCATGGGCGTGGAAATCGAGCGCAAATTCCTGGTCGCCAATGAGGGCTGGAAGCAGGATGCGGAGACAACGCCTGGCGCAAGATCTACGTTCATGCGACAGGGTTATCTGTCTTCGCATGCGGACCGTATCGTCCGCGTGCGTATCGATGGCGAGTTGGCATTCATGACCATCAAGGGCAGAGCGCAGGGGCAGGGCGCCATTGCGCGCGGCGAATGGGAGTATGCGATTCCCGTCGCGGATGCGCAGGAGCTGCTGGTGCTGTGCGAGCAGCCGCTGATAGAAAAAATCCGCTACCGTATCCCGCATGCCGGCCTGGTGTGGGAGGTGGATGAATTTTTTGCCGACAATGCCGGTCTGGTCGTGGCGGAAGTGGAGCTGGAGTCGGAGGCGCAGCCATTTGCACGTCCGGCATGGCTGGGTGAAGAAGTCAGCCATGACAGGCGCTATGCAAACGCCAACCTGTTCAAGCATCCGTTTAGCCAGTGGGATAAATAACGCGGCGTTTTTTTTGTGGCGCAAGGTTAGAACTTCCGACCCCTTGCACCCCATGCAAGTACGCTATGAGCTAGTTGATCTTTGCGGCAGGAAGGGGCACACATGCTGAAAAAAAGCGTATTACTGTCCATGCTGCTCTGGCCGGTATGGGCGTTGTGTGCAGACAAGCCTGATCTGCAAAACTGGTTCAATGATCCTTTCTTCCAAGTCCGCAGTGCGATTGCGGCTTGCCCCCTTCCACTGGGACCTTACCTGCATGAAGCAGACATCCGACTGGAAGAGCATGGCAGGGTAGAGCGCGGCACCAGTTGCTGGATGGCGGGTCGCTGTGCCAAGCCAAATGCCTATATGTATGATGCCGATATAGGCAAGGCAGTGCAGCAGCAGTTTGCGCAAAGCACGGGGTTTGCCGACACCAGCCTGTGGGTCACGGTAAAAAGAAAATTTGTGTGGGTGGAAGGCTGCGTTGCCGGAGCGGAGCAGGAGGCTGCGTTGCAAAAACTGCTGCAGAGCGTGCCCGATGTTGAGCACATACTGGTAAATGTGATGCAGGGAACAGGGAGCAAGCCTCCCTATGAAGTCCGACCGTGATGTGACGGGCTTTTCTGGCCCGTCACCCATATCAATTAAACTTAGATAAACTTAATAACGGCGGGAGATCGTTTCTGCTACGCATGCCGGTTTGTCGCCGCCTTCGCGTTCTATCGTCACTTCCCAGGTCATCTGCGCACCGCCGGTGATGTCTTCAACATTTAATAGCTTCATCTTGGCCCTGACCTTGCTGCCGGCTGGCACCGGGGATGTGAAGCGAACCTTGTTCAGGCCGTAATTGACGCCCATCTTGACGTCATCGATGTGCATCGCGCTGGCGGCCAGCTCGGGCAGCAGCGAGAGCGTCAAA
>JAYSKH010000315.1:0-4918 GCA_043726505.1 Undibacterium sp. | reverse complement strand
CGGGGGTAGGTCAAAAGCAACGTCAAAATCAATAGCAACAACAAAATCAAAAGCAGCGGCAACCAGATTCTCCATTTTCAAAAGAACCTAATTTGCTATAGCTGAGTTAGCTCGTTGTAGGGGTTGGGGCTGATTTTGAATCTGTTGTTGACATTGCTTTTGACCTACCCCCGCTCGGGACGCAGCATTTTGCGCTCTGCCGAAAATGGATCAGAAATGGGTGTTGTCTGAGCCGAAGGCGAGTTTCGCCCATTTCCCATTTTTGGCAATGCGCAAAATGTGATGACGCACAGCGTCATCACCCGTAGGGCAAGTCTGCGGTCGCCTTCTTCTTGCTTACTTCTTCTTGGCGAAGCAAGAAGAAGTAAGTAGCAGTCGGGCTACCCCCGACCAGCAATTCCAAACCCAAAGCGACGACAGCCAAGCAAGATAAGCCGCCGAACAACCGCCCAGCAACAAGCTGTAACCCATGTGGTTGAATCAATGTGTTACCTATGTGGGTGAGTAGCCGCCGGGCTACCCCGGCCCCGTTATCTTCCAACTTATGGCAAACTACTCCCACCATCTGTCGAACAACCCCTCGCCAAATGCCCAGCATCGCACGCCGCCCGGAGACCCCGCGGCCGAAGTCCGAAGTGAAAAAAGCCTGATTGAAAAAATATAAACCTACAACGGAGAGAATATGCGTTTGAAATTATTGCAGTCCGCAACGGCAACCGCGGCAACGGCACTGGCGCTAGGCGCAACGACCGGGGCATATGCCATTGATGATACTGCCATGCAGAACATCGCAGGCCGGGTGACGGCGGTGGAGCCGCAGCTGATCAGCTGGCGCAGGGATATTCACCAGCATCCGGAACTATCGGGCCAGGAGACGCGCACGTCGGCGCTGGTGGCTGCGCATCTGAAAAAGCTGGGCTATGAAGTCAAGACCGGTGTCGGCGGCACCGGCGTGGTCGGCATACTGAAGGGCGGCAAGCCAGGCAAGGTAGTGGCGCTGCGGGCGGATATGGATGCGTTGCCGGTGAAGGAGATGGTGGATTTGCCGTTTGCGTCGAAGGCCAAGGGCACACACATGGGCAAGCAGGTGGATGTGGCGCATGCGTGCGGGCATGACGGGCACACGGCTATTCTGATGGCGGTGGCGGAGGTTCTGGCGGGCATGAAGGACCAGTTGCCGGGAACCGTGAAGCTGATTTTCCAGCCGGCGGAAGAGGGGCTGTCTTCTGAGCAGGCGGTGCCGGGCGCGCACATAGGCGCGGCGGCGATGATAGATGCGGGCGTTATGGACAATCCTAAAGTGGATGCGGTGTTTGGACTGCACCTGTCTTCCGGTCTGCCGGCCGGCGTGATCGGCTACCGTAGCGGGCCGGTGATGGCATCGGCCGATGCGTTTACGATCAAAGTGGCTGGCAAGCAGACGCATGGCGCGATTCCGTGGGGCGGCATTGACCCTATCGTGTCTTCCGCACAAATCGTGCTGGGTCTGCAAACGATCATCAGCCGCCAGACTGATCTGACGAAGGAACCGGCAGTTGTCACCGTCGGCACCATCCACGGCGGCAACCGCGAGAACATCGTGCCGGATTCGGTGGAAATGATGGGCACCGTGCGTACCTTTGACGATGGCATGCGTGACGACATCCTGCGCCGCATGAACCTGACGGCGACATCGATTGCGCAAAGCAGCGGCGCCCGGGCGGACATGAATGTCAGCCCTGTGCATTATTCAACGACAGTCAATAACGATGCGCTGACACAGAAAATGCTGCCAACGCTGGGCAAGGCGGCCAACGGCAGGGTGGTGATGGTGCCGAAGGTCAGCGCGTCGGAAGACTTTTCGGAATACCAGAAAAAAGCGCCGGGCCTGTTTTTCTTTGTAGGTTCGACCGCGCCGGGCATTGATCCGAAGACAGCGCCGGTTAACCATTCTCCACTGTACCAGGTGGATGAATCTGCGCTACCGGTCGGCGCGCGTGCATTGTCTGCACTGGCGGTGGACTATCTGAGTTCAAACTGACGGTCAGATAAACCTGGCATATTGGGTCAAATCCACCACCTTCGCGGGCGGTGGATTTTTTATTGTGCATTGGCTAATTTATAAATGGCCTGAAGATGCCAATATGTCCAGACCCAGCCACGGAATTGCGATAGACTTCAAGCCTTTAATTGAAAAAAATTGCAAAATGCCAGGTTCATCTACCCTTGATCAGGCGGACTTTCGCCGCATCCTCGCCCGCAATGTCACCATCCCGCTCGCCGCGGGCATAGGCAGCGCGCTGGTTTTTGTGGCGCTGATGGTCTACCTGATTTCCACGCTGGACTGGGTGGACCACACGCACGAGGCCATTGCCCACGCCAATGACGTGTCTAAACTGGTCACAGACGAGCAGACCGCTGTGCGCGGCTTCCTGATTACGGGTGACGAAAACTACCTGTCGCCTTTTATGCTGGCCAAACCGAAGATTGCGTCTGCGCTGCCGGCACTGGCAGAGTTTGTGGGCGATAACCCCATCCAGGTGGACCGGGTCAGGCGAATTATTGCGCTGCATGGCTCGTGGGAAGCCTATGCGGTAGGCACGATAGAGGCGCGCCGCAAAAGTGATGGCCTGCCTTTTTCACGCGTGGGCGGCGGCAAGGCCGAATACGACGAGATGCGCAAGGAATTCGATGATTTCGTCCAGCATGAGCAAGGCTTGCTGAAGGAGCGCAATGATTCGGCCAAAAGTGTGTCCTTCGGCGGCGCAGGTCTGTTTGTTATCTTCAGCCTGGTATTGAGCGTTATCCTGGCCGTATTCGGCCGCCGCGAGCTGGTCGGGCTGTCCAACACGTATAACAATGCACTGCTGCACAGCACCGAGCAGGCAGTCATTCTTGAGCAGCAGGCGTGGCAGCGCAACGGCCAGAACGAGCTGGTGGAAAAAACTATAGGCGAATCCTCGGTGCAGCAACTGGGGCGCAGCCTGCTGGATTTCCTTGCCTTGTATCTGGATGCGGCAGTCGGCGCGCTGTATGTCAGGGATGGGGCCGGTAAGCTGACCAGGGCGGCCACCTTTGGCTTCAGCAAAGAAAGCGAAACACTTCGGCAGGACTTTGATGATGCAGAGAGCCTGGTAGGCCAGACGGCGCTGTCCAAACGCGTGATCCGGCTGGACAATGTGCCGGCCGGCTACCTGAAAGTGAATTCAGGTTTGGGCGAAAGCATGCCTACGAGCATTGTGCTGGTGCCAATCAACCAGGAGCAGGATGGCTATGGCGTGGTGGAGCTGGGCTTCATGCATGCGCTGACAGACCGTGACCTGGAATTTTTGACGCTGGTGGGGCCGCGCATAGGCGCCACCGTCGCTGCCGTGATGTCGCGCCTGCGCCTGCAGGATGCGCTGGCGGAAACGCAGCAGCTGAATGAAGAGCTACAAACCCAGCAGGAAGAGCTGCGCACCGCCAATGAAGAGCTGGAAGAGCAGTCCAGAGTGCTGGAAGAATCACAGGTCAATCTGGAGAACCAGCGCGCAGAGCTGCAGCAAACTAACCACGTGCTGGCCGAGCAGGCCATGGCGCTGGACCAGAAGAACATTGCCTTGAATACCGCGCAGCATGAGCTGGAACAGCGCGCGCTGGAACTGCAGCGGGCCAGTAAATACAAATCCGAATTTCTGGCCAATATGTCGCACGAGCTGCGCACCCCGCTGAACAGCTCGCTGATCCTGTCCAAGCTGCTGGCGGATAACCAGCCCGGCAACCTGAGTACGGAACAGGTCAAGTTTGCGCAGACCATTTATTCCGCTGGCAACGACCTGCTGAACCTGATTAATGACATCCTCGATATTTCCAAGGTAGAGGCCGGCAAGCTGGAGCTTGACCCTGAAGACATACCGGTAAGCTCGCTGGCACAAAGCATCAGCACGACATTTGCGCCGCTGGCCGCGCAGAAGGCACTGGCTTTCTCGGTGGATGTTGCGCCGGATGTGCCGCCCGCGATATTCTCCGACCGCCAGCGTGTAGAACAGATACTGAAGAACCTGCTGTCCAATGCCTTCAAGTTTACCGAATCCGGGCAAGTGAGGCTGGCGATTACGGCCGGCGCGGGTGGCAACGGAACCGTTGCATTTGCCGTGGAAGACTCGGGCATAGGCATCGCATCCGAACAGCAAAAAATCATCTTTGAAGCCTTTCAGCAGGCAGATGGCACGATCAGCCGCAAGTACGGCGGCACGGGCCTGGGTTTATCGATCTCGCGCGAACTGGCAAACCTTTTGGGCGGTGCCATTACCGTGCAAAGCGCCATCGGCAAGGGCAGCACCTTTACGCTGACGCTGCCCGCAAGACTGCTGGATGTAGCTGACGTGCCAGCAACGCAAGCTCCGCTGCCTGCATCATCGGCTTCATCGACTTCATCGGCTTCATCATCGCAACTGGTATTTGCGACGCAAGCTGCACCGGCCCCCTTAAAACCGACTGCGCAGACTGCAACTATGCCGGCCGTGACTTTCCCGGATGACCGCCATCTTGCTGCGGCAAACAAACGCACCGTGCTGGTCATAGAAGATGAGCCTGACTTTGCCCGCATCCTGTACGACCTTGCCCATGAGATGCAGTACCAGTGCCTGGTGGCCCTGACTGCGTCTGAAGGCTTGCAGATGGCCGCCGATCTGCTGCCGGATGCGATCCTGCTGGACATCAAGCTGCCGGATGCCTCCGGCATGAGCGTGCTGCAGAAATTGAAGTCAACGGGTGCTACCCGCCATATACCTGTGCACATCGTATCGGCAACAGACCGCGTACAGGTGGCGTTGCAGCAGGGCGCTATTGGCTATGCTGTCAAACCGACGACGCGCGAACAGCTGAAGCAGGTATTTGAAAAACTGGAATCCAAATTCAGCCAGAAAACCAAACGCGTGCTGCTGGTGGAAGACGACGA
>JAYSKH010000314.1:0-6518 GCA_043726505.1 Undibacterium sp. | reverse complement strand
TAAAGTGAGTAGCCGTCGGGCTACCCCCGACCAGCAATCATTAAAACTAAGTGACGGCCGCCAAGCTAGGTAAGTTGCGTGGTTGCCCGGCCAGCAATCTAAAAAACAAGGTAACGGCAACCAAGCCCAAGGGTTAAAAAAATAAAAGTTCCTAACTTATTTTTTATCCAGCAATTTCATGACTGTCTTCCACTCCGCCGCAGTCACCGGCGTAATAGACAAGCGGCTCCCCTTCTTCAACACCACCATATCCGCCAGCGCGTCCACCGTCCGCAGCTCCTGCAGACTCAGCAAACGCGTCTTGCGCAAGGCGCGCACGTCCACCATCATCCAGCGTGGAGTTTCCTGTGTGGCTTTGGGGTCGAAGTATTTGCTCTTGGGGTCGAACTGGGTATCGTCCGGATAGGCCGGGCTGACGACCTCGGCCACGCCGGCGATGCCTGGTTCCGGGCAGCTGGAGTGGTAGAACAGCACGCCGTCGCCGACTTTCATGCCGTCTCGCATGAAGTTGCGGGCCTGGTAGTTGCGTACGCCGAACCACGGCAGGTTCGGGGTGGCCAGCGCGTCATCTATGCTGATTTCGTCAGGCTCGGATTTCATCAACCAGTAGGACATGATCAGGTAGGAAGTGGTGGAGAATAGGCTTATTGTCGCATTATTTTGACAAAAATCTCAGTGCTGGCGGAAGGGGTTTTGCACAAGGGAGGCAAATGCGGGGGGAGGATGCCGTGCCGGGATATCTGCTGAAGCATCTGCAGAGATATCTGCGAAGCTACCAACCGGCGCGGGCATAAAAAAAACGGTTGCTTGCGCAACCGCTTTCTGGAATAAGTCCCCACCAATGCCGCTATGCCGGCATCCTGAACCAGGAGGTTCAAGTTGGCCACGGTCAGTTCAATTTCGGGTTCATCGGACTAGCGACGCTCACGCCCATCGAACAATATTCCACAGCCTATGCACATAAATGGTTCAAGGAATATATGGCAATGGCGAACAAGGCAGGGAATTGAAGTGTACTCCTAACAGCGTTTGTGTCCAACAGTTTTTTTGATTAATTTAAGCAATAATCGCTATCGCCCCCATAGAGAACAATGCATACCGCACGGGACAAAAAGGCGCATCAAAGCAAAGCCGCCACCTCAGTGTTAGCCTGGGCGGCGGATAGCCGGTGCAGCAGCGGCGATACCGAAAAACCACACCGGATTGATATGCAAGGGATTGTTAAAACAGGTTTTCCTGCGGCGTCAGCGCGTGGTCCATCACGTCGTGCATCGCGTTGATTTTCAGTTTCACGTCTGCAATCGACAGGCCGGAGAATGGGCCTTCCGGCGATTTGGTGGCCAGCAGTTCGGTCACTACGCCCAGCGCCGCCATGACGGCGATGCGGTCGGTGCCTTTTACCTTGGCGGAGTCACGAATCGTGCTCATTTTGCCGTCCAGGTAGGCGACGGCCTGCAGCAATGTGCGGTCTTCACCTTCCTTGCAGGCCAGCTTGTAAGACTGTCCCATGATATTGACATCGAGTTGTATCATGCGGCTTCCTTATCGGCATTTTCTTCGCCAGGTAATTGCGCCAGCAACGCGGCAACGCGCTCGTGCGCCTGTTGCATACGCTGCTGCATATCCTGGTTTTCCGCTGTCAGCGTAGCGGCATCGCGTCGCAGGTCGGCGTTCTCACGGCGCAGCGAGTGCGCCAGTTCTGCCAGGGAAGCGACTTTTTCAGCAAGTAATTCAAATTCGGAGATCATCTCGTCACTATAGTTGGGCAAACCGACACCAGTCAATACTTATTGGCTGGCGATGTATGGGATTGGATACTACGGCAAGCGCGCCGCAGCACCCACTCCGGTAGCATTTTTTTACTATTGTTTCATTTGCCTGCCGCCGCATCCGGCTCGCCGGCCCAGTATTCCATGACGGCCGCCTTATCATACCCCTCCCCCATCAGCCGCACGCCGACACGGTTGGAATCCGGATAAACGACGACCTCATTCGGATTATTTTCACCCAGGATCAGGTAGCGGCATACGGCGGCGCTGTGGTTATACAACGAGTGGCCGGCTTTTTGCCCTGCCGGGAAACAACAGTAGCTGCCGGTTGCCATGACATGGGTTTTGTCGCCCAGTTGCAATGTCAGTTCACCTTGCAGAATAAACAGGTGCTCTTCTTCCAGCATGTGGTAATGGTTGGGGCAGGAGCGCATACCGGGCGCCAGTTCTTCCATGCCGACGCCGACATGGGAGCCGCCGCCGAACTTGCCAAGGCGCCGGAAGCGGCAGGTGAATTTACCCTGCGCGTGGTCTTCCCACGGCACCTCTTCGGCGGAGAAGGATTCGTAGATGTTGTCGGCATTAACGGACGATGTTCTGGTCATGGCATTCCTTGGCGGCGGCAATGGTTTACAACTTACGGTTGTAAGCCATTGCTGAGTAGTGTGAAAGTTTCCGGCGAAGTTAGCGGCCACTTCCCTGTTTCGCATTACGCTTGGCCTGCGTGCTGCATCAGAAAAAAGCACAGCAATAAGCTAGAGCGTCTCACATGTGTGACAGTTGTTATTTTTTCGTCGATCACTGCTAAAAATTCTACAACATTTCTACCAGTTGCCCATCACTCAATACCAATGCACCACGGATGCGCTTGCCGGCAAAAATTTCCGCCAGCGCGTGCGCATACAATTGCAGTTGTTCGCTGTAATCGGCGCGTTCCATATCCAGCAGGCGGCGCTTGTAGTCCAGTATCCAGACCTCGTCTTCAAACACCACTACCCTGTCCAGCCGCAGCAGCTGCTGCTCAAACAGGATGTCCATCTCATTGCGCGCATGGACAAAATGCTTAGGGTTGAAATAGCGCTCCAGTTGCGGGTGGTTCAGTATGGCATGCGCCTGCCTGCGGATAGTGGCGGCCAGCCCTGCCGGGCACGGCAGCCAGCTGGCAATGGCCTCGGCTTCCGGCAGCACCAGCGGCCAGCCTTTGGGCTGCTGGGTCAGACGCTCCATCAGCGCGTGCAGAGCAATGCCCTCTTGCTGCTCTTCCGACGAGGCCTCTACGGCTTCCGCTTCAGGCAGCGCCAGATTGGGCGGGTTGAAGATGGGCAGTTCAAAACTGCCTTGCGCGGCGTCGCCCTGCACCGGCGCGATGTCGGCCACCGTCATTGCGGGCACCATGGCCAGGCGCTGGTACCAGCTGCCGGTACTGATGCCGTCTTCCGCTTTTTTATTGGCAATACCGCTGACGACCAGCAACTGCTTGGCACGGGTGGCTGCTACGTATAACAAGTTCCAGTTTTCCTGCGCGGCCTGCTGTTCTTCGTGCTCAAATAATTTGTCGCGTGCTGCCCCGCGCTGGTCCTTGCGGCCAAATACCGAAAAGTGTTTGCGCTCGCCGGCTTCCAGCGGCCACTGGCACAAGATGCCAACCTGGTCCTTGGCGGCATCGCTATTATTGGCATCCAGCATCACAACCACTTGCGCCTCCAGCCCCTTGGCGCTGTGTATCGTCAGGATGCGTACCGCATCGGCGGCACTATCCACTGTTGATTCATCAGGCGCATCGGCTTGGCCACCCTGCTGGAAAGCGCCGAGCGCGGCAATGAACTTGGGCAGGCTGGGGTAGCGGCCGGCATCCATGTTCAGCGCTAGTTCGGTAAACGCGCTGATATTGCCCATGACCTGGCTGCGGTCTGCGGGCGACGCGTGCTGTGCGTAACGCGCCAGCAGATCACCCTGGTGCAGCATACGGTCCAGCAGATCATGCACGGGCAAGTCATGCGCGGCCTGCATCCACACGCGCAGCAACATGACGGCGCGCCGCAGTATGGGGTTGGCGCCTTCATCTGCATCCACGGTAGCCTGCAGCCGTTTCCACCAGTTGCTTTCGCTCCTTTGCGCAAGCGCGATCAGGTCAGCGTCGGCGGCACCGATGACGGGCGATTTCAGCACGTGTGCGAGCGCGCGGTTGTCGCCGGGCGTGATCAAAAACGTCAGCAAGGCGATCAGGTCGGCCACTTCCAGCGCTTCCAGCAGGCCGCCGCGCCGGCTGGACACAAAAGGGATGCCGGCTTCACGCAGAGCACGTTCGTACGCGGACAAATGCGTGCGGCGGCGTACCAGCAGCATCACCTCACTCCACGGTAGCTGCACCCCGGTTGATTCCACCGCTGCCTGCCTTGCCTGCAGCAGCGCCCTGGCAACCTGCCGGCCTTCATCCAGCCGGCGCGCGTCTTCGGCTTCTTCCAGCGGCGTGGTCAGCGGGTTGCGCAGAGAAGGACGACCGGAATGGCCAGGATTGCTGCCTGCTTCCTCTTGCGCCTCCTCTACCTCCCCCACCTCTTCCACCAGTGTTTCGCTGATCAGCGGCAGACGCCACACATCGCCGTCCATCGTCGATGCAGTAGTCTGCGGCGCATAAATAGGGTTGCCCTGCATGCTAAGGTTCAGCACGTCCACTACCACTTTGGCATTGCGGCGGGTCTGGTTGGTGCGCAGCACATAGGCGCCACGGCTGGCCAGCATCGCGCGGGCCGACATAAACACACGCGGTTCTGCACGCCGGAAACGGTAGATGGACTGCTTGGGATCGCCGACGATGAAGACGCTGGGCCGGGCCGCATCATCACCATAAGCATCCAGCCACGCTTGCACGATGCTCCATTGCAGCGGATTGGTATCCTGAAACTCATCCAGCAAAATATGCTTGTAGCGCGCATCCAGCCGGCTATGCAGGTAGGCGGCGTATTCTTCATTGCTGAGCAAGCGGTAGGCCTGCCATTCCAGATCGGCAAAATCGAATACCCGCTGGTCCGACTTCAACTGCTGGTAGCATTCCAGATAAGCAGCGCCGACGGTGAACAGCGCTTCATTGATGCTGACCACGAACTTTTCGCTGCTGCGGCGCTCCAGCAGTTTCAGCATATCGCCCAGCGCTGCGCATTCATCCTCGAAGGCGGTAACGCTGTCGGGGCCGATGTGCTTCGTAATGGAAGCCGCCAGCGCCTTGGTCTTGGTATTGTGCGAGCGCGGGCCGCCGGTGCCGGTGAAAAAACCGCCGCACAGCTTGTCAAAATTATCCAGGCTAGCGCCCTCGGTCAATGCCTTTTCTATTTTTTCGGCATTGCCCTGGTTAGCGGCGGAGCCTTCGCCCAGTATCCGGGCCAGCATTTCTATCCGAGGGCGTAGCATGCTGTCGTCCCACAGACTGAGTCTGGCGTCGCGCTGGGCATCCAGGCCGCACAGTTCGCGCAGCCAGTCCAGCGGCTGGCCATCGAATTCATTCTCGTTGGAGGCCCACCATTCCGCTCGCTTGTCGAGGAAGGCGTTCATCATTTTTTGCGCATTGAAGTCGCCCACTTCGCGGTACAGGTACAGCAGCGCATCCTTCAGCGGCGCATTGTCCGGGTCTTTCAGTGACTGCATCAGCTGCCCATAGGCTTCGCGCTGTATTTCCCCGGTGGCTTCCACCAGACTGAAGCCGTGCGGCACGCCGGAGGCCAGCGGGGCCAGCTGAATCAGCCTACCGAACCAGCTATGAAAGGTATCCATCGCCAGCGACTGCGGGCTGGACAATACCTTGTCATACAGCCGCCGCGCCAGCGGCAACACATCCGCCAGCTCATGCGGCTTGATGCCGCGCTCGGTCAGCAGCACTGCGGCGGCCTGCTGGTCTGCCAGCGCCAGCTCCTGCAGCAGTTGCACTAGCCTTTCGCGCATTTCCTGCGCGGCTTTGCGAGTGAAAGTGATCGCCAATAGTTCTGCCGGCTCTGCACCTGCCAGCAGCAGCCGCAGCATGCGGGCGACCAGCAACCAGGTCTTGCCGCTGCCGGCGCAGGCTTCAACGACGACGGAATGCTGCGGGTCGCAGGCCGCCGCCGTAAAGCTGGCGGGGTCGGCTGCCGCGCCGTTGATTTCATAGGCCTGGGCCTGAGCGGAAACGACCGCTGTCGTCACCATCACCAAGCTCCCTTGCGGCACAGGCCACGCATGTCGCAATATTGGCAAACGGATTCCGTGCCCTGCGCGGGTAACGGCGCCGCGTTATGGATAGCCCGCATATTGCTGATGACTGCTGTTTCCAATGCTTCTGCCCATTCGGTAAAATCTGTTGCGTCGGCGGAGCCGGTCTTGCCCCTGTCTATCTCCAGTGCCACATAGCTGGCGGTGGTGACGGGCACGTCGGCCAGCAGGCCGTAAAACGGCAACTGGTGGTCTTCACCGTCTTTCAGGCGCTTGCTCAGTGCGGTCTGGGTTTTGGTCTTGTAATCCAGCACCGCATATTCGCCCACGTCACTTTTGTCCAGCCGGTCTATGCGGCCGCGCAAGACTACGGAAGCGTTTTCTCCGCCATCCTGCCAGTTCAGCGTCCGCTCACGCCAGGCCTCGCCCAGCTCAAAATGCCAGCCTTCCTTCTCACGCCCGGCAGCCCATGCCACATAAGAAGGAATCACTTTTTCCCAGCGCACGCTGTAGCCCAGCGCAGCCGGGCTGTGTTGCAGGATGCGGTCAAACTGGTTTTTTGAGATATCC
>JAYSKH010000313.1:0-11793 GCA_043726505.1 Undibacterium sp. | reverse complement strand
CGCGATACCCGCAGGCAGCCTGCGTTGCAGCCACGCAGAAACAGGGTCGACGGAAGGGCGCGCCACAATATACGTGGGCGAACGCTGCAGCATCGTCACATGTTCTGCACGCTGCGCCATCTCCGGCACCAGCGTCACCGCTGTGGCGCCGCTGCCGATGACAACCACACGTTTGCCCGCATAATTCAGATCGGCAGGCCAGTGCTGCGGATGCACCAGACGGCCGGTAAATTGCTCCATGCCAGGCCACTGCGGCAGATAACCGTCTGCATAGTTATAGTAGCCGCTGCACATGGACAGGAAGTTGCACGATAGCCGCACCTGCGCGCGCTGCGGACCCACCTCGGCATCCACCGTCCACCGTGCGGTGCGGGAATCCCATGATGCGTGCTTCACGCGATGGCCGAAACGTATCTTTTTCTCTATGCCGAACTCCGAAGCGGAATCGCGGATGTAGTTGCGGATGGCATCACCGGAAGCAAAGGATTTGTCGCTGCGCCAGGGCTTGAAGCTGTAGCCCAGCGTATACATATCCGAATCCGAACGCACGCCGGGGTAGCGGAATAGATCCCAGGTGCCGCCTATCGCATCGCGGCCTTCCAGTATCGCAAAGCTTTTGCCCGGGCATGCCGTCTGCAAATGATAGGCAGAGCACACGCCGGACAGCCCTGCGCCGACGATCAGTACATCGAAGTGCAACACATCCTTGCCAGCGGCATGCTCGCTACTTTGTTCTCGGTCCAGCATCAAGGTCTCCTGTTATAGGTATTCGGCGAATGTTATAGCGTTGCTATCGTTTTTTATTGCCTAGGCTTGCACAGTCTGCCGGATGTCTTTTGCCCCGGCTTGTATTGATATTAGGGTGCTCACCCTAAATGTGCAACATAAATTAGGGTAGTCACCTTAAAATGCTGCAAATTGCTTATACTAAGCTGTGTCCATAGCGTGGTCCTGCCGATGTAAGCCGGCAGCGCGCCGTATTTGAATTCAGAAAGATGCAGTCCCTCATGAGCGCAGAACAAGCACCGAGCCAAAACCAGAGCCGCCGCCCCACACGTGCCCGCATACTGGACGTCTGCCAGCAGCTGTTTAATGAAAGCGGCCCTTTGGCCGTGACCACGGCAGAAATCGCGCTGGCCGCCGGTATCCAGGAAGGCAACCTGTACTACCACTTCAATAAAAAAGAACAAATACTGGAAGCCCTGTTCGCCGATTTTGAAAGTGCGTTGCGCGATGCCGCCGTGGCTGATCTGGCACATGGCGACAAACCGGAACGCTTTGCCCTCTACATGAGTGGCTGGTTCAGCCTGATGTGGGAGTGGCGCTTCATTTACCGCGACGGCGCTGCCGTCTGCAGTCTGGCGCCTTCGCTGCTGTCCCGCATAGAATCATTGGCCGACGAGGTGCAGCGCAATGTGCGGCGCGTGCTGGACAATATGCAGACCGTGGGTTTGCTGAAGGCCACGCCCACGCAGATGGAACAGCTGGTGGTCAACGGCTGGATCGTATCCACCTACTGGATCGATTACCTGCGCTCGCGCCACGGCATCAACGCCATTACGCGCGAACATATCAGCTGGGGGGCGGCGCAGGTCATGGGCCTGTTTGAGCCCTTCCTGACATCGAAGGGGCTTGGCGTGGTGAGCATCGCGGCGGCCTGAACGAGCACCCACATCAAGGATAAATTGCGGTGCGTGCAAAATCTGTGTAGTCTGAGGCTGCGGCAGTCTGATAGCTAAAGTTCAACTCCTATAAAAAATCACCCTCAATGCACTCCGACAATGCACACTGATTTTGAAGCGCTGTACGGCGATCTTCGCCGCCTGGCCCGGGCCCAGTTAAGCCGCAATAAAACCATCACCAGCCTGAATGCCACGTCACTCGTGCATGAGTCCTATCTGCGGCTGCTCAACGCCGGCCAGTTGCGCACAGAAGAGCGCGGCGAATTCATGGCCTATATGGCGCAGGTAATGCGCAGCGTCATCGTTGATTTTGTACGCGCCCGTTCCGCCGAAAAGCGCGGAGGTAACAATGAGCACGTCAGGCTCGATACCGACATGAGCGAAAAACTGCCCGCGCCGGAAGCCGAGATACTGCACGTGCACGAGGCGCTACAGGTATTGTCGGCATCCGACCCGCGGCTGGGCAGCGTCGTCGAAATGCACTATTTTGGCGGCATGTCGGAAGCAGAGATCGCTGGCGTTCTTGGTGTCTCCGACCGTACCGTGCGCCGCGATTGGGAAAAGGCCCGTCTGCTGCTTGCCGTCGCACTGCGCTAAGTCTGTGCTAAATCTGCGCTAATCTACAATCAGCTGACGACCAATAAATTCAGTGTCTTACAATAAAAAGAGGCTTCGATGATAGACGCGGAACAGCTCAGTAAAATTTCTTCACTGCTTGACGTAGCGCTAACGCTGGAGCCTGCAGCCCGCGCGGATTTTCTACAGCATCTACCGGAACCGGACGCGCAGTTCAGGGAAGTACTATATAAAATGCTGGCGCTGTCGGAGCAGGGAACTGGCACCGGCATGATTGATGAGTTGCCGTCGCTTGACGATATCCCGGATGCGGAAGACTTGGCCGCCGGAGAAATGATAGACGGCTATCGTCTGTTGCGCGAGCTGGGGCACGGCGGCATGGGCACCGTCTGGCTGGCTGAGCGGGCAGATGGCCTGATCCGCAGAACGGTGGCGCTCAAATTGCCGCTGGTGAACATGCCCCACAAAATGCTATTGCAGCGTTTTGAAAGGGAGCGCGCTATCTTGGCTGCCTTGTCTCACCCGCATATTGCGCGCCTGTACGATGCAGGCATCAGCAAATCAGGCCAGCCCTATCTGGTAATGGAGTATGTGGAAGGTATCAGCATCACAGAGTTTTGCGATGTCAATCATCTGACGATACCGCAGCGCCTGCAGCTGTTCAGCCAGGTGCTAGAGGCAGTCCAGTATGCGCATGCCAACCTGATCATCCATCGCGATCTAAAACCCGCCAATATCCTGGTCACCCCAAATGGACAGGTACGACTGCTGGATTTTGGCATCGCAAAATTACTGGAAGTCAGCGATGCCACCAATGCAGCCAAGGCTGGCGGCGTTGACGACAGCGCCGATATCACCGGCTTTGCGGGATCACCGCTGACACTGGACTACGCTTCGCCGGAACAGCTGATGTCGGAGCCGGTCAATATCGCCTCCGATATTTATTCACTGAGCATATTGCTGTACGAATTGCTCAGCGGAGAGCGTCCCTACCATTTAAAAGGGCTTACCCGTGGCCAGGTGGAACAGCTGGTGCTGATGCAGCTGCACAAGGCCCCCAGCGCCGCGCTCGACAAGGATTCTGCGCCGCGCTTCGACACCAAATACAAGCTGCTGCTGCGCCAGCTAAAGGGCGATCTGGATACGGTGATCCTCAAAGGGCTGAAACGTGACCCGGCACAGCGCTATGCCACCGTCGACGCCTTGTCGCAGGACCTGCAGCGCTGGCAAAATCATGAACCTGTGCGCGCCAGGCCAGACACCCGCTGGTACCGCGCTAGCAGATTCGTTCAGCGCAACCGGCTTGCGGTCAGCTTGTCCGGCATTGCCGTGGCGAGCTTGTCAGTTGGCCTGGGAATTGCGATATGGCAGGCGCAAAGCGCGCAGCGCGAAACCAGGGCTGCGGTGGCTACCGAGGCTTTTTTGACCAGCCTGTTTAAAACCAATTCACTGGATCAGGATGATCCCGTTCAGGCGCAGCAGACGACAGCCCGCGTTTTGCTGGAGCGCGGTTCTGAACGCATCATCGGTGAGCTCAACAACTCGCCGGAGACCAAGCTGCGTATTCTTAAAACACTGGCGTCGCTGAACCAGGACCTGGCGCTGGATGAGCCCGGCTACCTGTTGCAAAAGCAAAGGCTGGAAATATTCCGCAGCCTGTATCCGCGCCCCAGCCCCGCGCTGGTCACGGAGCTGATAGACACTTTTTTTGCCGCCAACTCTTCCAGTTCCGGACTGGCCAGCGCGCCGGGCTATTTAGAGCAGGCAGAAAAAATGCTGGACGCGCTGGGCGATTTTTCTTCCCCGCAGCGCGGGCGCCTGGAAGTGGGCAAGGCGTATCTGCTGGATACTGATAACTGCGAGGCAGCAAAGCATTCACAACGTGGTGTCGATCTGCTGCGCCGCGCGCCACCGTCGGAAGAGCTGACCGACGGTTTGCTGGTGTTAACTACCAACCTCACTTTCTGCGGCAACAGCCAGAAGGCCATCGCAACAGTCCAGGAAGCGATAGCCGTCATGAAGGCAACAGGTCGTCGCGCCAAACTTTATTATGCGTATGCGGCCATGTCCGATGCGTATTCGTCTTTGGGCAAGATTGATCTGGCCATACAGAGCGCCCGTGAGTCAGTGGCCGCTGCGCAGAAAAAGCTCGGCCCGCGCGATCTTCCCAACAGCAACGTGCTGGCGGTCTCTTCCAACCTGGCAAAAAAATTGGTGCGTGCCCACCCGCGTGCCGCACTTGACCTGACGCAGCCATTGACCGATCTGGCAATGAAAGATCTTGAGCACTGCGATAAAGACACGCTGGTATCAGTGCTGATACAGCAGGCAGTGGCAAGTGAACTGCTGGACCAGGGTGATGCCGCAGTCACCGCCATTACGCAAGCCAATGAAGTCATGGCTACCTACGAAGCGGAAGATGGGCAACGCGTCATGTTTTACGATGCCCAAGCCGAAATCTTTACCACTCAAGGCATGCTGGACCGCGCCGCACAGTCGCTGGAGAAGGCCGCAGCCTTGCATGTCAAGCTGCACCATACCGGCACCGGGCAGATGGATTTCCATGTGCTGCATCAGGTGGATTACCAACTGCGGCGCGGTGACGCGGCCGAGGCCAGGCGTGACCTGGACGGCGCCTTTCTAAAAGCAAAAGACCCCAAGATTGTTTCTAGGCAGCGGCTGGAGCTGGCCGTGCGCAGAGGCGAGCTCGCCATACTGCGCCATGATTGGGTCGAGGCGCTTGCCTATGCAAGGGAAGTGCACGAAGGCGCCAGCCGCTTCTCCGCGCCCCTGTTTGTGCGTGACCTGGACGCCAAGGCATGGGCGGTGGAGGGCCGCGCCCAGCAAGCGCTGGGCAAACCGCAAGACGCCGCTGCTGCGCTCAAAAATGCCGCCGCCATCCACGCAGACATGCTGGCGGGAATTCCTGCGGTTTGACGGGCATTGCTGGCAT
Source organism: Undibacterium sp. (assembly GCA_043726505.1). GTDB lineage: Bacteria > Pseudomonadota > Gammaproteobacteria > Burkholderiales > Burkholderiaceae_D > Undibacterium. The sequence goes on along the minus strand of JAYSKH010000313.1, from coordinate 6,582 downwards.
TGTCTGTAATGACCAAACACAAGCAGCAACCCCAGCACTAGTAATATAAGCATACGTAGAAATCCAGGCCAGATCGACTTCATCGCGATCCTGCCTGGATTTTTGCAGCTTTCAAAGTAAAGCCAGCTCCGGCACCATTCGGGTTTGCCTCTCCGGCAAACTCCTTTCTTCCCCAACTTCATCCCTGCCTCTGTCATTAGACTCTAAATTGGCTCTTAATCCGCCCTCAATCCCGCCCTCAATCCGTCCCGTAGCCGCGGCTTCATAGCGGCACCTTAGCGTATGGCATGACGCCAAATCCGCTGTTCTCGACCTCATTTTAATAATTTTCAAATTTCATGTCCGGTTTGCCGGGGCAATTCCGTACTCATGCATGAGAGCTTTTAAATTTAAAAGTTTTTAAAAATTTTATATGGAAGCTGCCCCCAAAAAATACCTTCGGCTTATCGAATATTTCGCCGGAGGCAATTCATGTGTGGGTAGTTAAAAGAGATTGGTCGTCACAATCCAAAGCAAACCGGGCACTTTAAAACCTACCACCTAAGAGATAAAAAATGCTTAAACGAGGAAAAATTCTGCGGGATACCAGTATCGGCGACGGCTTGCTGTCTGTCGAAGGCCAGCAATATCCGTTCAAACTGGACGGGATCTGGAAATCCGACGTATCGCCCAAAGTAGACATGGTCGTGGAAGCGGCCTTTAGCGGCGCCAATGAAATCAGTTCCATCACGGTCGTGGCGGATAACCAGCTGGCCAAAGAGCAGGCAGAGCTTGCGATGTCTGCGGTGAAGGAAAAGGGCGCGCAGCTGGCCTCAGGCGTTGTCGCCAAATTTGGGATTGAAGTATTGGTTGCGATGGCCTTGCTGATATTGGGCTGGTTCTTTCTCAATACCGTATCGATACAGATTTCGTCCAGCTATGGCGTGGGCATTACCTTCTGGCAGATGCTGGCGATTGTCAATTCGCCAGCCGGCGTGATGAGCTCGATAGGCGTGAACGGCATAGGCGGCGGTAGCGGCGGGTATGGCTTCCTCGCTATCGTGGCACTGGTCGCGCCAATGGCGCCCTTCTTCTGGAAAGACCCGCGCGCGCACCTCGGCGGCCTGTTCCCGCTGCTGTTCATGATGTTGATGGCGGCCATGATCTATTCCGGCATTCATGACGGCATGAAGCAGGCGCAAAGCGCTGCCTCCGGTTTTGGCGGGCAACAGGCGCAGCAGATGATCGCCGATATGACTGCGTCCATGACGGCACAGGCAATGAAGGCGATTTCCATCGGCATGGGCGGCTATCTGTCGGTGGCCGTGGGCCTTTATTTTGCCGGCAAAGGCGTCATCAAGTTCCTGGCTGCAAAAGCCTGAATCCAATCCACTATAGGAAACACCATGTTTAAATCTTTTTTCACCTGTGCTTTCACCTGCGCTGCAGCAGCGCTGGCCGTCGGCCTGGCCGGCTGTGGCGACAAGGCGCCTGCCGACACGCCCGGCAAACCCAGTCTGGCCGATGCCACCTCGCAAAAAACAGTAGCGGCCGCCAAGCAGGTAGCAGTGCAATCCAATCTGCCAAAAGCAAACCGTGACACGCCGATGGACAGCTTTGTCGAATACAGCAGCGGCAACCAGCTGATGTTTGCTTATCTCGCGCTGAACGCGGTGCCGATTGACTATAAAGAAGTGCTGAACCGATATTCGATGGATTACGCGCGCCAATCCGATGAGTTCAAGAAGAACGACCTGCTGACCGCATTGAAACCAAAAATCGACGCTGAGGTGGACAAGGCCAAATCGCAGCGCTACGTGAAAATGTTCGTCAGCAATCCTATTGAGAAATTCGATTTTGAAAAGAAAGGGTTCCCGGTTTCCGAATCCATCTGGCAGACCGGCAGCTACCGCTATTTTTCCGACAATGCCGAATACAAAATCGGTTTCACCAACGGCGACGGCTTCCGTTACCTGAAACCCGCTTCAGAAGAAGACGCCAGGAAGATTGAAGAGATGAGAAGCAAATACGTGCCGCTGCAGATGGCCGTGTATTGCTACCTGCAGGATGCGGACATCTCGAATAAAACCATCAAGGCAGAAATCATCAAGATCACGCTGGTCGACAAAAACGGCAACGTACTGGCAAGCCAGTGACGGCGATGGCTTGAGAGCGGAAGACTATTGGGCAATGGCAATTGCTGCTCCCAATAGTCTCCCGCTCTAAGCCTTTGACATTGACGCTGTGTGAAAAATTTTGACAGATCAAATTCCTATAACGAGGGAGTACCAATAATGAAACTCAGGACAAATACCGGCCAGCACGCGTGGAGCTTATTTTTAATCATGGGCGTACTGGTAGAAGTTGCCGCGGTGCTGCTCATCATCAAAGTGGACCCCACAGCGGCCCACATTACTGCCAATGCAGAACTGTTGAAGGAAGATAAAGCAGCCAACCCCGGGATATGCGGAAAACAGACCGAGTGGTTTATCTGCGCGCCATAAGCTAGTGCAAAGCCCTGAGCCGGGTTAAGCATTTTCCAGAAAAACTATTTTGCAGGAGAACTTCCCTTGAGCGACGACTACAACGGCGGCCGTAATGACAGCGGCCAGTATGATGGCGGATTGGGGATGAATGCCACCCATAGCGAGCAGGCTTCCTGGGGCGTGAGCTCTTACGACACGGCACAGGGTGCTGCTGCGAAGGTGGAGTTCGGCCGCGTAAGCGCCGGACTAGACCCGCACACGGGTGCTCGCATCTTCACCGGGCCGACTACCGGCGGGTATTCGGGAGGCGGGTATTCAGGAGGACGCACTGGCGGTAATGGCAAGGGCACGCGCTTCTTCTCTATCCTGTGGCGCTTGATACTCTGGTGCGTGCTGGTCCCGGCCATCGTCGCGGGGCTCTGCTGGGGCGCACTCTGGGAAGGGCGGGCGCTAGATGGACCGGTGCTCGCGCGCCGACTGGCTGCTTCCGCCTTCCCCGGCGAGGCGCTGCCGTCTCCGGCGGAGCTTCTACCTGCGCATGAACTGAAGGGGCCGGTCGACCCTGGCGCGATGATGGCCGAATTCAAGCTGCTTCGGCACGGCACAAGCGATGCAATCAAATCCCGCCGCCTGCACCTGGGTGCCCAGGCGTATCGATGCCTGGTAACGGCCGGTTGCCGTGATGAGCTCGCCCGCATCGACGAGTCTGCTGCCGAACAATTGCCCCGCATGGTGACTGTCAGCTATTTGTGGCAACAGATCGAAAAGGGAGACGAGAAGGCTGCCCACGTCATGTGCGTCATGCCGCTGTTGCTGGGCAGCTCGTACAAAGACGCCTTTGTCGCCAGAGACACCTGTTCTGAAGCCATGCGCATCAATCCGCACTCGGAGGCGGCCCGCGCGGCCTACCAGACTATGATGGGCAACTGGTCGATGTGGCTGGCGCAAGGCTATGGGTTAGGGGAGCCAGTGCCGGCCCTTTTGGGGCGCTGAGAGTCGAGCGTTGTTGTGTGAATCGATTAAGCAGGGAAGATGGGGCCGCAAATGCGGCCCCGTTTTTTTATGAGTTGAAAGAGGCCTCAGTTCCAAAAGCGGCCATATGACGCAGGGCGTTAATCCAGCAGATGATTGGGCATCAGGCGTGTTCAATGAGCATATTGCAACAGATTCTTGTATTGTGGCGTTGTGGCCAGCTGTTGGATGTATCCTTTCATTCAATTGCTATTGGCGTGGGTTTGCTGAATTTTTATGGAGAATCGGATGGATAGTCACATTCTGCCGGTGCCGCTGGAAAAGGCGTACCGCTTACTCAATCATGGTCCCACCGTGCTGGTGTCGGCCAGTTTCGACAATGTCGATAACGTGATGTCGGCGGCGTGGTCCTGCGCGCTGGATTTTTCACCGTCAAAGCTGACCGTGGTGCTGGACAAAGACACCAAGACACGGGAGCTGGCAGAAAAGAGCGGCCATTTTGTGATTCAGGTGCCGACTGCGGCGCAGGTACAGCTTACCTATGAAGTGGGCAACAGAAGCCTGCAGCAGCATCCGGACAAGCTGGCCCAATCAGGCGCAAGCCTCTTCCGCATCGACGGCTATGATATGCCCATGGTGGCAGGCTGCTCCGCCTGGCTCGCCTGCAAGCTGATACCCGAGCCGCATATCCAGAATACCTACGACCTGTTTATCGGCGAAGTCATAGGTGCATGGGCCGACAGCCGCGTATTCCAGAACGGCCATTGGGATTTTGAACATGCGGGGCCTGAGTGGCGGAGTTTGCATTACATTGCTGGCGGGCGGTTTTATGCTATTGGGGAGGCGCTGGATGCGCGGACGGATATTGGGGATTGATTTAGGTGGGCGTTGTGGTGTCGGATTGTAGATTGTATACATCCCGCCAGCGATCTGATCGCCACGCGTGTGATCAACGAAATCATCGGCGCCTGCTTAGGATTGGTAGGCTCAATATTTTTGTCTAAGTCACACAAAGATATATTTATGCGACTTTAGCTAAAAATTTTTTAATGAGTATTTTCTAGGAGGATATGGTCGAATATTGCTTTACAGAGCTGCGCCAACAGGGGCGTAAGCTCAATTGAAGGCTCATCTCTCATAATTTGCAGCACATTTTCGCAGAACTTCACCTTATCTTTAATCGTGCCACTCTCCGTTGCAAATAATCGTCTTTCACTATCTTTTTCAGCTAGCGCAGGATTTATTGCCTTATCTAATAAACGTCCAATACCTACATCAGGAGACTTGAAGTAATTACTTTCAATTTCATCGAGGTTCGCTATTTCATCGACTTCATTAGCCAATCGCATTTTAGAAAACCAGTCCTTTGCAACCTTTACGATTACTTTTTCGGGCAAAGTGTTTTCAAGCTCCTTTTGGTCTAGTACGTATAGCTTATCCTTTAGTTGTTCACACAGGATGTCGTAGCGTTGTCCTTTAGTTTTTATATCACCATCACAAATTACTAGTGCTTTTGCACATACCCTACTCGCATTCAAACCGGAAAATTCTGATCCGTCAGAATCCCCACCCTCAAAATTCCAATGACCCAATACGCCACCTTGATATTCAACAAAAGCATAATGGTAGTTTTCTATTAGCCCTGTTAACTTGTTTGCTTGATCGGATTTAGTGCTCACCAAGAACTCCACATACTTTTGCATAAAAAAATTTAAGTAGAGCCTGTCTGTAATTCCTTCGACCCAGATAGTACAGTTGGCTAAGTACACGGATGATGGACGTACGCCGAGCTCTGCCAGCATATTTTTATCATGCTCGCCACACTCGGTTATAACAAACTTATCACTGTCGTCAACTTGGCTAAGCTTATGTATCGAGATGTCCCGCTGATGTTCAATTAAGTCCAATAAGTGATTTGAGTGCGTGGTTATGAAGTATTGATGTGCCGTATGCCTTAGCAAAAATAGAGCTAACTGACGCAGCAGTCCGGGATGCATTGATAATTCCGGTTCTTCAATAAAGAATGATGCTTGAGGACGGTTTAGAAATGCTGCGGAGGTGATCATTATCACTTGCTGGAGTCCGTCTCCCACATCAAAGATGGGGCGTTGCTCTTTGTTTCCGATTTTGATTGCTACGGTATCTTGCTTGTAAAGCGGTATTAGAGTTATGAGCTGTCCGTTGAAAAACTCTCGCCCTAGCAGCTCTTCATACTCTCGTATTGATTGACGCTCATCGGGCTGACCTAATAGACGAGCAGTTAAAAGATCGTAGAGGTGAAGGCCTGTCATGATGTGCGCTTCGCTATCCAGGCCTTTCTCTCCGAAATAGTCCCTTTTTGTGCGGCTTTGGTAATGATCGTCAGATGCAGGATCGTTTGCCGATGTTCTAAGTGGCCTCATACCTCTTAAAATAGGAAGGTAATATCTCGTTTGCACTCTTATTCTTTTTTTGATTGATTCAGGCATCAAAACAGGCTGCCCGTTCTCCTGTAACTTTAAAGCTATCAGTCGCACACTTTCAAAATTCCTTTCAGGATCGTGTACGCCTAAGCTTTGGTTTAGGGCGGCAGACATTAGTTGATTGTATTTATTAATTAGCCTGTCCAGGTGGCTGAATTCCATAAGCTCTGTATTAATGAAGCTATGAAGTTCAGCACCGGTCATATAGCTGTCAGTTATCGTTTTTTTTTCGCTGTACTCGACAAGAAATGGCGATATTAAAGTCTTGATGTCATCTTGAAGTAACTTGTTTAGGAAGTGTAGCTCTCCCTCTACAGAACTAAATAGATTGCGAATAAAGCGGCTTTTTCCCGAATTGTTTGTACCTATAAATAAGTTTAAGCGCTTTAGATTTATATACTTTTTCTCGAAATCTCCAGCGTCTGTCGAATAGTTGGGTAGCTTGGTGGACCAAATTTTGGTGTACATAGGTTTGCTTAATTTGTTTCCAGGTTAGAGCTCGACTCCATGGAGGTAATCTACTCGGCTAAAGACCCGCTTCTTTCATAATCTGCATGACAGATACGTCCAAAGCCTTAGCAATCTTAACCAGCAATAGCATCGTAATTTCATTTTTCGCTTTTTCAACTCTGCCCAAGTGGCTTCGGTCTATTTCTGCGAGTAGCGCCAACTGCTCTTGGCTT
>JAYSKH010000312.1:0-34905 GCA_043726505.1 Undibacterium sp. | reverse complement strand
CGTGTTCCATCCTTTATTCCTGGTATTTGGTTCCGGCTTGCTGGGCTGGGTGGCAGGCCGGCTCGTAATTTACATGAGTGAGTGGTTGGGCAGGGAATTGCAAAGCCAGCGCATTATCTTGTTTGCGCTGATTGCGGCGACCGTAGGTGCGGCTAGCATGCTTAACTTGTCGGCGATGATCGCTTTGCTGGTATTTGGTATTACGAGCAGGCATCGCGACCGTGGATATGCGATTGTGGAGCCCGACTTTAGCCAGTTCAGCGGCTTGTTATATGCGATTCTGTTTGTCAGTGCCGGCGCGCAGCTAGAACTGGCGCACATGCACCAATACTGGCTGGTGATGGTGGGTTTTGTCGGTGTACGCCTGGTGGTGAGCGTGGTGTTTGGGGCTGCGCTGGCGCCGGTCAACGGCCTGACCGTGCGCAGGGGCGCGTTGCTGGGACTGAGTTTGCTGCCGATGTCGGGTGTGGCAATCGTGCTGGCGAAAAATGCCACCGTACTTTATCCCGAGTTCGGCGCGCTGCTGACGGCCTTGCTGCTGTCGGTGCTGGCGGTGCTGGAAATTGCTGGGCCTATCTGTACGCGGTTTGCGCTGATACTGTCCGGTGAAGCTAAAACATAGAGGAGTTGCCTGTGCTGGAATTTAATTCATCGACGCCGTTGACGATGGGGGTGGAACTGGAACTCCAGATTGTCAACCGGCGCGATTTTAATTTGACGCGCGGTTCCAGCGACTTGCTGGCGTTGCTGGACAAGAAGCCGCATGGCTACGATATCAAGCCCGAGATCACCGAGAGCATGATAGAAATTGCGACGTCGGTGCACACGGACCACCAGGAGATGCTGGCGGAACTGAAGGCCATGCGCACCTTGCTTGTGGCTGCAGCGGAGAAAACTAACCTGGGCCTGGCCGGCGGCGGTGCGCATCCTTTCCAGCATTGGGATGATCAGAGGATTTATCCGTCTGAACGATATGCGCTGGTGTCCGAGCTGTATGGTTATCTGGCGAAGCAGTTTACCGTGTACGGGCAGCATATCCACATCGGTTGCGTCAATGGTGACGAAGGGATACGGCTGGTGCATTTGCTGGCGCGCTATATTCCGCATTTTATTGCCATGTCTGCGTCTTCGCCTTTTTATCAGGGAGTGGATACCAGTTTCCAGTCTGCGCGGCTGACGAGCATCAATGCTTTTCCGCTGAGTGGCTTTATGCCTTTTGTCAGCGACTGGGAAGGCTTTAATCGCTATTTTAAAACGATGAATGATCTTGGCATCGTTGCCAGCATGAAGGATTTTTACTGGGATATCCGGCCCAAACCTGAATATGGCACGATAGAAATAAGGGTATGCGATACGCCGCTAGAGATAGAAACTGCGGTGGCTCTTGCCGCATATGCGCAAACCCTGTGCAAATATCTGCTGGAGCACCGCGAGCTGGTGCCAAACCAGGATGTGTACCTGACCTATACGTACAACCGTTTTCAATCCTGCCGCTTCGGTTTGAAGGGAAGCCTGATCAATCCGCTAAGCGGTGAATCACAGACGACCATCAGGGAAGATATATTGCAGACGCTCACGATGCTGACCGAGACTGCGCAGGAGCTGGGCACTGCCGACGCACTGCGCTTGTTGAAGAACCGCCTGCTGGAACACCCGTCCGATGCAGACTGGCTGCGCGGTACTTATACGCAAGGTGGCTCGCTGAGCGAGGTCGTGAGGCAGCAAAGCGAGATGTGGATGGGGATAAAATAATCAGGATGAAGAGCAAAAATCATGTCAAATACTAGTGAACCTGAGTTGCCCGCCGCCGGACCAGCAGATGGGCTGGCTGCTTCTGATTCTGCATCTGCATCGGCCGCCGCTGCTCCTGGTGCATCGCAGACGCCGGAGCCGATAGTAGCTAGCGCCGAGCCCCGGTCCGAACCACGCGTTGACGCAAGTGCGGCGCTGCCACGTTATCAGGCCAGCGATGAGACGCCGTGGAGCCATACGTGGAAGCTGCTGGCGGCCCGCTTTAAATCGATGTCGGACAAAGGATTGCGGCGGCTGACGCAAAGGACGCTGAAGATAGGCGTATCTGCCCGCATTTTTCATCCCGAAGCGGACGGTACCGGGCTGCGCAGTAAAACACTGCAATACCTGGAGGAGTCGATTGCGCAGTGGGTGATGTCGCGTGATGTGCTGGTTTTCATGATACCGACGGTGAATACCAACGGACTGCTGCATCCCAGTAATATACGCTTGCGCGACTATGCCAAGCATCTGGACGGGCTTGTGCTGCAAGGAGGCGCGGATGTGTCTCCACAGAGTTACGCCGAAGCGGTAACGCGCCCGGAGTGGAATGGTGACCGCGCACGCGACATGTATGAACTGGAACTGCTGCATGAATTCATTGAAGCAGACAAACCGGTGCTTGGCATCTGCCGCGGCTGTCAGCTGATTAACGTCGGTTTTGGCGGCACCTTGTACCAGGATATTGCCAGCAATGTGCCGGCGGCTATTTCGCATGTCAATGATATGTATGACCGGAATTATCACGAAATCCAGTTTACAAAGGGCTCTACGCTGGCGCAGCTATTTGCGTCCACGCCGACTGCGCTGGTCAACTCTATCCATCATCAGGCTGTGAAGACCCTGGGGCGTGATCTTGCTGTGGAGGCGGTGTCTCATCAGGATCAGATTGTGGAGGCAATACGCTATAAAAAAGCGAGCTTTGTAGTGGGCCTGCAATGGCATCCCGAATTCCACCGCGCTGGAAGCCAGGATTTATTGGATTGCACCCCCATACTGGACAATTTTTTGCGTGCCGCCCGCGAGACGCGATTCTGATGTCTGCTGCTTTACAGGCGTATGCTTTTTGACTTTGCTCTTTGGCTTTGTTTTTAGGTACGCTGCCCCACAGAGGATGCGGGCGGAACGGATTACACTGCGCATCAATATTCCAGCAGGAGCAAATCATGACTATACATACTATCAACCCCGATGCGTTGAAAGACTCTTTAGCTGCACAAGCTGCAGGGGCGGCATCTGCTAACACTGGGGGCGCATCCGGTGGTAAGCCCGCGGACGGCGGCAAGGCCGGCGCAGTGAGTCAACCTGAAACGCTTTCGCAGGATGAGCAGAGCGAAGCCGCCAAAAGGTTCAGCAGGGATGTTGGTAAAAAACTTCCTCCGGATGTGGGGAGCCAGGAGCCGCTGTAAAGCGGCACGGTGTGTTCCCGTACAGAGTATGACTACTGCCGGCCATAACATGACTGCTTATACCAAGTATGCAAAAAGCATAAACAGGAGCGGCCATGACATCATCCAAAGCACACAAAACCGGCGACGCGCCGAAGCAGGATATTCCGGCGGGCGTACCCGCAGAAACGGGCGAAACATCTATCCCGTCCACATTGGACGATGACATTGATATTGAGCAGCTTACCGAGGCAGGTTTAGGCGAGGACGTTCAGGGTCTGCCGGATGAATCCGTAGATATGGAGCGGGAGGCATCTTTTAACAGGGACGAACCTGATCTGGATCTGGACAAGCTGGACCCTGTGCCACCGAAATGACACGATGCGGCAATAACACGGGAGGTAAGATGGGATCTAAGCTCAATCAAAAAAAGCCGGATACTACGGGGAGCTCCGTCATCCAGCACATCATACCGCAGGCATCCCGAAATAAGGTTTCGACCGAGTATGAACGGCAAGCGAACGAAGACGATCTTTCTCGCGCCAGTGGAAAACCTGCGGATGATGAGGGACAACAGCAGGAAAATGCAACCGGCAAGCCGGTTTAGCCCCATTGTTCGACGGGACTGACTGCCTAGCTGGCTTGGCCGCAGCCGTTGCGCATAATCATGCAACTGGCTCGACGCATGCCTTTTGCCAGCGCTACCAGCGTAACTTGGCCCATATTAAAATCCAGAGATACCATTAATTGCATCAGCATGATCATTACCAGCACCAGTGAAGGCTTATATAGCTGACGTTCGATTAAAGCTTTCATAGTGCCCTCCCTTTTGAAGTTAATGCCGGTAGATAATTTCTCAACTGATGTCTGTTTGGTATTTGTGCATGGTATTTATTGCACAGACGAGAGTGTAAGCGCGCCCCAGCTTGCGATAAACCCCGTAAAAGAGAAAACATTGTTCCTGTAGGACGGATAATCAGAGCTGCTTAGCAAAAAGCTGATCATTTTTGGGGTTTAAAAATTAATTTTTCACGAATCTGGAGAATACGCGACGGATATTTGTTGGATAACACCTGTACAGTTGAGAGCGGCGTTTGACTTCTTTATTATTGCGGGTAGGGGAAGTGCGCTTGCATTAAACGCAGTGCTGCAAAACTTCTGCTGAATTCGGGGAAAAAGCCCAGACCAACGGTCTGGGCTTTTTTTTGCCCGAGAATTTTGAACAGTCGACTCAAGCGAGGTAGCAATGGAAGAAATCTGGTTGAAGCAAGGTGACAATTTTGCAGTAAAAAGATACGACGAGCGTGATGACATCGGCATCCTCTACTTGCCCGAAGGTTCGCAGATGGTTCATAGCGGCGATGTCATCGTATTGAGCGACGACGGTGTATACCGCGTGGGCAATTGCCCTGCAGATCACGAAATGGAAAATTTTTCCGAGCTAGATTTGTCCGGCATTACTGCAGAAACCCTTGCCTATCATGCGGAAGCCGAAATGCCGGTCAGCGATGAAATATTGGAACCCGCACTGGGTGGTCCGGCAACTGCTGGCGTTGGAGAGCGGGAATAGCAGGGAGGATGGGCGCGATGATAGATTGGGATCCGATAGAACTGGAATTTTGCGGAGGGATGAAATCCGTCAGCACTATCGCGGCCGAATACGGCGTTTCCACGTCTGGCATCAACAAGAAGGCAAAACGTGAGAACTGGCAACGCGATGGCAGCGCACCAGCTACCGGTAGGACGCTGGCAAAATTGAATGCAACGGTGCTGAGCCTGGTGCCAGCTATTGCTATACAACGCGGTTCAGCTACCACGTCAGTTTCCATTCCGGCGCGGTTGCTGGAAAATGGCACGCAGTCCGACAATGAAGTTCAGGGAGATATCGTGCTTGCCCAGCGCAGGGATATCCGGCGCTCTCGGGCGCTGGTAATGGCTTTGCTGCAGGAATTGGAGCAACAGACGGGCAGCGTTGAGACTCTCGCCGGTTTGTCTGAGTTGATGGAGGCTGCGGACGATAAAGCGCGTGACAAGCGTAATGAGTTGTTCCAGAAGGTGATCAGCCACGCGAACCGCACCAGCACCTTGAAGTCATTGGTGGATTCCTTGCGCTTGCTGGTTGCATTGGAACGCGAGGCTTTTGGCATTGACGTGAAGCAGAAAACTGGGAAGACCATCGAAGACTGGCTGGAGGTAGTGAGTGACGCCTAAACAATTGCAGACCTTGCATGCGCTGAAAACGGATTTCGTGTTCCATGCGCCAAGGGTGCTGAAAGTGCTGTCCAAGGATGGAAAAATTGTGCCGCTGGTGTTGAATAAGGCGCAGCTGCACATCCATTCTAAGCTAGAGGCGCAATTACGCGACACCGGAAAAGTGCGGGCGCTCATCCTGAAAGGTCGCCAGCAAGGTGCCTCGACGTACATTTCTGCGCGCTTCTATTGGAAGCTGCAGTTCCGCAAGGGAAAGAAAGCGGTGATCATCACCCACGAACAGAATGCCACCGACAATCTGTTTGCGATGACCAAACGCTATCACGACAATGTGCCCGAACAGCTACGGCCCAGCACCGGCACTGCCAACGCGAGAGAGCTGTATTTCGATAAGCTGGACAGCGGCTACAAGGTTGCTACAGCGGGGACGCGGGAAGTAGGGCGCTCCAGTACCGCGCAGTATTTTCACGGTTCTGAAGCGGCTTTCTGGCCGCATGCGGCTACACATTTTGCCGGGATAGGACAGGCCGTGCCGAATGCCATCGGTACTGAAATTATCCTTGAGTCTACGGCGAATGGCGTCGGTAACGAGTTCCACCAGCGCTGGAAAAGAGCGGAGAGCGGCCACGGTGAATATATTCCGATTTTTTGTCCCTGGTTTTGGCAGCCTGAATACCGTACGCCGGCGCCGCCGCAATTTACGCGCAAGCTGGACGAGCTGGATCTGGCGGAGATTTATGGACTGGATAACGACCAGTTGTATTGGCGCAGGCTGAAAATAGAAGATGACTTCAGCGGTGACTCGAACCTGTTCCAGCAAGAGTATCCAAACAATGCGGCAGAGGCGTTTGTCGCGGCTAACCGGGACAGCCTGATTTCGGCGGCGAATATCATGGCCGCGCGCCGGGCTGAAAATGTGAGTATGGCGGGGCCGTTGGTGGTTGGTGTGGACCCGGCCAGGTTTGGCGACGACAGGACCGCGATCGTGTGGCGCAAAGGGCGGGTGCTGAGCAAGGTCAAGACGTATGAGAAAAAGTCGACGATGCAGGTTGCTGGCATCGTAGCGCAGCTGATAGAACAGGACAAGCCGGCCAGGGTATTCATTGATACGGTAGGATTGGGAGCGGGTGTTTATGACCGATTGGTGGAGCTGAATTATGGCGACGTCGTTTGTAGCGTGCAGGCGTCGGAATCTGCAATGGACGATGAGAAGTACCGCAACAAGCGTGCTGAGTGCTGGGTGTTGATGCGTGACTGGTTTGCTGAAAAGCCGGTGCAGATTCCTGATAGCGACGAGATCATGGCGGACCTGATTGAACCTTCCTTCAGTTATGACAGCAAGGGGCGTTATTTGATCGAGGCGAAAGCTGATATTAAAAAACGCGGTGGGCGCTCGCCGGATATTGCCGATGCTTTATCGCTGACGTTTGCAGAACCGGTGCGGATAAAAAAAGAAACCAGGATTGAGGCAGATCCGTTTGAAGTGCTGGATCAGTACACCGGTTATTGACCGGTGTGTTCAAATTGACAAAGACAGCCGCCGCGAGGCGGTTTTTTATTGGGTGGAATGAAATGACATTGATTCAGCTGCGGATTTTAGATGGCCGAATGTTATCGCGGACGTGGCAAGGAGGTGTGTTGTGATGATACCTGACAATCGCTTGGCGCCTGCGCAACTGGCTGCCATGCCGCAGCCGGAAACCGGAGGTGACCGCGGTGATGTGGGACTGGCGGCAGAATACGAGTTCAGCGAAGAAGATGTGGCTGACTTGCAGGAGCAGTTGCTGGCCCGCTTGTACGATGAAATATCTGGTGAGCGCGATGAATGGGTAAGCGCACGGGCCGAATCGGGAGTAGAAGGGGATTGGCGCAGGGCGGAGGCTTTGTACAATGGAGAAGACGTTACTGACGATGGTAGCTCCGGGTTGGAGGATGTCTTGCGTAATGGACCCGGCCCGCGTTCACGCACCGGAGGAGGCCGGTCGCGGGTGCGTATTAATATTGTAGCGCCGGCGGTTGATAACCAGGTGGCGCGCATGTGCGAAATCCTGTTACCTGTGGATGACAAAAACTGGGGCATCCGTCCGACGCCGAATGCAGCGGTCTCCAAGGCGCTGACCGATGGCAGGCCTGTGCAGGATATACAGGGCAACCCGATGGGTACCATGGCCGATGTCGCCGCATCCGTGCAGAACGCTGCGCAACTGGCGTGCAAGGCAATGGAAAGGGAAATCGACGATCAGCTGACCGAGGCGCAATACAACGGTGAATGCAGGAAACTGATATTTTCTGCTGCAAAATTGGGTACGGGTGTCATGAAGGGGCCGTTCGTCGTCCGCATAGAAGAGCGTACCTGGCAGGCTGCAAGCCGGCAGAATGGCCCATCGCTAATCTCCAATGCCGTGATGAGTATCAATGAAAAATTTGCGCCTTCTTCGAGGGCTGTCGATATTCGCAGCTTATATCCTGACCCTTCCTGTTCGGACGATATTCAGCGGGGCAAGGGTATCTACGAATGCAAGGAAATCACCAAGAAAGAGTTGCGTGCCCTGGCCAGGCGCCCTGGGTACAACCCCGACGCAGTTCGCAAGGTGTTGAGGCAGAAGCCTTTGATTGTCGACGTGAATGACAGCCGCATCGATAAGAGCCAAGCCTTGGGGGATCTGTACCAGATCTGGGAATACCATGGCGAGGTTGACCCTGAATCTTTTCAGTTGCTGAAAAAATATACGAACAGGATCGCCGGCGATATGGGCGATGAGGAAATTGATCCTCTGCAATCGTTTTCTGGATGCCTGATTATTGTCAATGACGTCATTATCGGCGCCTTGCCGATGATGACGGCAGATAACTCGCTACCTTACGATTTTTTCCAGTGGAAGGTGTGTGATGGTTCTCCTTTCGGTAACGGCATACCTGCAGCGAAAGAGACGCAGCAAAGGGTGGTTAACGCGGCCTGGCGCCAGGTGATGGACAATGCGGGCATTACCGTGGGGCCGCAGCTGATCATGAAAAAGTCGGCCATTACGCCGCAAAACGGTAAATATGAAATCCGGCCCAATAAGGTGTGGTTTGCCAATGACGATATGGATGATGTCAGAACTGCTTTTACGGTAGTACAGATAGAGTCGCGTATTAACGAGCTGCTGGGTTTGTTGAATGCAGCAATGCAATATGCCGACCAGGAATCTAATACGAGCCCGATGATGCACGGTGAACAGCAGCAAGCGGGTGAGACGCTGGGCGGTATGAGCATGCGTTGGGCCAACGCCAACGGCGTTCACAGGATGCGTGTAAAACTGTTTGATGACAAGGTGACTCGCCCGCATATCGGCCGTTATTATCATTGGAATATGCAGAATAGCGAGAAGCCTGATATCAAGGGTGACTTTGAAGTGGACGCCCGCGGATCGTCGACCTTGATCGAAAGGGATATTCAGAACCAGGCAATGGCCAACGTTGCCGCGATGTTCCAGAACCCATTGTTTGCCCCGATGTTGAAACCTGAAGATGCGCTGAAGGCGACGCTGAAGAGCTGGAAGCTGGATCCTAACGATTTCATGAAGACTGATGAAGAAATCGCTCAAGGGCAGCAGGCAGCCCAGCAGCAGGCAGCGCAAGGGCAGCAACCGGATAACGGTCCGGATAACCAGAAAGCTGAGACGCAATTGCAGATGAAACAGATGCAGCTGCAAATGAAGCAGATGGAAATGCAGAATGCGACGGCGCAACGCCAGCATGACATGCAGATGGGGGGGACGCATGACCAGAACCGGCAGCATGAAATAGAACTTCAGCAGCAGAACCAGAATGCGCGTTTGTCCGAGATGGAGCGCTCCAATCAGGTGAAATTGCAGGTTGCCCGCATGAATAACCAGAATTCGGCAAATACGGCGATGGGCGTTGCCAAAATGCGCGCGCAGCAGGAGGCGCTGAAAATAGATTCCAAGCATCAATTGTTCAACGCGGAGGCTGCGCTTAAAGTCGAGCGGGGAAGCGGATTGTGATGATGCAGATTGCCGATTTCCAGTCTTCCACGTGGCGCCGTCTGGAAAAATATTTGTACATGCGTATTGATGAATTGCGGATTATGAATGATGGCAATTTGTCCGCAGAAAAAACAGCAGAACTGCGAGGGAAAATCGCGGAGCTGAAACAGATTCTCTCCCTGTCCAGACAGAGCGAGAAGCAGGAGGCAATCCCGGATATTTCGGTAGCGGACAATGAGCTTAAATTCTTGTCCAATTCTTACTAAATTACTGAGTATTTGCGTTTGCCATTTTAGTGGCACCAAGCAGCCGTTACAGGTTTTCCTGTCGCGGCTTTTTTTATGAGCACTTACATGGATCACAACCAGGAACTTTCTCCGGAGCAAGCACAGAGATATTGGCAGGAACTTGAGGCGGAGGAGGATGCCGATGCCGGCAACATCGGGGATAGAGAATCCATATCGACCGCGACGGAAAATTCCGCTGCCGCCGATGAGGGTAACGAAGAGCACGACCCTTATGCTGGTTTGTCGGATTACCAGAAGGCCAAGCTGATTGGCCTTGAAACGCAGAACGCACAGCTCGCAAACAGGCTCCGCAATGTGGAAGGGCACATCGGCGGCCTCAAATCGCAAATCTCTGCGCAACAATCTTCACAGAACCACCGGGCTCAGGCTGCCAGCGAATTGCAGCAGGCCAGGGGTAACCCAAAAGCGATGGAAGAGTGGCGTGAAACCTATCCCGAGTTCGTTGATGGCGTTGAATCGCTGATGCAGGCCAGGCTGCACGAACTGCGCAGCGAACTGGCAAGCAATCGGGGCCCACAAGGCATCACACCTGAGCAGCTTGACCAGAGGCTCAATGAGCATACGGTGGACGTCATACACCCAGGATGGAAAACGGAAGTAATGAAGCCGGAGTTTATTGGTTGGATCCGGCAGCAGAATAATGATGTACGTTCGCTGGCGGCCAGCCCGGTGGCCGCTGACGCAGTGCGGCTGCTGAACATTTATAAGGAGGGAGTTCATTCAAATTCTCAGGCAGTAATACAACGCAATGCCCGACTGGAAGCACAGGCATCTATCCCTTCCGGTAAATCCGGAGGCGGCCGCGGAAAATCCGTGGATCAGATGACTGATGCTGAATATTGGGCATATCTCGACAGGCAAGATAAGAAAGGCAAGAATTAATGCAAAACTATAATACCGTTCCTTCACGCAATCTCATCCGCGCAGAGCGGGACATGCTGAAGCACGCAGAACCGATCAAGGTTCTGTCCAGCTTTGGCAAGCAGATAGAACAGCCTAAGAACGCGACGGATACGGTCGTGTTTCGCCGCGCTTTGCCGATAGACGCGAACACCTATAACGCGCCCAGTTCGGTGGACCCCAGCCAGTACATGATGCAAGAGGGCGTTACTCCTTCGGCACGTACGATCCAGTATCAGGACGTGACCGCCGTTTTGCAGCAGTATGGCGTGCTGATGAAGCTGTCCAGCAAGACGGAGTCATTGTACGAGGATGATGTACCGTCCGACATGACGCAGTTGGTGGGCGAACATATGGGCTCGCTGGAAGAACTGATCAACTATGGTGTCGTTAAAGGCGGTACATCGGTGGTGTATGCCAATGGCTCGACACGTGCTGGCGTGAACACACCGATTTCGCTGAACCGCTTGCGCCAGTGCGCTCGCCAGTTGGAAATGGGGCATGCGAAGTTGGTGACCAACAAGCTGGCTGCGGGCGCCAATTTTGGCACTAGCGCCATTTCGCCGGCTTACCTGGTGTTTATTTCTACGGATCTGGAGGCCGATGTACGCAATCTGCCGGGCTTTGTGCCGACCTATGAATATGCTTCCGGCCAGGTGGTGCATGAGCGCGAAGTGGGCGCTTGTGAACGTTTCCGCTTTATTTCTTCTCCGTACTTCAAACCCTTCCTTTCCGCAGGGGCTTCTGTAGGAACAGGCACTTTCCTGGTCAACGGTGGGACCGGTGCGGGCAATGCCGATGTTTACCCTATTCTGATCGTGGCGCAGGATGCATATGCGCAGGTGGCATTGAAGGGCATGGGTTCTGCGCATCCTATCTATCTGCCTGCCAAAACCATCACGCACGCCAATCCGATGGGGCAGTTTGGTTATGTAGGCGCTTCTTTCTGGAAGACGGCAGTTCGCCTGAACGAGAGCTGGATGGTGCGGCTGGAAGTGGCTGCTTCGGCGCTGTAAACATGCTGGCCCACCGTTTTCGGCGGGCCTTATTAAAGAAAGGAACAACATGCCTTACGCAACCAGACTCAACGCCAATGGCATAGACCGGCGCGCTTCCGTTGATTTGATCACTGAATTCAACTTGCTGCGCGCTGAACTGGATGATATCCGCGCCAAATATAACGCATTGCAGGCACAGCTAACTGCGGGAGCTGCGCCGGGTTCGGCCAACTATCCGGCGGGCACCATGCAGATCAACCCAAAACCACTTTTTACCGCAGCCTGATGCTGCGGTATGACGAGCTATAAAGGAGTATTTAGTACATGGATAATCTTCAATTATCACAATCGGGCTCTTTTGCGCTGAATTCAGGCGCTTTGGCGACCGCGACTACGGCCAATCTGGTCAAGACAACTGCCGCGATCAATTACACGGTAGACGGCCAGTTTTTCTCATTTGCGGCAACGGACAACATTCCGTTTGCCACGCAGTTTGTATCCCAGACGTTTAACCCTGCTTCTTTGCCGCAAGCTGTCAGCACGACTTGCCTGTACGGAGTCTTTCTGGATGCTGCAGGCGTGGTCAGTTTTGTGCAGGCCAAGGCTGTCAGCACCAGCGACCTGGCCAACGGTGTAGCGCCTTTGCCTTTTACACAGAATACCGATGTCGGCATACCTGCCGCAGGAAAACCCCGTGGCAGGGCTTGCATTGGTTTTGTCCGTGTGGCGAATGCTTCTACTGCGCCTTTTATCTTCGGCACGACTTCACTCGGAACGGCCGGCTTGACCGTTTCTTATATCAATACTTCCACAGTGCCTGGTGAGCCCCTGCGTTCCTGATCTGATTATTCATTAAAAGCGGCGGCACTTGTGCCGCCTTTATTTTTTATACAAAAAGGAAGTTATGCCACGCCAGGAAACCAATTCCGCTGACGTCAAGATCAGCGGCGCTGAAAAAGAATTCAGCATCGATAAAAAAGGCAGTATCGGACAGGCGCTGGATCATGGGGTGATAGACACCGATGTGATTCATTCTTTGGACCAGATTGAACTGGAAAACTTCATGCACGATGTGCTAACGATAGAGTTTGCTGATCCGGCGAATGAAAACGAAGCTGGTTTTGCCGAAATCACGGTAAATGGTGATCGCAAAGTGTTTGCGCGTGACTCTAGCGTGGAGGTGCAGTTGCCGCGCAAGCACGTCGAAGCGCTGGCGCATGCGAAGGTATCTCGGGTGCGCCAGGAAAAAGTGGTTGCACCGGACGGTTCCATGGGGTACGTGGAAAAATTTGTGACCGGCCTGGCTTACCCTTTTACGGTAAAGAGCGACCCGAGCAAGCGGGGACGTGCGTGGTTGCAGCAGCAACTGGCCAATCCGGTCTGAGGTCTTGAGGGGCTGATCATGAATTTTCTAGCTTTGTGCCAAGCGGTTCGCGAGAAATGCGGTATTTCTGGAACCGGTCCTGTATCCGTGGTAAATCAGAACGGCGAAATGCTGCGCATAGTGAACTGGGTAAACGAAGCCTGGGAAGATATCCAAAACTGGAATGAAAACTGGGCATGGATGTGTCAGGACTTCACGCTGCAAACTGTGGCAGGGCAGCGTATTTACCAGACGGACCAGATTGCCGCCGACTTCGGCCGCTGGCATGAGGAAAGCTTGCGCTGTTATAAGACAGCCTACGGCGCCAACAATGAGCAATTTCTGGCATTCATGCAGTATGCCGACTTCCGCAACTCCTATATGTTCGGCGCCATGAACAACAGCGCCGGCCGGCCGATGGTATTTTCCGAGCGGCCGCGCGACAAGGCGCTGCTGCTGGGGCCGGTACCTGACGATGCTTTCACCATCTACGGCGAGTATCAGGCAAGAGCCACGCGCATGGCCAATAATCTGGATAAGCCCGGTAATGGCACTTTCCCGGATCAGTTCCACATGATCATCGTGCATCGCGCAGTGATGAAGTATTCCGAGTTTGAGGGCGCAGGTCCGCTGTATGGCGCAGCGCAGGCCAATTTTAAACAGGTAATGGGCGGGCTGGAAAAGTCCCAGCTGGAAGAAATCACGGTAGGGAGGGCGTTAGCATGATTGCCCAAGAGCCAGTATCAACTGATTTCTTTGCCTTTGAAGGCGGCATGAACCTGGTGGCGCCAGCGCTAGCCATCGCACAGGGGGCGTTGCTGGATGCACAGAACTACGAACCAGCCATCACGGGCGGCTATACACGCACCGGGGGCTATGAGCGTTTCAGCGGCAAGCCAGCGCCTTCAGCGGGCATAACGTCAACGGTAGCAGCTACCCTTACCACAACACCAGCGGCAGGCGATACGGTCGTTTGCGGGGCCGTGATGAGCCTGTTTGTCAAGGCGATAACCGGCGGCATGGTCGTGGCGAATGCGAACGGCTTATTTCCCGCTAGCACAGCGATTACCGTCAACGCGGTACAGGTTGGTCAGACTACGCCCGCACCGTCCGGCTTGGTATTGTCGGGTGCCCCGCAGGATGATGCGCAATTATCGCTCGATGCCGGCAATGTGCTGCGCAATCTGATTGCTGCTGTACCTGGCTCCGGCCCGGTGCGGGGTATCTGGCTGTTCAATAACATCGTCTATGTCTGGCGTGACAATGCCGGCGGTACAGCTGGGGCTGTCTATGCATCCTCGGCTACCGGCTGGGTACAGATTGGTTTGTTTTCGGAACTGAAGTTCAACGCAGGGCTGGCCGGTAGTAACGCCATCACAGAAGGCTGCACCATCAAAGGCACCACGTCTGGGGCTACTGGCATAGTAATGCGCGTGTGTCGTGAAACCGGCGTGTTCAATACCGGCAATGCCACGGGGCGTTACATCGTTCAACCGCTGGCAGGTGTGTTTGCTGGCAGCGAAACGGTTAAGTGCTCGGTTGACGGCTTCAGCGGGGTCTGCGCCACGGTAACAGGCCCGGCCACACAGATCACCATTGCGCCAGGTGGAAAGTATCAATTCATCAATTACAACTTTGGCGGCGCCGCTGCGACACAGCGGTTTTACGGCGTCAGCGGCGTAGACCGGGCCTTTGAATTTGACGGGGTTGTCTACGTTCCTTTGAACAGTACGGCCACTATAGACAAGCCCAGCTATGTGACAGCGGTGAATAACTACCTTTACCTGGCAAACATGGCCAGTCTGTTCAATTCATCGCTGGCCAATCCCTACGGGTATGAAGTCAGTACGGGCGCCGGGCAAATAGCGGTAGGCGATACGATAACCGGCTTGCAGCAGATGAAAGGCGCTGCACTGGCCATCTTCACCAGAAACACCACGCAGCAACTGGTCGGCGCCAGCTCCGCCTCATGGGCAAAAAGCTACGTATCGGTAGAAACCGGCGCAGTGCCTTACACCACGCAAACGATAGGGGATACCTATTCGCTGGATGACCGGGGCGTGATCAGCATTCAGGCGACGCAGGCCTATGGCAATTTCGAGTTCTCCACCATATCAAGGGCCATCCAGCCTCTGATTGATAGCATGCGCGGCAAGGTCGTGACTTCGTGCGTGGTACGCCAGAAAGACCAATACCGTATCTTTTGCAGCGATGGCAGCGTGCTGGTCATGTATCAGGACAACAACGGCCAGCAGCCGTACAAAGCCTTCACTAAGTTGCAGTACCCGGTCACGCCTGCCTGTGTGACATCGCAGGAAGATAGCAGCGGCGTGGAACGTCTGTTCATGGGCGACAGCAACGGCTTTGTGTATGAGCTGAACAAGGGAACCTCCTTTGATGGTCAGTCCATCGAAGCTTTTGCCCGTGTCTGGTATGTCAATAACCGTTCGCCGCGACTGCGCAAACGCTACCGCAAGGCAGTACTGGAAATGTCGGCGCTGGCTTATTCGACACTGGCCTGTTCGGCTGAATTTTCCTATGGAGATCCCGGTATAGGGATAGTTGCCGACGGCTTGGCAGTCTCAGGCGGCGGCGGTTACTGGGGCTCAGCAAACTGGGACCAATTTTACTGGGATGCGCAAACCATCAATCAGCCCTCAGTTCGTATCGACGGCACGGGCGTGAATATGTCCCTGATGTTCTATTCCAACAACGCGCTTGACGCGGGGCATACCCTGCAAGGCGCAATCATTCACTACTCAGCAAGGAGGGCCGAACGATAGGCAATATATTTTTTACCAATCCCAACAACCTGGCAACAGGCGTCAAAGCCAGGGCTTCCGATGTAGAACTGAATTTTGCGCTGATTCAGGGAGCATTTGACCAGTTGCCCGTTATGGCGCAGGGGAATGATACGGGAAGTGCGAACGCCTATGTGGTGGCCACTAACCCAGCTATCACCAGCTATCTGGACAAACTCTCCATCAGATTCACCGCTGCCAACACAAACACCGGGGCCGCTACGATCAATATTAACGGTATGGGTCCGGTCAGCATTATCCGCTATGACGGCACGCCACTGGTGGCAAACGATATTCCAGTCGGCGCGGTAATGGACCTGAAATATTCCGTCGCAATCAATTCTTTCCAGGTATCGGGCGTAGGCCCGCAAGGCACCACAGGACAGCCCGGCGCATCGCCAGCCGATTATTTACTCTACGCGCAAGGAATCATTTAAATGTCAATTCAAGCTCAATACGCCTCTGTGCCGAAGATGGGCGCAGGCCTGGCGCTGACCGGCGATCCATCGCGCACGGCGCCTACTAATTTCATCAGTCTGATTACTTCGGGGGCAAACGGTACGCGCATTAACTCCGTCACTCTGCAGGCGGCAGGATTGACCGTGCTGTCAGTAGTCCGCTTGTTTCTGTACAACGGCACCACGCATTTTTTATGGCAGGAAATTGCTATTCCTGTGACGCCGAACATAGCTGGGCAAGCCGCGTTCAATGCATCTTTTACTCCAGTCAATGCATTTAACTGGTTGCCTATTGTGATCCCTACAGGATGGTCTATTAGGGCCACCGTGAACGATACGCAAACTGGCGCAGGCATTAACGTCATCGTGGGCGCGGGAGATCTGTAATGAATAACGGCATCTATGGTTTGACCGGCCAGGACTTCGTTAAAAATCCCGTGCCGATAGGAGGCATGATTGCGATGTCTACCAACTTCGTGGGCAACCTGGCATACGGTACGGATGGCTCCGCTTACCTGCGATCTGGCGTAGTGACGGATGCGAAAAATTTTCCTATGGCACCAACAGAAAGTGTATTCAAGTATTCGCAGACGTTCAGCAAGCCCCCTATAGTCGGTGGAGTTGGAAGAGGGACAGCATTGGCATTCGGCAATGGTGTGTTCATGAGAATATCAGACTCGTCTGAGTGCTATACATCGGTTGACGGGCAGGCATGGAATGTTGCAACGGCAGTGCCATTAACCTTTACGAACTTCGTACAGTTCATAAATGGCTTGTTCTGGACCGGCGGCTGGTGGGACGGGACGTTCGTATGGTTCTGTACGTCTGTTGACGGCGTTGTGTGGAAAAAGTTTTCTGTCACATATTCTGCTTACGTCGTGGATATTGCCGTAAGCAACGGCACGATGGTGGCAATGGGACTTAATACCACGTCTAACACGTATTCCATTGATGGAGGAACAACTTGGGTGACAGGTGCTTTTTCGATAGGAGTGCCACCTACTGCGATAAGTGGTGGAAGTGGTGGGTTTGTTCTGATGGGAAACGCATCACAAGCCTATAGCACTAGCACCGATGGTGTGAATTGGACATCAAGAGTCTTGCCGGTGGTCACAACCAGTTCTCCAAAGATATGGTTTGTAAACGGCCTTTTTTTGTGGCCGCCTAGCTTCAGATCAACAGTCATATATTCTTCACCTGACGGTGTTTCATGGACGCCAAGGGTCGTCACTGCTGGAAACTCAACCTACGGCTGTATCGGGTATGCCAATGGGCTGTATTTCATGATGTCTGAAGGCTACTACTATACATCGCCAGATTTGGCGATATGGACATCCCGCACGCCACCGTTTAGTTTCTATCAAGGCAGTGTGCTAGCGCAATCTTGGGCTTATGGGAACGGTATCATAGTCGTGTTTGATACAGGCGGTGCCGCCAACGGGGCACCCGCCGTTTGTATTGATGGCGTCAACTTCGTTTTGTACGGAAGCGACAGTATACAGAACAACGGTGTCCTGAAATCATGGGCTTATGGCAACGGCGTGTACCTGGCAGTGTGGGGTAACGGAGGGAATTGTGCCATCATGCGCTCTACGGATGGGGCTCAGTGGAAGAACGTTACTTCATCTAATCTAGGAGCATGGGCTGCCGTATCGTTTGCCAATGACAGGTTTTTTCTCAATACATCTAACACTGGCACTTCTGGTATGTTTTCGTCTACGGACGGGTTAAGCTGGTTGCCTATTACCGTGCCGAACCCGCCAGCTTCGACAGCTTGGTCTAAGGTAGCATTCAATGGAAGCAGATATGTATGCTTTGCTAATCAAGCTGGTCAGACTAGTGCAGCGGCAATTTCGTCGCCTACTGGATTAAGCGGTTCGTGGACATCAAGGGTTCTTCCTAGCTCGCATTTGTGGGCAGGCATAGCTACCTTAAACGGAACATTCACGATAGCAGCAGCAGATAATGCAACGATAGCTATTTCTGCCGACGGGGATAGCTGGGCTGGTCTTTCAATCGGTATGACCTGCGACGGATTACTTGCGGGGAACGGGCTGTATGTCGGGTACAGGCTTGGGACTTCAACGCTGAAGGCTTCGACCGGATATACAACGGCATATACCAGCTTCACGACGCCAGCGCCAGTGCTGGACATGGCATTTAATAGCGGGCTGTTTTTCATCAATACCGTCAATGGTATTTATCAGTCTACTGACCTGGTGGGGTGGTCGTTCTTCAGCACGGATACCTCTGC
This sequence comes from Undibacterium sp., assembly GCA_043726505.1. Lineage (GTDB taxonomy): Bacteria > Pseudomonadota > Gammaproteobacteria > Burkholderiales > Burkholderiaceae_D > Undibacterium. The sequence goes on along the minus strand of JAYSKH010000312.1, from coordinate 16,444 downwards.
GAGCACGTTCAATATGATCCCGGCCAACGGGCAGATGACGCTGATTAAAAATCCGCAAGTCATCCTGTTGACCGCCGCTTACGCGAACATCAAGCGCGTGGCGAATGCGACCGCGCAGTTTGCCTCTTCATCTGCAACGGCATTCGCTAAAGGCGTGCAACTTTTCATGAGGGTTCAATAAATGGAACTGATCGTCATAGATGACGGCACGGGCGGCGCATCCCGGCTTGATCCAGCAGACGCGCTGATCAAGCAGGTAGACGCCGATGTAGACCAGGTGTTTCAGGAAGTCATCGGCAACCGCACCACGGAATACAACACAGCGTATTCTGATGCGCTGGCATACCAGACCGCAGGCTTTACGGGCACTGTCCCGCAGAGCGTACAGGACTGGGCCGACATCATGCAGCAGACAGCGCAGTGGGCCGCGCTGAACGTGCTGGGAACGGCCAATGCATGGAATGGCGCGCAGGCCGCAATGCGCAAGAACCGCCTGGCTACCAAGCAGGCGGCGCGCACGGCGGCAGGTATTGAAGATGTCGAGCTTGCAAAGCTGGCATGGGATACATTCCTGGTCGCAACAAGAAAGGCATTCGGGATTTAATGGAAAACAAAATCGCTACTCTTAATTACGACCAGGCCCGTTACCAGATTGATGACGGCGACCTGATCGCAGTGTGTGGCCGGGACAGCATTGTCTCAACGCTTACCCGCTTCTTTACCCGTTCGGCCTATACGCATACCGGCATCGCCGTGTGGCTTGATAGTGGCCTGTGGATGATGGAGCTGAACGGCGGCAGGAATCACGCCATACCGATGTCCTAGCTGGAAGACGAGGATTTTGATGTCTGCCTGCCGCCGGTACCAGACCGGGTGAAGATCCGCGGCGTAGGGCTGGACTGGCTGCGCGTGCGCGTGAATTACTCGTATCTGGCCTTTGTGGCCATCGGCCTGCTGGCTTTTCTGCGTATCCAGCGTTTCATCCACTGGCGGCAGGAGCTGGTCTGTGATGGCTACTGCATCGCCATTTACGAGGGCGCAGGCTGGCCAGAACACCCCCGGATAGAGTCACCGGGCGACCTGGTCAAGCAGCTCAAGATCAAGCTGCAAGTCAGGGCTACACCTAAAAAATAGGTGGGAAACGTTTGTCCAATTGAATAATCTGCCGCAGTCGGTAGAATCGCGGGTGAGAAACTGCGCCTACAAAAACCGAAGCCACCACGCTTAACCGCTGGTGGCTTTTTTTATTTCTGAAAGGAACACCATGGCAATTAACCCGTTGACGGGTAAGGACGATTCAGCCGATACCGCCGCCTTTGCAGGTACCAGCAGCGCGGCCGGCGCCGGGACATCATCCACTACCGGCACCACGCCGGCCGCAACTGGCACGCCAGCAGCCAGCGCGCCGGCCTCAACGACTACACCGCCGGCAGGCATAGTCAATGCTGCCGTGTATGCCGGCACTGGCACAGATCCCACAAAAGCCGCAAGTGATGCGAACGTGGCCAACTGGTACAAATCGACGCTGGGGCGGGATGCCGACCAGGCAGGGCTGGATTACTGGAATAAGCAGATAGCCAGCGGCGTGAGCGCTGCCGATGCCTATAAGGCGTTTCTGAACGGCGCCGTGGACAATGGCGAAATCGTCCATAACCAAAAATCGTATCAGGATGCCAATAATTACAGCGGTCCGACCTCAACGGACAGCACCACGACAGTGGATGACTGGGGCACCAATGTGTTGGGGCGGCAGCTAACGGCGGCAGAAAAGGCCAAGTATGAAGGTCTGATGACGGCTACCCCTACAGTGGCCGGTACGATGGCTGCATATCAGCAGTTCCTGACAGACAATGCCGGCCAGATCAAGAACAGCATGGACTTTGCGCAGGCGTCGCAGCTGAGAGCGCAACAGCAGCAACAGCTGAATGCTGGCACGTCAGCGCCTGCCATCGCGCAATACAACGCTGTCCATGCAGCCATCAACCCCGACACGGATACCGTGCAGGGCCAGATCAACAACCTGCTGAAGAACGGCAATCCTGTGCTGGACCGCGCGGCAGCGCTGTCCGACCAGAAAAGCAATGAGCGCGGCCTGGTGTTTTCCACGATGGGCGCGCAGGCCGGGCAAACGGCCGTATTGGATGCGGCGTTGCAAATTGCTACGCCAGACGCCAGCGCCTACAACCAGCAGCGGCTGGCGAATCAGGGTTACGACAATGATTCAGCCAAGACCAATGCGGCCGCGCAGAACACGGTCAACAACATGGGTTACTCCAACCAGCTGACGCAGTCGAACATGGGGCTGCAACAAACCTACAACCAGAGCAACGCGGCGCAGCAGCAGCAATACACGCAGGACAATGCCGCGCAGTCGATGACGAATGCTATCGCGGTCAACAACGCCAGTCTGGCCGGTAGTCTGGCCAATACGCTGGCCCAAATCAAGGCGAATGCATCTACGTCACAAAGCCAGACCGCTTACCAGCAGGCGCTGCAAACGGTGTCTGACCTGAATGCCACGCTGAACGGCATTCAGGGCAATGGCAATCTGGATGCGGCGGCTGTGGCCAGCCAGCGCAACAAGGCCATTGACGCCGCCAAGAGCCGGCTTGCTTACCTCAGTGCGCTGAACAATACCGACTACGGCGATTTAATCAAGTATTTCAGCGAGGCGGAAACAACATGATTACCTTGAGGCAGGCCCGCCTGACGGACATTCCTATCATCGTAGAGATGGCCGTCGAATCTGTCAGCAAAGACCCGCTGCCGGTGGTCATAAATCGGGATGGTATGGCCGCGACTGCCCGGCTGCTGATTCAGGGCAACCAGCATTTTGCAATGGTGGCAGAAGTGGATGGCCAGGTGGTGGCAGCAGTCGGCGCGCTGGTCGAGGCTGGATTCTGGTTTGAACGCATGCAGGCCAGTGTAGTGATGTTTTCAACGCGCCGGGCAAATGCCGGCGTCGCGCTTCTTCGCGCGTTTGCCGACTGGGTGAAGTCCCGGCCGGGCGTCAAGATGGCGGTATTTTCTTTGGAAGCCAACGCAGATCCGCGTATCGGCAAATTATTAACCAGGCTGGGGTTCGGTATGCAGAACCCGCAATATACCTACGTAAGGGGATTGAATGTCAAAAGTAGTTAAAGGAATCGGCAACGCCGTCAAAAGCGTAGTCAGTGGCGTAGTCAGCGCCGTCAAGACAGTAGCGCATAGCACCATAGGCAAGGTCGTGCTGATGGTCGTTGCAGGCGCAATACTCGGCCCGGCCGTGGGCGCGCTAGGTGCTTCCATAGGCGGGAGTGCAGGGACGTTCATTACAGGGATAGGCACGGCGATGGCGGCACCGGCCTCCGCCATTGGTTCGGCATTTGAAGCGGCTACCGGCAGCAGTATGCTGGCTGACGGCGCGACCGCGCTGAACGGGCTGGGCAGCAGCGCCGCCAGTTCGATGGGGTTGGGCGATGCTGGTTTGGCTGCAACGGGTGGTGCAACCACAGGCGTATCTACTATGACGGCGCAGCAGATTGAGGCGGCTGGTGCAGCAGGCAATGCCGCTGTCAGCGCTGCCCCGGCAGCGGCAGCAGACGCTGCTGCGAATGCGACCGTTGCCAGCACAGCCGCAGATGCAACAGCCAGTGCCACAAGTCCGTTTGCTCAATCCATGGCAACCAATGCTGCAAATGCCGCTGCGTCTGCGCCTGATCCGTTCGCTTATAGCGCGCCATCGTATCAAAGTGTAGGGCAATCGCTGACGGGCGTAACGCCGCCTACTGATTTAACTTCGTTCGCGCAGGGAACTCCTACTGTCAACGATTTTGGCCAGTACACCACGCTGAAAGATCCGATCACCGGAGCAGTGACAAGCTTCAACGCGGCAGGCGCACCGGTCACGATGCAGGCTGGCTCAGCGGGTACGGGACTGGTGAACAGCTTCATGAACGGTGCCGGCAAGGTCTGGGATTACGCCACATCGAAAGAGGCGGCGCCAGTCATAGGGCCGGGAATAGGCAATCTGATTGCAGGCTACGGCAAGGGCCAGCAGATGCAAACGCAGCATGATTGGGATATGGATACCATCGCCCGCCACAATGCCAACCTGGCCGCGCCTATCATCATGGCGCCATATAAACCAAACATAGGAGTAGCGTAATCATGGCAGGACTAATCAATAGCGCCATGGGCGCAGGGCCGGATGATCCAACCGCAGGAGCGGGAGCGCCGGCAGGCCTGCCGCCGCCAGCTGGGCCAGCAATGGGCGCGGCGCAGGGAGCGGGCGCGGGCATGGGCAGCGATGACGATAGCGGGCAAGACGATGGCCAGCAGGATGACGGCCAAGACGACGCAGACGATAACAGCAAGGCTGACCCGAACGCCGTCAAGGTAGTCATCATTCTGGCGGTTAAGGCGCTGTACCACGACGGCGCCATTAATGCGGCGCTGGATGCCATCCAGTCCGCACCGTCACCGGCCAAAGGGCTGGCCGATTCGACTTGGGATCTGTTCCAGCATCTGGATGATTCATCCGGCGGCAAGATCCCTTTGCAGGCACTGGCGCCGGCTGCGTCCGAAATACTGGGCATGATTGCCGACAGTGCCGCCAAAAAAGGCCTGCCGGTCCATGGCAAGGAAATTGCGATAGCAACGCAATCGCTGGTGTTGCGCCTGATGAGTATGGCCGGTATGGATACGTCGCAGATGCAGCAGTCTATTTCCCAGGTCAACTACGACCAAGTGGGCGCGATGATCGACAAGCAGCTGGCTAATGGCGGAGGGCAGTAAATGGGAATGGTATTTGCGGGTATGGCCGAAGGGATGGGCAACGGTATTACCGCGATGGCACGCAGCGCGCAGGAAATCAACGCAGCATATGAGCGGTCCCAGCAGTTGAAGGAAGTCACCGACATGAAAAACCAAGCGGCGATGACCGCCTCTGACAATCGCCTGAAAGGTGTAGAGGATCGTATTTCAGCGCTGGCGGCAGGCGGCGGTGGCGGCAAGGGAGCCGGTGACCCGGATATCCTTCCCCCGGAAGTGGCCCGCCAGCTGGCGGCGCTTGACCTGAAGGTAGGCGGGGACACGGTTGCCAAGCTGGACGCCTTTTCAAAATCAGGAACATTGCCGACGATAGACCAGCAATATCAGACGGCGATACAGGAAAAAAGCGCGTTTGATGCCGATCCATCGTCCCAAGGTGCTGGCCCTAACGGCGCCACCGTGGATTACTCGGATGCCACAACCCGCCGCATGCAGCAGGATACGACCACGGGCGGCGAGATGGCCACGCGCCAGATAGTGGACCCGACGTTCATGGATCTGTACCAGCAGAAATCGCAGGACTTTAGTAACAGCCTGCGGAAATCCTATCAGCCCAAAGAGTATAAGAGCCTGGCTGAAGGCGATAGCGAGAAGCAAAAGCAAGGTCTCGTGAACAGTTACATGAATGGCGGGCCTAATGCCGCGCGCGCTGGACAAGCGCTGACTTTAGATAATGGCGATCCGGTTTACAATAATTCGGGCGTCAATACGGTGGACGGCAGCGGCAGCAGCTATTCCAAGTCACAGGAAAACGTCAACAACGCGCAGGCGGCAGACTTCCGCGTGAAAGCGACGCAAGCGCAGAGCGGCGAGTCTGCCCCGGTAGCAGTGCCACCGAAGCCAACTGCGTCAGCCGCCGCGCTGGCAGCTGTATCTACCGCACCAGTTAGTGCTCCCAAGCTGTCGCAGGCGCAGGTAACCAAGGCGTTGGCGGATGCCAAGGATGCAATTTCCAAAGGCTACCAGCGTGATGCTGTCATTAACAGACTTAAACAGAATGGTATTACACCCCCTAACGGATTTTAGATGCCAGATATCACATTTGACGATTTGCCGAAAGAACAAACCAAGGCCCCGCAAGGGGCTTTGTCTTTGAATAACATACCCAAAGCGGGCGCCGCGCCGACTTCTGCCGACAGCGGCATTACGTTTGACGACCTGCCGCGCGTTCCCATCACGATGGAGGAAGTAGGCTCCGCCGCAGGAAAAGGTTTGCTGCAAGCCAGTGCTGGCGCCCTTAAGGCATTGAATCTGGCCGGTGCCGCTTTTCCGGTGCTGTATGACAAAGCCAAGAATGCGATTACTGGCAGCACTGATACAGACGCAACTGACTGGGCAATGCGCAACATGGTGGACCCTGCGCAAAGGGTAGTAGATTTCTATGAACCTACCGCACGTGAGCGCGATAGTACGGTATTGTCCGCCGTCGGCGGTGTTGCCCATGCAGTAGGTGCCATGCCGCAAATGATTGCTGCGTCACCTCTGGCGGGTGAAGTGCCGGCTATCACAGCAGTAACCCGAATTCCGGAAATGATGGCCGGCGCAGCCGTCCATGGCGCCAAGACGATGGCGCCTACGGCGGCAATCGACGGCGTCAACCGCATGGCGGACGTGAACCAGCGCGGTGGTACCACTGCGCAGATGTTAAAAGCTGGCATGACGTCTGCCGGCATGACGATGGCAACCGGCGGTTTTCCAATGGCGGCGCAGGGTAACGTGGCGAGGCGGCTTATTACTGGCGCCGGATATGGCGTAGTGCAGGGGGAGCTGCAGCGCGAAGCCGATAATCTGGCAGTTGCCGATGCGCCGAACCTGCAATCGCCACTGACCTTGCAAGGGGTCGTCACCAGTGGCGTGACTGGTGGCTTGATGGGTGCTGCTCTTGGGCATGGCGTAGAAGCGCCTACGGCAACCCGTGCTCAGCTTGGTTACGAAAACTTCACTCCGCCAGATTCGCCAGTGGCGGGGGCTGGGATTACGGATGTATCCTTGCCCCAAGCTGATGGCAATTCATCGTCGCCCGGCCAGTCGGGTGCTTTTCGGAACAGCAGCGAAAAGCTGAGCGAGAGAGGTCAGCCAGGTCAGACAAGCCAGCCAGCTATAGTAAACGAAGCAATGGCTGCGAAACCACCGGATGATACTGAGAAATTGCAGCAGGAATCGCAGGCTGCGACAGTGCCAGCAATAGAAGAAGCACCGGTGCAGGTGCCAGCAAACATAGACGCCGCTAACTCTACTAGTCAGCGGCAAATAGAGGCACCCAGCGGCGACAGCGCGACCGCGACGGAAGCGCTGACACCGGCTCCGGTGGCTGAATCACCACCGAAAACGCCGAGCATTGAGCTTCCAGGCCAAGGGGATCTGCGTCCCACAGGCTTGCCAGCCAACGAATCAGCCGGTATTAGAGAATCTGAGCAAGGAGACAGTGCCCATACAGACCTAGCAAAGCTTGACCCGGCTCAAGCAGCGCATTTGCCCGAGGTTGCCGGGGCTGCAAAAGAAGCGCAGCAGCCTACCAATGCTAGGCAAGAAACTGGAAAGGTAGAATGGGAGGATATTCCGCTTTCTCGCAGTAGCGGCGATGGGGAATTGCGTTTGCCCTCGGAAGAACCTTATGATGGCAGCAGGCGATTTAATACCAAATCCGAAGCAAATCTGTTCCGGGATAAGCATAAGCTGCAGCATTCGGCTATGAAAGATCCGGACGGCGGTTATGTACTGGCTCCGCTGCCCATCAAACTTAGTGAAAAGGAGGTTTTCGATGCTAGAGCCGCTTTGGGACGTCTCAATCCCACCCTCGAAGCAGCAAAACTCCCAAAAGCCACGTTTGTGCGCTACCCAACTGCTTATGACTTTAGAGCAGCTTTTGAACTCGCCAAACAATTCGGAGCCAGGCCAATTGCGATATCTCAACACAGAGGTATCGACGGAGTTGCCCACGGCGGGCACGTCTTCCTAGCGGAAAACGGGGAACACTCTGCCATTGCTGTGGCCGGCCATGAGACCAGCCACTTCCTGGAGAAGAATTTTCCGGATGCCCAAAGGCGGCTGACTGCGTTCATTGAGCAGTATTTACGTGATGGCGTGGTCGAAGCGCGACGTAGGCATGAAAACGATGCCAGGCCGATCGATAAAAAGACCGGAGAGCGAAAGGGTGCTGAAATCTCCTATGAAGGCGCGCACGCCGAAGTCATCGCGGACCTGCACGGCGCCATGTGGCTGCAGCCAGAGTTCTGGTCACGCATGCGAGAACTGGATTCGCATTTGTTCCGACGCGTGTCCTATTCTTTTATGGAAACCGTGACTAAGGGTATTAAAGTCCTGAAGGGCGGCCATTTCGATGCTGACCGCATGGTTACTGATGCCAAGGCGGTGCGGGAAGCGATCGCGCAGGCGTGGGCAGAGCATTTGCAAAACAATGTCCAGGTGAGCGGGGAGGCCAAGCTTGAGCAGGGGGCGCAGTTTTCAAAAAAATCCGGTGAAAATCCGTATTTACCTACTCCTTTGCGGGAGACTGATCCGCTGTTAACGGGAACCATAGGCAAGCCAGGCCGGGATTTGTTGCGGCAAGAGATCGTCAAGCAGGCGATGGAGGGCGCTGAGCCAGTTACTGATGGCAAACCGGTGCTTTATATCGTAGGCGGTGGTGGCGGGGCTGGTAAAGGGCACGTAGGAGATTTGCTGCGGGACCAAGGCAAATTGCCGGAGCATAATGTCGTCCACATTGATGCGGATGAAATAAAGCAGCAAATCCCGGAATACGACGAGCTGGTGCATGCCGGCGATTCGCGGGCCGCCGATGTCGTGCACGAGGAATCCAGCATGCTTGCCAAGGCTATCCTGTATCGCGCAATGGGCATGACACAGAGCGAAGTACCGGGCGCGATGGCGCAATATGTGCCCGCGACATCTCAGGGCAAGCGCAATATTATGCTAGACGCTACGTTGTCCAATTTCACCAAAGGCATTGCCCTCATTAGCCAGGCTAAAGAGCAAGGTTACGCGGTGCATATCATTGGCGTGATAGCCAATCCGGGTCGGGCGCTGGAGCGCGCGGTCAGCCGTGACCAGCGTACAGGTCGCTATGTGGATGGCAATGTGATCCGCCAGGCGCATGAAGGTTTTTTGAACAGCATTGACGACTACGCAAAGCATGCAGACCGGTTTGAGCTGCATGATAACAGCGGCACTGCGCCTGAATTGATTGCAGAATCAGAGCGTGGTAGACTTAATTTGTCAGACGATGTAAGACATCGAATTGAAGGATATAAAAATGAGCTCACAAACGAAAACAGCAAACCAGGCGCGGAAAGGCCCTATATCAGGTCTGAAGCTGGGCGAGAGCCTGGATCCGACCGGCGAGGGCCTGAAGAGATATCAGGCGCGGGAAGCGGAGAAGGAAGCGGCTTACAAGAAGAAACTGGAAGAGAAGTTCGGGAAAAAGAGCTAGATCCAACTGAACAGGCGACGCCGGAGCCTCCCGGCTCACGGCGAAAGACCAGCAACAATACAGAGAATACCGAGCGGGACCAGGATAAAAAACCTGGTCCCGTTTTCATTTCTGCGCTGGAAAAAGCAATTGACGGTATGCCCAGTGATAGGGAGGGTAGGATCGGTGTTAGCGCAGCGAGTATGTGGCTTAAAGGACGCGCTAAAGAAGGCAAGCTGTTCAAATCCTCGGAATTGGAGTTGTCCGGCCTGAACGATTGGTTGTCCCAACAAAAAGGCAAAATTTCGGTTGACGATATTCGGGAATTTGTCCAGCAGCACAGTATCAAGGTAGAAGATGAGCCGTTTTCGCGTAAAGATGCTAGTGCAGAGCCGCCTTTGCCGCGGGAAGAACCATATGATGGCAGCAGGCGCTTCAATAGCAGTGAGGAGGCGGAGTCGTTTCGGGAAAAGCATAAGTTGTGGCATTCAGTCACAGAGGATAAGGACGGTGGATATGTGCTGTCACCCCCGCCGATAAAACTCAGTGAGAAGGAGAGTTTAGATTCCAGAATAGCAGTGGAACGTTTGAATGCCTTGCTCCGGGAAGCCGAAATGCAAGAAATCGTCCAGGTGCGGAACCCTGCTGGTAGTGATATTGAAGCGGCCTACTACCTTGCCAGTAAGCTTGGCGCCAGACCAATTGTCATTGCCCGGCATGATGATTTTAGCGGCGTTGCCTATCGAGGGCGGATTTTTATAGCAGAGACCGGTCCGCACCCTGCGATCGCTGTGGCGGGCCATGAAACCAGCCACTATCTGGAAAGAAATTTCCCCGGAGTCTACAAGCGTCTTACCAGTTTCATCAATCAGTTTTTGCGTGAAGATGCGGTCAATAACCGGCGTATATTCGAAGACAATGCCCGATCGATTAATAAGAAGACGGGCAAGCCTATCGGTGATGAAATATCAATGGAAGGCGCGCATGCCGAAGTAATCGCGGATTTGCATGGCGCGATGTGGCTGCAACCGGAATTCTGGTCACGCATGCGTGAATTGGATGCGGACCTGTTTCGCCGCGTAGCCTATGCTTTTATTGAAACGCTCACCAAGAGCATCAAAATTCTGGATAGGGGAAATTTCAACGCCGAGCACATGGTAACGGATGTCAAGGCCGTGAGGGAAGCAATCGCACAGGCGTGGGCGCAGCATCTGCAGGAGCAGGATCAGGCGAAACGTGAGCACAATGGCATAGGGCCCAAAAAGGAGGTGCCGGAGCCGCCTGGCTTCCGGCGAAAGACAGGCAATAATAGAGAGAACACCGAGCGGGACCAGGATAAAAAACCTGGTCCCGTTTTCATTTCCTCTCCAGAAAAGTCCGTCGATGGCGATGCGAGAAATGAGGTGGCCACGCAGGATGATAAACCGGAGAGGCTTGGCGAGGATGGCGAGCCCGCATTCAGTCGAAATAAAGACAATCTGGAGGAAGAGGAGGCACCGGCAAGCACGCAAGACATAGATTCAGCGAATAAAGCGAGTGCTTCTCCAAAAGAACAGCTTGATCCTGCCCCTCTTTTGCATCTCGCAGATTTTATTGGAAAGTATCTTCCCGTAGACAAAAATGGTCTGATCTCTTCGGAAAAGGCCCTTGATTGGCTCATTAAACTGGCCAATAGTCCGTCCGCCGTTGATATCGATGTTCTCCTCAAATCCAGGCTGCTAAATTTTTTGATCGGACGGAATCAGCCAGTGCATGGGGGCGCGATCGCCGAGTTTATTCGGCAAAGAATTTCGCAAATTGAAGAGAATGACGACCTTCATTTGGATTATCCGAAGGGATTTACTGGCAATGGGACAAAACCTCACAGCTTGGAGCTAGCAAAGGTAGGGAGCAATCAGGCTATATTCGTTAAGGATAGTCAATCGAATACACTGCGTGCAATTTGCGATTTGGGCGAGTCTTTTAAAGGAGATCGCAGCTATGCGGAAAAGGTAGCGCAGGCGATTACCCGTGCGCAGGGAAAGCCAGGTGATCATGGCGGTCATATCGTGGCCCATCGGTTTTTCCCGGATCAAGGCACTATCAATATGTTTGCGCAGGATGGAAATTTTAATCGGTCCGCCTATGCTAAGATGGAAAACGAAGTCAATCGTCACATTGAGAATGGACATCGGGTGCGTTGTGAGATCCATTTCGGGCAGTTTGATGACAAAGGCCGCCCTGCCCAAGTCGGTTTCGTGTTTTATGTTATAGATGCAGGCGGGAATATTATCGGTCGTAGAAGTGAAACTTTTTCTAACAGTCCTGGACAAATTTTAAAGGAGAGAGAGTGAATGAATGATAAAGCAAAACGCGACGAAGAAGCTGAAATTATCTTCGAGATGGGCATAGCCTTCATACAGCATATGATTGATACGGCGTCGGGTTGGGAGAAAGCCTATTTCAGGATTCAGATAGACGAAAATCACTCTAGTTCCACTGGCATTTATATCGTTGGCTCAGAAGTAGAATTTATTGAATTGCCGTACTCTTTTGCCCATGGCATGGAAAAAAAAGCGACCCGGCTTGCTGAAGTGTTTGGCAAGGACGAGATGGTAATGCTGCTCTTTGTAAAATCAAACTATGGGGCCGAGGCTTTTTTTGATTACGAAGATATGGATAAATGGGAAATAAGCAAACTGGATGGAAGAACGGGTATTCCTGAAGGATTTTAATCCGGATTTTTTGATGCTGGGCCCTGCCGGTAAAGCATCTTCGGATATTTTCTCTAGCTCGCATGAGGGCCTGAATAGATAATCCCTACAGCAAACTTTGCAACACAAGCCGCCTTAGTGCGGCTTTTTTTATTGGTAAAGGACATTATGCAAGACGAATCTGTTTCCGCCGCCGCGGCAAAAGCGGCCCCTCCGGCACTATTGACAAGTGCCTCCATCCTGTTTGGGTTGACGCTGAATGACTGGGTCGCCATTGCGACGCTGATCTACGTCGGCCTCCAAACCTTCTTTCTGCTGAAAGACCGACTCAGAAAACGCAAGGAAAAACGGAGGCAGCAATGAACATCGATCTCAAACGAAAAATCATTGCAGCGGGCCTTGGCCTTGCGGTGCCTTTGGTGATTTTTTATGAAGGCACATTTCAAAAATCTTACAGCGACCCCATCGGAATTCCTACTATCTGCAGGGGACACACCGAAGGCGTCCGTCTTGGGCAAACCGCAACGGCAGACCAATGTGACGACATGCTGGCCAAGGATCTGCTTAAGGCGAATGCGGAAATGCAGGCCTGCGTACTTGTGCCTTTGAATGAGAACCAGCGCGCGGCCTTTGCCTCTTTTACCTTCAATGCAGGTAGCGGTAATTTTTGCGGCTCGTCAATGGCCCGTAAACTGAATGCAGGAGATTATGCCGGCGCCTGCAACGAGTTGCCGCGCTGGGTCTATGCAGGAGGGAAAATTTTACCCGGCCTGGTCAAGCGACGTGCCGCTGAAAAGGAACTTTGTTTAAGGAGTGAAGGATGAGTTTCTACGCCAGGCTGATTGCTGTTCTGCTGTTGCTGGGTGCGCTTAGCGCTGTCATGTGGGGAATGCAAAGACGCGGCCAGCAGCAGGGAAGGGCGGAAGTGCAGGCCAAATGGGATAAGGACAGCCGTGATCGCGCCGAGGCGGAAAAGTCAGCGCTGCTGGTGTGGGTTAAAAATAATGAACGGATTGCAGAACAACAGGCGCTGGATGGGCAGCGCATTACAAAGGATACGAATAATGAACTTAGCCAGATCGGTGCCGCTTATGACGGCAGCCGTCATACTGATGCAGGCCTGCGCGTCACCGCCGGTATCTGTCGTGGACTTGCCCCCGCCGCCAATACCGCAAGCGCCGCCGCAAGCGATGCAGCCACTGCCGCCACCGTTGCACTTCCTGCAGAAATTGAAAGAAATCTTCAAAACCTGATGCAGGAGGCGGATACGATTGTCGCCGGTTGCCGAGCTACGCAGCAGTTCATCCGGGTGAACGGCATGTATGCGGGTGGTCAGGAATAGAAGGCGGCCGTGGGATTCGGCTGACGGCGATCAGGCCGTTGTGTCGATCAGTGTTCCCAGCATCTGGTCGGCAGTTTTTACCACTTTAGCAGAGGCGTCGAATCCATTTTTATAAACGAGAGAATCTACGGTTTCCGTTGCCAGGTCGGTCCCGCTGGCTTCTTTGGACGTAGCGGAAGTGCCGTTGCTGCCGTTTCCGCTCACCACTGTTGATACCCCTCCGGTTGCGCCTTCCTTGAAAGACGCTTGCTGAGGTTTGAAGCCGTTAGTCTGGGAGTTGGCAATGTTATTGGCCGACGTATCCAGTCCGCGCTGGAATGCTTGCATGCCGGAGAGTCCGCTACTGAGTGCTGGAATAGACACGTTGATTCCGTTTCTGTTAATTTATTGCTGAAAAATAAATAAAATATCCTTATATTTCAATAGCTTAACTCAAAGTCGGATTTCCTGCAGGCAAATTTTTTATCGAGATTTTCAGGCATGGCGAGTTTGCAGTCACGAACTCCTTGAGTGCTTCGAAGTTTACGATATACTGTATATAAATACAGTAAAACGAGGTGCAACATGACTGCGACACACACTGACAGAACTTCTCAAGCATCGCCGCTTAAGAATAAGACGCTGAGCCAGCTCCCGATAAGCCCGGATCCGGATTCGCCTTTGTGCAGGATTCCCGAGCTAAGCCGCAGCCTGCCGCCGGATTTCTCACCGCTGGTGTCCGGGTATGCAGAAACAACGCTAGACCTGAACAACTATGTGGTGTCCAATAAAGGTTCGTCATTCTTCTTTGATGTTCAGGACGATAGCTGGTGCAGTGCCGGTATCTGCGATGGAGACAAGTTGCTGGTAGACCGCTCTGTACATGCAGAGAGCGGGCAGATGGTGATTGCGATTGTAGACAGTGAATATGTGCTGATGCGCCTGCACAGTTCACACGGCATGCTGGTTCTGAAGTCTGAGCATCCGGATGTGGATACTATCATCTGTAAAAAAGCTGACGACCCTCAGCTGTGGGGTGTCGTCACGGCAGTGGTGCGCAAGTTTCCGATTTAAATCCCAGCACGAAATGAATGTGAATGTGAACGTCAATAGGCGTCGCACAGAAATGCTCCTACGCGGCGGATTCTTCCTGAAAGCACCAGTGCCAAGGCTCGTACTGGTAGCCTGAAGAGTTCCCTTTAGGATAGGACATGGCAAAGCCAAACTTGTTTGCGTGCTGTGCAAGCCATGCAAATGCCGCTGTTTCTTCAAATTCGACTTCCAGCTCCGGTGTGTCTTCGTCGCTGCCGATATCGATAGCGCGGCCAGTATGATGTTCGCTATATCCGGGCGGCGCGACCACCGTCAGGATGTCTGCAATCTGTTGGCCTTCGTCCAGTTTGCTGCGCACTATTTCTGTCTGCCTTCGCACGCTTCTGAAGGCAGATACCATGACCAACGCTATGCCGTCTTCCTGCGCCGCTTTTTTCATGGTGCGCCATGCCATAGCCGTGACCGGCGTCAGCATGAATTCGCGACCCTCTTCACCAATCTCCGCTATTTCCAGTTGCTGCGCTTCCTGCTGGGCGACGAAGCCGCGCGCCTCCAGCAGGCTTTGCCGTATGCCTAATTGTTCAAGCTGATCCAGTTGTTCCTGCATTAGGCTCATTGCTGTGGTTTGGTGTAGAGCTTCGTTGTTGTCAGCACTTCCAGGATCGCCGCCGATTCAGCATCAGCAGATCCATCGAATTGGGCGGGACGGTAACGGGCCTGGAATGCGATCAGCACATTGCGGGTGGCGTTATCCAGCACGCCGGTTTGCGGCGTTGCATAGCCGTGCTGGGCCAGTTTTTTCTGGAACCAGGCGATATCCGGCAACTGCTGATCATATTCAGTCTTCTTTGCTGCAATCTGAGCTGCGTCCAGCGTAGGAATAAGACCGGCATCTGCCAGCTGTTTCCATGGGAACAGCGGACCCGGGTCAGGTTTGCGCTGAGGCGCAATTTCCTGATGGCCGAGGATGTTTTCAGGTTTGATATGATGGCGCGCGACGATCTCTTTCACCAAAGGGATCAGGCTGTCTATCTGGTATTGAGGAAACGGTACGTAGGTACGCCCATTCGGTCCATCCAGATATCCCAGGTTGACGATTTCTATGCCGATGGAACTAGGGTTCAGCCGGCTGTAGCCTTTCCAGTCGCTCAGGCCGGCCTGGTAAGCAGTCTGGCTCTCGTCTACCAGGCGGTAGATCGTGGTGGGCTTGTCGTCGCCCACCAGATAATGTGCGCTTACTTGCTGTTCCGTCAGCGTGCGCAGCGCAGTGGGAAAATCCTGTGCCGTGTAATGGATGATCAGGAACTTCACGCGGCTTTCCTGGCCGATGGCGGTTTTGCTGGTATCTACCCGCACTCCGGTGGCGCAGCCGGTCAATACCGCTACGGCTGTCAATAGCGCCGCCCGTGCTATCCACGTCAATACTGGTTTCATGCCTGATGTCATTATTTTTCCTTATTTTGATGTGCGGGTTATCTGTTCGAGATACGGTGTGACGATGGTAGACGGCGCAGTTGTCAGCACGTCGAGGATGGCGGCCGTCTCCGAATCGGGTTTGCCGTCAATATTTGCCGGCCTGTATTTCATTTGGAAAGCGCTGATCACATTCTTTGTCGCGGCATCCAGTGTTCCAGTCTGTTCCAGCGCAAAGCCGTGCTCATGCAGTTTTTTCTGGAACCAGGCGGTGTCAGGCAACTGGTTTTCAAATGCCGCCTGCCTGGCTTTTACCTGGTCGGCATTTGGCCAGATAATGAGGCCGGCGTCAGCCAGTTGCTTCCACGGGAACATCGGTCCCGGGTCCTGTTTGCGCTGGGGCGCTATATCGCTATGGCCTAGGATATTTTCAGGGGCGATCTGGTTGCGGGCAACGATGTCCTTGATCAATGGCATCAGCAGGTCTATCTGCTTTTGCGGAAAGGGCGCATACACGCGGCCCGCCGGTGTATCGGTATAACCGGGGTTGACGATCTCTATGCCGATGGAACTCGCGCCCAGGCTTTTGTAATCTTTCCACTCACTCTTCCCCGCGTGCCAGGCACGCTTGCTTTCATCAACCATGCCATAGATGCGCGGCTGCTCTTCGTCCGTTACCAGGTAATGCACGCTGACGTTGTCGCCGGTCAGCAGCTGGATGGA
>JAYSKH010000311.1:0-45020 GCA_043726505.1 Undibacterium sp. | reverse complement strand
ACGGTCACCGGAATAACCGGCGCCGGCGCCTATCCTTATGTGCTTCATTGCTTTCCTTCCGTTTGCTTCTGTTTCCGTCACTTCACTGCTGCTCAAGCTCGCTTATGCCGGCTTATGCTTGATCATGCTAGATGGGAAAAATCCCCAGCAGCACACAGGCGGCCGTCATCACCAGCGATGCGCCGAACAGGTATTTGAACGTGTATTTCTGATGATCTGCCAGGTCTATGCCGGCCAGGCCGGCTACCAGGAACGTAGCGGGCGTCAGCGGGCTGACCGGGAAGCCGGTTGTCATCTGTCCCAGCAAAGCCGCCTGCGCTACCTGTATAGGCTGCACGCCCAGCATCTTGCTGACCTCGGCCACCACGGGCAGCACGCCAAAATAAAATGAATCAGGATCAAACAGCAGCGACAGCGGCATAGACAATATGCCCATCGCAAACGGGATATGCGACGCCATCTCCGGCGGCACAAGGGCAACTGCGGTCTTGGCCATCGCTGTCAGCATGCCTGATTTGCTCATGATGCCGGTAAATACGCCGGCAGCGAACAGGATGCCGGCCATCAGCAGCGCAGCCTTCGCGTGCGCATCGATGCGGGCGCGCTGCATGTCCACGTTGGGGTAATTGATCATCAGCGCCAGCACCACGCCGACCATGAACATGACGACAGGATCGATTTTGCCGCTGATCATGGTGCCAAGCACAAAAACGGTCAGCACGATATTGATCCAGAAATTGCGCGGCCTGCGTATCGCTTTCTGCTCATCGCTCAGTTCATGGGTGTGTGTGAAACCGGCGGGCGCGCCCTTGGTCAGACCCAGCCGCACTTCTTCCTTTCGGCCCAGCAGGTAGGACACGCCGAATACAAAAATCAGACCGACGATCTGCACCGGGATCAGCGGCATGAAGATTTCACTGACGGGAATATGCAGCGCCGCCGATGCCCTGATCATCGGCCCGGTCCACGGCAGGAAATTAACGCCAGCCGCCAGCGAGGCAACGCAGGCCAGGATGCGCTTGTCTATGCCTAGCCTCGTATATAACGGCAGCATCGCCGGTATCGTCACCAGGAAGGTCACCGCGCCGGAACCGTCCAGATGGATCAGCAGAGCCAGCAGCGCCGTGCCCGGCACAATGCGCGTAGGCCTGCTGCCCACCACCCGCAAAATACCGCTGATGACCGG
This sequence comes from Undibacterium sp., assembly GCA_043726505.1. Classification (GTDB taxonomy): domain Bacteria; phylum Pseudomonadota; class Gammaproteobacteria; order Burkholderiales; family Burkholderiaceae_D; genus Undibacterium. The sequence goes on along the minus strand of JAYSKH010000311.1, from coordinate 43,834 downwards.
GTCCAGCATGCCTGCATCGGTAACTATGCCGAAGAACAGGATGGCAAACACAAACATACCGGCCACCGGCGCAATGCTGGTGATGCCGGCCACGATGAATTTGGAGGTTTCCATGCCAAAGCCGCCGACCAGCGCGGCAATGATGGGAATGGCGATCAGCGCCACCAGCGGCGACATCTTCTTGGTGAGTATTGCCGCAAGCAATACGACAATGGTAATGAAACCGAGTAAAGCCAGCATTCTTGTCTCCTGTCTGTTTTTTTGTCCCCTGCTGTAGCGCTGAGGTGTTTTTATTCTGACTTGCGCTATTAATTTAGTAAAATGGTAATTTACGATCAATTAACCCGCTTTTCCGATTAATTAATGAGCGCCAATATCTCGACCCGGCTGCTGTACGCCTTCCTTGCACTGGATGAACTGAAGCACTTTACGCGTGCGGCGGAGCGCTGCCATGTGTCGCAATCGGCTTTCAGCGTGATGATCCAGAAACTGGAAACGGCGGTCGGCGCCAAATTGTTTGAACGCGATACCCGCAACGTAACGTTGACGCCGGAAGGCAGGTTGTTTGCTGACGTGGCGCGTTCGCTGACGGCGGAAATCGAATCGGCATTTGCCGACATGACGGAATATGTGGAAAAACGGCGTGGGCGCGTGGCCATTGCGGCACTGCCCTCGCTGGCCGCGAATGGCTTGCCCGCAGTGATCGCCGCTTACAAGAAACTGTATCCCGGCGTTGTCGTCACGCTGCACGATGCACTGTCCGACCAGTGCCTGGCACTGCTGCGGCAGGGCAAGGCGGATCTGGCGCTGACCGCGCCCGGCCCCAATGTGCAGGAGTTTGATGTCGGTACGCTGTGCAGCGACCCGTTTTACCTGGTTTGCCGGCGCGACCACAGGCTGGCGAAAAAACGCAGCATACAGCTGGATGATCTGGCCGGCTGCGAGATGATCCACCTGGCGCGCTCCACCAGCGTCAGACAGCATGTGGACATTTTACTGAGCAAGGTTGCTACCATTTCTACCGGTCTGGAAGCAGAGCATCTTGCTACCGTCGCGGGGCTCGTAGAACAAGGCTTGGGCGTTTCACTGGTGCCGGAGCTAACGCTGTTCCAGTTCCGGCAGTTGAACCTGGTGGCGATCCCCGTAGAAACCAAAGGGCTGGTGCGCCCTATCCTGATCGTCAAGCGCAAGGCAGAAAGCCTGTCCATTGCGGCGCAGGCGATGCTGGACATGATCGTCAGCGAGCTGGGCGAGAATAAGCCCTCTGAACCGGGTAAAAAGAAAATTGCAAACAGACGGGTATAAGCATGCGTCAAGGCATAAACAGCTTCCAGTTTCCCTCGGAGATAACTTCTATAACGCCATCAACCACCTTGATAGCGGTCTGATCGTCAATCAGATAAGAAGGCATCGGTATCGTCGCCGCCAGCTTTTCCAGGTTGTCCAGGGAATTCTCGGGAAACCATTCGTAATCCAGATGAGGATGCAGCGCAAAATCCAGCAGCCCCAGTGCCTTATCGCTTTCCGTCGGAAGCGTATGGCCATCGTAGGTCGTTCCCCAGCTCGTCATCACCATGCTGCCGGCGCTCAAGCCCACGTAGACCGTCTTGCGCAGCAATGATGGCAACAAATCTGCCAGCCCTGACTGCCGCATCCAGTAGCACAGATACTGGCAGTCGCCACCGCCGACCAGCAAGGCATCCGTCTGCTGCAGCATGGGAATCCACAGCTCCGGTTTGATGCTGGGCAACACAGTAAGCTCCAGCACTCCCAGGGATTTCCAGCCTAGTTCACAGAAAGGGTCACCCAGTGATCCGCGAATGACATTTCGCGCTATATCGGGGCCGTTGGGAAGCGCGTAGATCGCGGTGGGGATAAACAGCGCGCTGGCTTCGGCAACCGGTTTTCCCAGAAGCTCAGTCAACGCAGCGTGGATACTCGCGTTGCTGATGCCGGCGGACGTGAGAAGTAGCTTCATGATTGGGTTCCTTGACAGTGGCCTGCGCTGCTTGCAGCATCAAAAAATCACGAAATCAATACGGCCCCGATTATTGTATCAAACTGGCCGCGCTGAATTGATGCAACACTAGCAGCACAATAATTGCCGAACTGAAACGAGTGCATGTAGTTTCCTGCACGCATTAAGTGGGCTGGCACACAGGAACTGCGTCTTGCATGCGGTAAGATGCTTTAACATCCATGCTAGGGATGACATCATAACAATCACATTCAGGAAGAACTATGCTCGGTTTCGACATTCGCGTCGCCAAGATCACATGGACGGTATTTCTCGTCGCCTTTCTGCTGTTTATTATCTACATCGTTTCGTCCACGCTGCTGGTGGTGGTGTTTTCGATCTTCTTCAGCTACCTGATTTACCCGCTGGTGCAACTGGTGGAGCGCTACCGACCCGCGCGCATACCGCGCACGGCGTCGATTGCGCTGGTGTTTGTACTGGTGGTGGCCATCGTTGCGGTGGCCGGTTCCATTTTCGGTTCGCAGATCCAGGATCAGGCCATCAAGCTGAGCCAGCAGATCCCTGAGCTGCTGGATGCGAAGAACGTGTCTGACCGCATACCGCTGCCGGATTTCATGGAGCCGCTGCGCCAGCGCGTACTGGACTTTGTCCGTGGTCAGGTGGTCAACAATGTAGACCAGGCAATGCCGCTGGCGCGTAATTTCGGCGTCAGCGTCATGCATGCGGCCAGCAACCTGATCTACTTGATCCTGGTGCCAGTATTGAGCTTTCTGCTGATCAAGGAAGCGCCTGCCATACGTGAGGAACTGCTGTCCTGGCTGAACTATGCAAACAAGCGCATGTGGTCCGGCATTATCAAGGATCTGGACGTGCTGCTGTCCAAATACGTGCGCGCGCTGCTGTTGCTGTCGATTGCGACGCTGTTCAGCTACGGTATCGTATTTTCGGTGCTGGGCGTGCCGTATGCGCTGCTGCTGGCCAGCATTGCGGCAGTACTGGAATTCATTCCCTTTGCCGGACCGCTAGCGGCAGTGGCGATTGCCGTGGCGGTATCGGCGTTTAGCGGCTATCCGCACCTGGTATGGCTGCTGGGTTTTATCTTTGCCTACCGCATGTTCCAGGACTATGTGCTGAACCCGATGCTGATGAGCGAAGGCGTGGAAGTCAGCCCGTTACTGGTGATAGTAGGCCTGCTGGCCGGCGACCAGCTGGGCGGCGTGGTCGGCATCTTCCTGTCGGTACCGGTCATTGCGGCGCTGAAGATCATTTTCGTGCGGGCCAGCGCATCGCGCAGGGAAAAACTGCTGATGCAGCAGCGCGAGATCATCCAGGAATAGAAAAATACCAAGAATTTATCGTTGCTTTGCAACACCGTCTTATAACATTTAATCACGCAGACTGAACTCAGGCCTGCTATATTCATCTAAATTTTTTTTAACCGAAGTAAATATGAAAAAACTGATCTTGCTGGCAGGCCTGCTGGCCGCCGTTTCCGCCGCCTCCACCGTTTCCGCGGCCGATGTCGCCAAAGATAAAAAAGCAGTCACAAAGCCAGCCGCAACCAGCGCTGCAGCATCCCCGACGTCCTCCGCGGCAAGCAGCGGGCCGGTTAGTCTTGGAACCGCGCCCGGCCCCACAGGCCGCCCCGGCGACTGGCGCGTCATTAATGATGACGGCAGCACTGAAATGAGCCTGGATGCCGCATCGATCCGCAAGATCGGCAGCATGCGCGAAGTATGGGCGATGTGGAACTTCAAACAGGCTAGGCCGAACAAGGGCGATCCAACTTTTCCCGCGCTCAAGTCTTATCAGGACATGTATATCCTGAATTGCGAAGATAAGACCATGCGCCTGAGCAGGGAAATTATCTATGCCGAAAATTATGGCACCGGCGACAAGCGCGACCATTCCGACGCATTGACCAATATGACGTATGAAAAGCCTGTACCGGACAGCGTCGCGGAAACGATGGTCAAGGAAGTATGCAATCTGAAAATGGGTAACTAGTTACGCCAGATAGTCGCGTCCCATAGCGCCGTCAGCTAGCGCCAGCGCAAAGATGCAGCATAAAAAAAGCCGATACCTTTTTAAGGGTATCGGCTTTTTGCGTTGAACCCTGAAACAGGGCTCAACAAACTTGCATGCAGCTTATTTTGCTGCCAGGCTTTGCGGCTTGTCCCAGCCGCCGCCGACAGCCTTGTACAGGCTGACGACTGCTGCCAGATGGGCACGCTTGGTGTCGATCAGGTTGGCTTGTGCCTGCAGCAGGTCGCGCTGCGCATTCAGCACTTCCAGGCTGCTGCTGTAGCCGTTGTCATAACGCAGTTGCGCCAGACGCAGGCTGTCTTTCAGCGCGGCCACGCGGCGCGTGGTCGATTCCATGATCTGCTGATCCGACTGGATATTGGTCAGCGCATCATGCACGTCGCGGAAAGCGCCTTGTACGGTCTGCACATATTGCGCCAGCGCCTGGGTCTTGCGCGCTTCCGCTCCCTGCACGACCGCACCGATTGCACCAGCACGGAAGATAGGCTGGGTGATGCCCGCGCCCAGATTCCACATCAGCGAAGCAGGATCAAGCAGGCTCCTGAAACCAAGCGACTCGTAGCCGTAGCCGGAGGTCAGCTTCAGATCAGGGAAATACTGTGCTTTAGCCTGGCCGATATCGGCATTGGCGCCAACCAGCGTCTGCTCCGCTGCCAGGATGTCAGGACGACGATTTAGCAGATCCGACGGCAGATCGGCAGGCACCACCAGTTGCTGATACAAATCGTCCAGCGGCATGCCGCGGGCAATCACCGGATTCAGCACCGCGCTCGGCGCGCGGCCCAGCAATACGGCCAGTGTTGATTCAGTAATAGCACGTCCCTGTCTTGCCTGTTCCAGCACAACCTCGGTAGATGCTGCTTCCGATTCTGCCTGATGCAGATCAAGTTCACCGATAGAGCCTGCGGAGAAACGTTTTTGCTGCAGACGAAGGTTTTCCTGGCGGGTTTGCAGCGTGGTTTCCGCAAGGGTGACCTGAGCGTCATATCCGCGCAGAGCAAAATATGTTTGCGCCACGTTGGAATACAGCGTGGTCAGCACGACACCACGATTGGCTTCCTGGGACAGCAGGCGTGCGCGGGCTGCTTCATCCGCGCGGCGCAGCTTGCCCCAGAAATCGACCTCGTAAGAAGCTGTCAGACCCAGCGTGTATTGATTATTCACCAATGGGAAACCGGCAGGGATCTGGCCGGAGTTGCCGCTGGTGCGTGCCCTTGCACCGTTCAGGTTGGCATCCACCACAGGATACTTGTTGGAATTGGTGCCTGCCTGTACAGCGCGCGCTTCTTCGATGCGGCCGGTTGCCAGCACAAGATCCTGGCTGTTGGCAGCGGCCTCATCCAGCAGGCCGCTCAGTACCGGGTCCTGGAAGGATTTCCACCATTGCAGCAGATCGACTGCTGCAGCCGGCTTGGCCGTGGCAACCGTACCCAGCGACGCCGGCGTATCAAGCACCGGACGCTTGTAGTCCGGGCCGACCGACATGCAGCCTGCCAGCACCAAGCTGGCCGCCAGCACGGTCAACGGCAATTTAGCGAATGAAATTGAGAGTGCCATATGCTTATTCCTTACCCTCGAGGGATTGAACGCTTTGATGTATATGTACCGGATGGACAAAGTCCAGCTCAGTGGTCTTCAGGCGCTTGTCAAAGATCAGCTTGAAGAACAGCGGTACAAAGAAGATCGCCAGGAAAGTCGCTGCCAGCATACCGCCGAATACGCCTGTACCCAACGATTGCCGCGCACCCGCACCAGCGCCGTGTGAGAACGCCAGCGGCGCTACACCCAGGATGAACGCCAGCGACGTCATCAGAATCGGCCTGAAGCGCAAGCGTGCCGCTTCCAGTGCTGCCGCCACAGGGGCATAGCCTTCGTGCGTTTTCATCACGGCAAACTCGACGATCAGAATCGCATTTTTAGCCGACAGGCCCAGCAGTGTGACCAGACCGATCTGGAAGTACACGTCGTTGTTGAAGTGGCGCAGTGTGACCGCCAGCAGCGCACCGAAGATACCGAAAGGCATCGCCAGCAGGATGGAGAACGGCAACGACCATCTTTCATACTGCGCAGCCAGGATCAGGAAAATCATCAATACACCAGCTGCCAGCGCAACACCACCGGCGCTGCTGCTGCGTTTTTCCTGGAACGATGCACCGCCCCAGTCGTAGCCCACGTCGGAAGGCAAGATCTTCGCAGATACACGTTCCATCGCTGCCAGTGCCTGGCCCGAGCTGTAACCCGGTTTGGCATCGCCCAGCAGCTTGATGGATGGCAGAGCATTGAAGCGTTCTACAGAATCCGGACCGCTGATGAAACGCACCGTCGTGAACGAACGCACCGGTACCATTTTGCCTGCGTTGGAACGCACATAGATATTGCCGATGTCGTCAGGTTTGGAACGGAACTCGCCTTCGGTCTGCAACTGCACGGTATAGATACGGCCGGCCTTGTTGAAGTCGTTGACGTAGTAGCTACCCAGCGTTGCTGCCAGCGTGTTGTAGATATCTGCCAGAGCGACACCCTGGGCGCGCGCTTTTTCATTGTCCACGTCCACATACAGCTGCGGAGAGTTGGCCTGGAACAGGGTTTTTACGCCGGTCAGTTCTGGCTGCTTGTTGGCTTCCGCCAGCAATGCAGGCAGCAATTGCGCCAGACGTTTTACACCGCCCTCACCCTTGTTTTGCAGGTAGTACTCAAAGCCGCCGGTCTGACCCAGGCCCTGGATCGCAGGAGGAGAGAAGAACAATGGCAGACCTTCTTTGATATGGCCGGTTTTACCGTAGCTTTCGCCCACCAGCTGTGCTGCGGACTGGTTACGGTCTTCCCATGGTTTCAATGGGAAGAACATCGTTGCGGCAGAAGATTTCAGGCCGCCACCACCCAGGAAATCGAGGCCGACCAGGGCAAAGGTCGTATCGATGTTCTTGTTAGTTTTCATGATGTCTTCGACTTTTTTCACCATCGCGTCAGTACGTTCCAGCGAAGTGCCTTCCGGCATGATCGCAGCGCCGATGAAATAGCCCTGATCTTCGTCCGGCACCAGGCCGCCCGGCACGATTTTCCACAGGAAACCGGTGGCAATCAGCATGCCCACGAACAGTACAACACCCAGCAATGCGCGTTTCATGAAGAAGGTGACGCCATCGGTATAGCGAGTAGTCAATCGCAGGAATGCGCCGTTGAACCATGTAAAGAAACGGTTATGCTGCTCAGCGCCCGGTTTCAGCAACACGGCGCACAAGGCAGGCGTCAATGTCAGCGCAACAATACCGGACAAGACCACCGCGATGGAGATCGTCACCGAGAACTGGCGATACAGTTCGCCAGCCAGGCCGCCCAGGAAAGCGATAGGGCCGAAAGCGGCAACCAGCACCAGAACAATCGCGATAACAGGGCCGGTTACTTCGTTCATCGCTTCAATCGCTGCGTCACGCGGGCTCATTGCCTCTTCGTTCATCAGCCGCTCAACGTTCTCCAGCACCACAATCGCATCATCGACGACGATACCGATCGCCAGCACCATGCCGAACAAGGTCAGTGTATTGATGCTGTAACCCAGCAGATGCAAGCCAGCCAGGGTACCGATCAGCGATACAGGTACTGCCAGCGTCGGGATGATGGTAGCGCGCCAGCTTTGCAGGAACACATACACAACGATGAACACCAGCACCATCGCTTCGCCCAGGGTTTTCAATACCTCGGCAATGGATTCGGTCACGAAAGGCGTCGTATCGTAAGGTGTGGTGTAGTCCATGCCCTCAGGGAATTTGGCACGCAATTCCTTGAAGGTGACGTCCACTGCCTTGCGCACGTCCAGCGCATTCGCGCCGGTCTGCAGGAAGATACCGATGTTGGCGGAAGGATGGCCATTGACGCGGCCGTTCAGGTTGTAATCCTTGGAGCCCAGCTCTACCCTGGCGATGTCCTTGATGCGTATCGTCGCGCCGCCCGGTGAGGATTTGACGATGATATTGGCAAATTCGCCCGGCTCCAGCAAGCGGCCCTTGGCCGTTACCGTCATCGTCAGTTCTTCGCTGTTGTTTGGTGTCGCGCCAATTTTACCGGCAGCGTACTGTGCATTCTGTTCGTTGATCGCGGTGGTAATGTCGCCGACGGTCACGCCCAGCTGCGCCATGCGGTCTGGACGCATCCAGATACGCATTGCATAGTCTTTTGCACCGAAAATCTGCACGTTGGTCGTACCTGGAATACGTTTGACCGCATCCAGGATATTCTGCGTGGCATAGTTGGACAAGTACAGCGCGTCATACCGGTTGTCTGGCGAGAACAGCGCGCCTACGACCAGGAAGTTGGACGAGCTCTTGGACACCGTCACACCCTGGCGCCTTACTTCTTCCGGCAGCTTGGCATCAGCCTGGCGTACGCGGTTGTTGACGTTCACCGCAGCGATATCAAGATCGGTACCGACTTCGAATGTCACGTTGATGGAGACGCGACCGTCGGCAGACGAGACGGAGTCCATATACAGCATGTGTTCCACACCGTTGATCTGTTCTTCAATCGGCGCAGCGACCGTGCGCTCCACCACTTCAGCGGAAGCGCCCGGATAGATGGCGGTGACGTTGACCACCGGCGGGGAGATTTCGGGATAGCGCGAGATCGGCAGCACCCGTAAGGCGGCCAGACCGGCCAGCACGATAATCAGCGACAGTACGGTCGCGAAAATCGGGCGGTTAATAAAAAATTTAGAAAACATAGAGGTTCCTTAGCGCCGGGGCTTATTGTGCTGCTTTGGCGCTGTTAGCGTCAGGCGATGTTTTTGGTGTCGAAGCGGCGGCAGCCGATCCTGCAGCCGGAGCCGCTGGTGCGGCCGGTGCTGCTGGTGCAGCAGGGGCACCATCGGGCGTCACTGCTGTCGCCAGGTAAGGTACAGGCTTGACTGTCATGCCAGGGTCATGCGCCTTGATGAAACCTTCCACCAGGACGCGGTCGCCGGCCTTGAGGCCTTTGGAAACAACCCACTCGCCGTTTGACCAGCCATCCAGTTCCACAGGACGCGGAGCCAGTTTGTTGTCGGGGCTGACAGTGAACACAATCTTGCCGATAGGGGCATCAATCACAGCGCGCTGCGGTACGGAGATCGAATTGTTCAGGTTAGCGCCGGCCAACAGCACGCGAACAAACTGGCCCGGACGCAGGATGCCGTCAGGGTTGGCGATCTGCGCGCGGGCATCAAAACCGCCGTTGGCTGGATTGATGCGCTCGCTGGCGAAGTTCATCTTGCCGGCTACCGGGTAGATGCTGCCGTCAGCCAGTTTGATCTTGACCGCGAAATTCAGGCTGCCGTTGTTGGAGCGCTTGCCAGGTACGGATACCTTGCCTGCGGTGACTTCCTTGACCAGTTTCAGGTAGTCGGCTTCGGTCACGCTGAAGTTGACATACATAGGGTCGGTCTGGACGATGGTGGTCAACAGGCTGTCGCTGGCGGTAACCAGGCTGCCGTCCGATTTGGCGGCGATGCCGCTGATACCGTCGATAGGCGCAATGACCTTGGTGTAGCCGAGATTGAGCTTGGCTTCGTTGACTTGCGCGCGCGATTGCTTGTAGGCGGCTTCGGCCGATTCCATGAGCGACTTGGCATCGTCAAATTCTTTCTGGCTGATCGCTTTGTCGGCGGCTAAAGGAGTCAGGCGGGCAAGTTCACGCTTGGCCTGGTTCAGCTTGGCCTCATTGACGCCGGCATTGGCTTCAGCGGAAGCCAGTTGCGTCTGGTAAGTGCCCGGGTCAATCTGGAACATCGTCGTTCCGGCCTTGACCTTGGCGCCCTCTTCGTAAATGCGGTGTTCCAGAATACCGGCAACACGTGCGCGCACTTCCGTTTCGCGCGAGCCGGCTGTCTGGCCTACATATTCAAAGCCCAGCGCCAGGTCACGCGGCTGTACCGTGATGACGCTGACTTCCGGCGGCGGCATATTGCCGGGGCCGCCTGCGCCGGCCTCTTGCTTGTTGCCGCATGCCGCGAGCAACAGCAAAGGCATGCTGATCGCCAATGCGCGCAAAACCTTGTTAGGCTTGGCGCCAGCGAATGGAGTCAAAGGGGAAACTGATGCAGAAAAGGGATATTGATAGGCGCGCATGGATTCTTCTCTATTAACGGAGGGTATGCTATTATATACATTCATGAATGTTTGTAAATCAAAGCGGTAAAGTATTTCTTCTTGCAATTAAAAAAAGGACAATTTTTCCAGATCGCTGGAAAGGATGCCGGGTTGTCAAGGAGTCGAGAGGAGACATAAAGTGGTCAGAAAAACAAAAGAAGAAGCCCAAGAGACATACACTGCCCTACTGGATGCCGCTGAAACTGTATTTCGTGAAAAGGGTGTTACCAATACCACTCTGACCGACGTCGCCGTTGCTGCCGGCATGACGCGGGGGGCTATCTACTGGCACTTCAAAGATAAGATTGACTTGTTTAAGGCCATGTGCGACCGCGCTTTCATGCCGATGGAAGCTTTGCTGAACGAAGTTGCAGCGGGGCCTGGAGACGACCCTCTTGAATCCTTGCGGCAAATGGCTTTGCACATGTTGAATCTGGTGGCCACCGATACCCGGCAGCGCGCCGTATTTGATATCTTATTCCATCATTGCGAAAAAAACAGCGCCCATGAATTTTTTCTTAAGGACATGGAAAAGCGCAGCGAATGCCTGGACCAGGTTACCCTGATCTTCCAGGAGGCCATCAACAAGGGCCAGTTGCCTCAGGACACCGACACCTGGCTAGCCATGCATGCTTACCACGGCTATCTGATGGGGCTGATTCACCAATGGCTGGAGTCTCCCGGAGACTACGACCTGTCACTGCATGCCGAATCCATGGTGGATATTTTCCTGGCCGGCCTGCGCATACGGCCACCGCTGAAAAAAAATCCAGTATAGAGCCTGAATCGATATATTCGTAATATATTGATGCCGCTTTTTTACGGCGGCCTTGCCCGGCTATTCCTGCTTTAAACCTGCCCCTCCACATACCGCCCCCCCCATGCCCGAGAATTAATTCTGGCAGGCAATGCACAGAGCTATGACCACGCTTATTGCGCTTTGTTCCAGTGCATGCGTCTTTCTTCTGTCGCTTCTTTCAATAAATGCCGGGCGCGGTCCGGATCTTTCTTCAATTCAAGATCGCCGCTTTCGGTCGCCAGCGCCAGCGCCTGTATCGCTACAGGAAAATCGCCCTGTGCGGATTTTTCCAGCCAGGTGCGCGCCTTGGCCTCGTCATGCTCGACGCCGTCGCCGGACAGGTAAGCATTGGACAGCAAAAACATGGCCTGTGCATTACCCTGCTCGCTGGCCGACTTCAACCATTTGACCGACAGTGCCAGATCCTGCGGCACGCCGTCACCGTACTTGGCCATGCGCGACAGCATCAGCGCAGCCCGGTCATCACCCTTCTGCGCTGCCTGCCCATACCATTTCCAGGCTGTTACCGCATTACGTGTCAGCCCCAGCCGCGCATAATAATAGGCGTCGCCCATTGCATACGCAGCTTCGCCATCGCCGGCAGTGCCGGCTTTTTCAAACCACTGGCGTGCCTCGGCATATCCGGCAGGCGTGGTCTGCAGCATCAGCGCCAGCTCACGCTGCGCGACTGGCAAGCCCTGCCCTGCCCATTGCTGCAGCTGGCGGGCAGCCTTTTGCTGCTGGCCCTGATTGGCCTGTATGGCGACCGATTCGATCTCCGCTGAGGTCGGCGGTACGTTCGCCTGCTCTGCACATGCCGCTGCCAGCAGCGCGCTGGCGCAGATGACTATCCAGTTTCGTTTACGTTGAAACATCATGCCTTAACCTAAATCTAAAAAGCCTGCATGCTTCGCGGTAAAGCGATGCACGCAGGCGGCGCGGCAAACCCGAAAACTCCGGACCTACCGCCAATTGCTTGTTTAGCCGATCAACTGATTACTTGCTCAGATCGATCGCGTACTTGGCAAAGCCGCTGGCATCCAGGCCGCCTTCAGATGTCACACGTGCCAGGCCGATAGTCTTGGCAATGCCCAGCTTGCCTGGCGTAGCCCGCAAGATCACCGGTCCCTGTGTCGCCACTTTGACGAAGCTCCAGCTCTGGCCGCTGCCATTGTCTGCCAGCGTGACCTTGCCGATTTTTTGCAGGTAGTTGCTGACTACGGTCTGGCTGGCATCCGGCGACTTGATGATGGTCTTGCTGCCGTCGATGCCTGGGAAATTGCCGCCACCACCGGCGCGGTAATCGTTGGTTGCGACGATGAAGTCATCGGTTGCCGCCACTGCCTTGCCCTGGTATGTCAGGTTGACGATACGGCTACCTACTGCCTTGGTCACGTCAATCTGGTATTGCAGCGCATTGCCTTCGGCGTAGAACACGTCGTAGTTGTAGATGGTGGAATAGGAAGGCACCAGGTCTTGTTCTACAGGGTTCGCAGGATCGATCTTGCCGAATTGCGAAGCGGCGGTTTCCAGCCAGTTTTTCAGGTCGGAACCCTTGATCTTGACTGCCTGCAGATTGTTATTGTTGTACAAGTACAGATCGCCAGGGTTACGCACTTGCAGGCCGACAGGCGCTGCGGCAGTAGCTGACGGAGCAACGTCGGTAAAGTCGGATGGACCATTACGGCCGGCTTTGAACGGTGCGCTGCAAGAAATCACGGGGATATTCTTGTAGGTGGACAGCGTTGCATCGGTGGTTGCCGCCAGGAAGTTCTTCACATAGTCGATCTGTGCCTGGTTGACGATCTGGATCGCACCGACGTCACCCGCCAGCGAGAAGTACGAAGACATTTCAAAGTTCGTGGTCGTGCCCAGCGGTTGCTGTGCATAGGCGATGGTCGCGTTATGCTCGGTGGAGACCAGCGGGGCGATTGCAGGATCAGCCGCGATATTGGTAACGCCATCCTTGTATTTGAAGCCGCGCGCTTCCACGGTAGTCTGTGGCTTTTGCACTACCCATTTGCCGCTTTGATAGACCAGCGTCATTTTGATGATGCCGAGGCGACGGCCCCAGCTTTGCGCCATGACAGTTGGCACACCGTTGACGAAACCATTGACGGAATCAACCAGCGGTTTAGGCAAAGCTGCCAGCGAAGCGTCGATGGCAGGCGCCTGGGCTTCTTTAGCTGCCGGGAAAATCAGGTGCGAATGGCCGACCAGCAGCGCATCAATACCGGTGGAAGCCAGGTACAGGCTGCCGTTTTCCATTTTAGGGCTATACGGGGAAGCATCCAGGCCACCGTGCGACAAGGCAACCACGAGGTCCGCGCCAGCGCTGCGCATGACAGGCACGTACTGGTTGGCCGTTTCCTGCACGCCGTTGACAAACACTTTACCGGCCAGATTTTTCTGATCCCAGTCCATGATCTGCGGAGGCACGAAACCCATGATGCCGATGTTCAGCTTGACATTGATGGCTGCGCCGCTAGGGTTGGTCGCAGTAAATTGCTTGGCGATGATAGCGTAAGGATTGAAGATAGGCTTCTGGCTGGAAACGCTGCTGACGTTGGACAGCACCAGCGGAAAGCCTGGCGCGCCGCAGCTGGCCGGCTTGGAAACACCGGCCACGCCAAAATCGGTATTGGTGATCTGGCTCAGGAAGCCGAGACCATAGTTGAATTCATGGTTGCCCAGGCCGCCGCCGTCATATTTCAGCGCGTTCATGACCTTGTGCACAGCCAGAGTGCCTGCGCAGGAAACCGGTGTTGCTGCTGCCTGGTAGTCGCCCAGCAGTGTGCCCTGGATGACGTCGCCATCATCAAACAACACGTTGTTCGGATTTTCCGACCTTGCGCCCTGGATCAGCGTCGATGTCCTGTCCAAACCCAGGCTCGTATCTGCCGCCAGCGCGTAGTAGTTGTAACCCAATACATTGGAGTGGATATCAGTCGTCTCCAGGATCGCCATCTTCAGCGTTGTTCCCTCTGGAATGGCATTGGCATTATCAGGCGGAGTGGCTGTATTGTTGCCGCTGCTACCGCAGCCTGCAAGCAAGACCGTTGCGGCTGTTGCCAGCACCGGCAGGTAATTTTTCTTCAACATGAAGCTGATCTCCAAAATAGATTTAGCACTACGAAAACGATTGCGCGAGCGAAATTGACCCTATCTTGCCTTAATTAGCGATATTTTTACGAAATTGATATTCGGGCAAGAGAGCGAAAGTGTCGCTCTGAAATGTGACGTGTTAATGACCTGAGTACTACGGATGCTATCAGAGCCTGGAGAAATTATGCTCAAAAAAATAACTTTTTTTTGCTGATGCGCAGAGACGACAGGCCAGCCCGAAAACGCTTGTACGGGTCTGGCCGACAGTGAGGATGATACTGGCCGGAGTGCCGGCCCGATGCTATTTTATTTGGCTTCGTCGTACAAAGGCTTGCCCTTGTCAACGATGTGTACCGTATACAAACGTAGCGGCGTATCGCCGACCACCTTGTAGCCGCCATGCGCAACATCGCGCAGGTTGAAAATGGGGGCGCCGGTTGGCATCATGACCGGATCTTTACCCGGCATCTGTATCATCGCGCCTTGCAGCACATAGCCGGATTCCACGCCGTGATGCACATGCCGCGGCGATACGTCGCCCGGTTTGTATTCAACGATGGAGCTGATGACTTCCATGCCCGGTGCGCCAACCAGATCGGTCCGTTTCAATTCGGTGCGCACTTTGCTGTTGTCCTGCGCAAATACCGGTGCGGCGAATAAAACAAGCGCCGCGCCGGCCGCCATGAATGCTGGGATTCCCTTGAATTTCATTTCCCTGACTCCTGTGATTTGTTGTAATTTCGGATAAAGCTGCAACGATATTAGCATCAGCACGGCAATCATGCAGGCAGGAAAAGGAAGACCGCGCGGCTGGCGCCGCTACGGGCATGCGCAAGCGGGAATGATAAAATTCCGTTTCGACGATGTCAGCATGCACCCACCCTGCAACCCCTCCCCAATCAGAGCAACCCACCCATGAACACTTCCCTGCCGATGATCAATTTTGCCCAGCCCTGCCTTGATGATGCCACGATACAGGACGTTGCTGACGTGCTGCGTTCCAACTGGATTACCAGCGGCCCCAAAACCGTGGCGCTGGAACAGGCGCTGTCGGCCGGATTCGGAGGGCGGCCGACTCGGATGCTGACCTCGGCAACCGCTGCCATGGAGGTGGCGCTGGAAGTATGCGGCATCGGCCCCGGAGATGAAGTCATCACTTCGGCGCAGAGTTTTTTTTCGACGATGAACATGATCGCCAAGGTCGGCGCCAAACCGGTCTTTGTCGATTGCGACCTGGTGACGCGCGCGATCAACCTGCAACAGGTAGAGACTGCCATCACGCCGCGCACCAAGGCCATCATGCCCACGCATTTCCCCGGTGCGCTGGTGGATATGGATGCGCTGTTGGGCCTGGCGTTGAAAAACGGCCTGCGCGTCATTGAAGATGCGGCACTGGTGCAGGGCTCCTACTGGAAAGACCGGCCCATAGGCAGCTTTGGCGATATCGCCACGTTCAGCTTTCATCCGAACAAGAATATGACAACGATAGAAGGCGGCGCCATCGTCGTCAATAACGAAGAAGAAGCAAAGCGGGTGGATATCCTGCGCTTCCACGGCATTACCCGCCTACCGGACGATACCCGCGACGTGGTGGTGGCAGGCGGCAAGTTCAACCTGTCCGACGTTTCGGCCGCCATCGGCCTGCGCCAACTGCCGCAACTGGACAGTTTCCTGCAAAAACGCGCGTTGCTGGTCGAGCGTTATTTCAGCAGCTTCCCTAAGGTGGAAGGCGCAGTGCTGCCGCCCCAGGGTTTCCCGCGCCAGAGCTGGAATATGTTCTGCGTGCTCTTCCCTTTCAGCAAAATGAAGCTGAACAGGAAGGAATTCCGCGATGCGCTACGCCAGCAAGGTATCGCGACCGGGGTGTCATACGAAGCGCTGCATACAACAACGCTGGGGCGCGGCTTCGGCTACACGCAGGGGCAATTCCCGAATGCCGAACGCATCGCCGAAGAAACGCTGACGCTGCCGCTGCATGTGAACATGAGCGTGGAAGATGTGGACCGGGTATGCGCTACCGTGGCAGGCATACTGAAGATCTGAGAACAACAATGCCATCGCAGCAGGTCCGCGATAAAACCACAGCACCTCCGCGATAAAAAAGGGCAGCCGCGCTGCCCTTTTGTGCACTTCTTCGCTGTTTCAACTACCCGCGCTAGCGGCGCTTAAAACTCTTCCCAGTCGTCCTTGTCCTTGCCGGCCGATGCCAGCTGCTTCTGTACCGGCTTTGGTTTTACCCCAGCGGCTGCCGGACGTGATTTGGCAGGCAATGCTTTGATGTTGGCGCGTGCCGGAGTTTTATGCTGCAACTGGCTTTTCAGCGCCAGTTGCTCATTCTGGGCCAGTTTGAAGATGCCGACCACGTTTGCCAGTTCCGCCGCCTGTTCCTGCAGACTGCCGGCTGCGGCAGCCGCCTGCTCCACCAGTGCCGCATTCTGCTGCGTGACCTCATCCATCTGCGTGATTGCCTGGTTCACCTGTTCTATGCCGGCGCTCTGTTCCTGGCTGGCAGAGGTAATCTCACTGATGATGTCGCTGACCCGCTTGACGCTGGCAACAACCTCATCCATCGTTGCGCCGGCCTGTTCCACCAGCCTGCTGCCGGTTTCCACTTTTTCTACCGAATTGCCGATCAGCGTCTTGATTTCTTTCGCCGCTGCGGCCGAGCGTTGCGCCAGATTGCGCACCTCGCTGGCGACTACCGCAAAGCCCCTGCCCTGCTCACCGGCGCGCGCAGCTTCCACCGCCGCGTTCAGCGCCAGGATATTGGTCTGGAAAGCAATGCCGTCGATGACGCTGATGATGTCCACGATCTTCTTCGCGGATTCGTTGATCTCGCCCATCGTATCGACGACCTGCGATACGACGCTGCCGCCCTTGCTGGCAACTTCGGATGCGGATTCTGCCAGCTTGTTGGCCTGGCGCGCATTGTCTGCATTGTTCTTGACGGTCGATGTAAGCTCTTCCATCGATGACGCCGTTTCTTCCAGCGAGCTGGCCTGGGATTCGGTGCGGGAAGACAGGTCCATATTGCCAGAGGCGATTTCACCGGACGCGGTTGCTATCGTATCCGTTCCTATCCTCACCTGGCCGACGATGCGCACCAGGCTGCCGTTCATGTCTTTTAATGCCTGTGCCAGCATACCGGTTTCATCGCTGGAGTCTACCTGGATGTCGCCAGTCAGATCACCTTCCGCCACACGCTGCGCCGAATCCACTGCTTTCCTCAGCGGCAGGATAATGCCCATCGTCAGTTGCCATGCGCACAGGATGGCCAGCGCCAGCGCGGCCACCGTCAGCGTAATCAGCAAGGTCCGGCTGCTGGCGGCAGTGGCGTCAATCTTCGCTGCCATGTCGTCAATGGATTTACGCTGCATTTCCGTGAACTGCTGCAGGAAAGCCTCGTATCTCTTGGAGGCAGGTGCAAACTGCGTGGTGAATATTTTTTCAGCCTCTTCATTGTTGCCGTCGCGCTTGGCTTTGATGACGGCGTCGCGCCCTGCCAGGTAGACCACACCTTCGGCATTGGTTTTTTTATAGTGCTCGGTCTCGGTATCAGTGGTGAGCAAAGGCTCAATCTTTTTTCTCAAGGTGACGGCCTCTTTTACCGCGGCTCCGGCCTCCTCGGCAAAAAAAGGCCCCAGGGAGGGGTCGCTGCTTTTGACAATGGCGGTAGTCCTGCGTATGCCGGCAAAGACGATACGGTACCAGTCGCCGATAATCCTTTCCTTCGCCAGAGGCTCCTCCATCATCGCCCGCGTAGAATCGGCCACTGTCTGCAAGCGCCAGATGCCGATGCCGCTGATGATGGCAGTTAAGAATAAGACCAGGGCAAAACCCAAACCGAGTCGGGTGCCGATCTTCAAATTTTTCATGGTATCCCCTGTTGTTGTTGCCAGCCCAGGCAGGGCCATTTTAAAAAAATTATCCCGGCGGAACGCATTCCATCATCGGAAGCGAGTTCTCATCTATTCTTGCATACAACCCCAGGCACTTGATAGCTCAACCTGCTTTTTCCTGCTTTGCCATTTGCGTAGTTCCCACACGGTCACGGCCACCGGTTTTTGCCGCATACAGGGCTTGATCCGCTGCAAGAAGGAAGGCGGCGGCATCCGGGCCATGCGGCTCCGGAAACCAAGCTTCCACGCCAAGGCTGATGGTGACGACGCCTTCTGAGTTTCCGCTATGCGGGATTTGCAAAGCCTTGATGCCCAGTCTTAATTTTTCGGCAACCGTGATGGCGCCGGCCAGATCGGTACTAGGCAGCAGGATGGCAAACTCCTCGCCGCCATAACGCGCGCTGAGATCGCCCGGTCTGTGCAGATGGATGACCTCGCTGATCTTGCGCAGGCACTGGTCGCCTTCCGGATGGCCGTATATGTCGTTATAGCGTTTGAAATAATCGACGTCCATCATCAATAAGGCCAGCGACTGCCCATTGCGCATCGCACGTTTGAATTCGGTGCTGAGCGCAATGTCAAACTGGCGGCGGTTGGCCAGGCCTGTCAGCGCGTCATGCAGCGCGATGTTTTCCAGTTCGTGGTTCAGCACCAGCAGCTTCTCCTGCGTCACCAGCAGCTCGTCGCGGATGCGCGAGCGTATCTGGATCTGCTTGATCAGGTGCGACCCCAGGTAGGCGATAACCAGCACCAGGAACAGCGTGCCGATCACATGCCGTATCGCCTGCGCCCGCCAGTTGGCCAGTACTTCATCGGTAGACAGCGCGGTCACGGCGATCAGCGGGTAATTGCTCAGGTGATGGAAGGCCACGATCCTTTCGACGCCGTCAAACATCGATACCGTGGTGCCGGTGCCCACCCTGTTTCTCATCATCGCCTCACGAAAAAAGGGCGAACCGGCGAGGTTCTTGCCGATAAATTGCTCCAGAAAAGGACGGCGCATCAGCACGGTTGCATTTTCCAGCACCAGCACGATTGCGCCGTTTTCTCCGATGGTGAAATCGGCGAAGTATTTGTCAAAATAATCGACCCTGATCGTGGCCAGCACCACGCCGCCGAAAGAACCGTCTACCTTGTTGATGCGACGCGACACCGGGATAACCCAGTCGCCGGTAGTCTTGCTTTTGATGGGATCACCTATATGCGGGCCTCGGTCGGCGTGCGTAGAGTGATATTGAAAATACTCGCGGTCGGCATTATTCAGGCCGGTAGTGACATCGCCAAGAGAATTGACCATCCAATCGCCGGTGTTGTTGTAGATAAACACACCCTGCAATTCCGGCAGCTCCGCCACGCGCGCGGCCAGCACCGGATACAGCCGGAGCAACAGTTCGGGGCGCATGTCAGTCTGCTCGACATCGCTGACCAAACCAAAAATAACGGTATCGGCACGCTTGATGGTGTCTTCAGCATGCTGGGCAACCGATCTGGTCAGATTTTGAACATCGCCTTCCGCCTCTTTCAGCGTACTCTTGTGTCCCTGCAAGGAAGACCAGCCCTCCAGCACAATCAGCGAAAGGCAAACGAGGACAACGAAGCTGATGGCCAGTGTCAGGACCGAGCTTCGTTTCTTGATGGTGCCGGCTATAGAACTGTTCTCTTGTCTAGTCATCGTTATAGGATATTTTTTTGACCTTCCTTGAGTATAGTTTGAAAAAGTTACGCTCCATAAATATATGCCCAAATAAACGCGCAGTTCACGTTTTTTCACACATAACTTGCACTTCAGGATAGAGTCTTTCTCTTGGCTCAAATACTTTGACCCTGCAATGCAGAATTAAATTTCTCGCAAGAATCACCACTTCGACCACCGCCGTCTGCGGCTGCTTATCTGATGCATATGACGCATCTGCTGATCCCAGTGCATCTGGCACATGTCTTGCAATCCTCTATGGTGTATTACCCACCCTACACTATGGAGCACCAGAATGGACAGATACGAAGTCACTAAAAAGATACTTTCCGCCAAGGTTAAAAACAAGATGACCTGGGCAGAAATCGCAAAACAGATAGGCCAGAGCAAGGAATGGACAACTGCAGCGCTGCTCGGCCAGATGACGCTGAACCTGGAACAGGCCAGCACGGCCAGGACATTGTTCAGTCTAACCGATGAAGAAACGGCGTGGCTGCAGATCGTGCCCTACAAGGGCTCGATGCCGACTGCAGTACCGACCGATCCGCTGATCTACCGCTGGTATGAAATCGTCAGCGTATATGGCACGACGATCAAAGAATTGATCCATGAAGAATTCGGCGACGGCATCATGAGCGCCATCGATTTTTCAATGGGTATCCAGCGCCAGGCAGACCCCAAGGGCGACCGCGTGAATGTAGTATTAAGTGGAAAATTTCTGCCGTACAAAGAGTATTGAACAACGCCGGCGATACCAGAGATGGGGCCAAACAATGGGTCCAGAAACGGCAGCCGGAGCCTTGCTAACCCGGCGGGGCAACACCCTGACTGACTAGACGTCAGCCCATTGCCGCAGCAGATTGTGATAATGCCCGGTAAGGCCGACAACTTCTTCGCAGTCGCCGACACGCGCGCGCAGCTTCTGGATGTTCTGATCCAGTTCAAACAGCATGCTGCGGCGCCAGTCGTCGCGCACCATGCTTTGTGTCCAGAAAAAAGAGCAGACGCGCACGCCGCGCGTCACCGGTTCCACGCGGTGCAGGCTGGTGGATGGATACAGGATCAGGTCGCCTGCCGGCAATTTGACTTCATGTGTGCCGTAGGTATCGACCACTACCAGTTCGCCGCCATCGTACTCTTCAGGATCACAAAGGAACAAGGTGGATGACACATCGGTACGCAAGCTCAGCGCACTACCCGGCACGCTGCGCACTGAGCCATCCACATGCAACCCATAGTGCTCGCCACCGGCGTAGGTATTAAACAAGGGCGGCATGGTCCGCGCGGGCAAGGCGGCGGCAAAGAACAGCGGATTGGCGGCCAGCCGGGCAAGGATGATACGGCCAAGCTCTAGCCCAACTTCGGATGTTTCCGGCAACTGCCGGTTCTGCTTGACCTGCGCACCCTGCGCGCCAACGGTCGCCCGTCCGTCCACCCAGCCGGTCTGCTCCAGCCGGCGCCGGAATTCCGCCACCTGCTCGCGGCTCAATACTTCGGGTATGTGCAGCATCATGATGCGTTCCTTCTTTGCTTCCTGATATTTAGATACAACGACCAATATTGTTTGCTGGCGGGAGAGACCTCTATCGATCTCTGTTGCCCAAATGAAGCGTAGCGCAATCCGAAGAGGACGTCCAAAATTTCTGGCATGCCTTCCGGATTGCGTTACGCTTTGTCCTGACTAAACCTCTTTATAAGAAATTCAGCCCATCCTGTTTTGGCCCGCTATCAGAACTTGATATTGGCAGTCAAAGAACCGTAACGCGGCGTGCCTGGCGTGTAGCGGTAGCCACTCTTGTTGATCGCAGACACGTACTGCTTGTCGGCCAGGTTATACAGGTTCAGTTGCAGATCCACATTCTTGGTAACGGAGTAAGCGGCCATTGCATCGTAGACCCAATAAGAGTTCGTGTAAGCAGGCGTGCCGACCGCACCATCCGTGCCTCGCAGCAGCGAGTCAACAAAACGCGCACCGCCGCCCAGCTTCAGGCCGAAAGGCAGTGTGTACGAAGTCCACGCCGTGAAAGCCTGTTTAGGCGTGTAGCTGAGGTTGTTGATACCGCTGGCAGTCTGCACTTTACCGGCAGTCACGCTGGTGTTCATGCGAGTGTAGCCTGCGCTAACCAGCCAGTTGCGCATTACTTCGCCTGTCAGGCCGATTTCCACGCCCTGCACGCGTTTTTTACCTGTCTGGTAGTACTGCAGATCTACCGGGTCCTGTTCCACTTCGTTTTTCACTTCAGTACGGTAAACCGCAGCAGTCAAGGACAGCTTCTGTTTCAGGAAATCCCACTTGGTGCCGACTTCGGTCGTCGTGGTTTCCTGCGGATCAAACTTTGGATTGGCAGCGCTGTTGGCAGAAACGCTCAACGCAAAGTTGGAGCCTCCTGGCGGTTGCTTCGATGTCGCGTACAACGCATAGATACTGCTGTCTTCGGTCGGCTTGAACAAGGCGGCGATCTTGCCGTTGAACAGCGTATCGGACAACTCCAGCGCGGTCGGCACCAGCGTGCCTACCGGCAGCGTAGGATTGGCAGCTGCAGTAGACAGAGCAGTCGCATTGTAGGTCGTGCTGTAATGATCAAAACGCACGCCGCCATTGATCTGCCATTGTTCATTCAGCTTCAGCGTATCAAACAGGTAAGCGCTCTGGGTATTGGTGGAACCGTCGGTGCGCACGCCGTTGCGTACCAGGTTCAGGCCGGTGGCAGCCACGTGCGGGTTCGGGTTATACAGATTGGCGGCAGGCAAGGTACCGGTGCCGTTGTAGCCATAGGTTAGCTGCTTCTCGTTGGTCAGCTCCAGGCCCGCAACAACCGTGTGCTTGATCGCGCCGGTTTCAAAATCGGCCGTGACCGTGCTTTGGTTAGTCAGGATTTCATTTTGCTGATCCTTGATGGTGCGGGTGCTGCGCGCCAGCGTCCACGTGGCCGGGTTGGTGATAACCGGGGTCAGCAGATTGGCAGTTGTGCCCATGAAGGCGGTCAGCAGATAGTTCTGCTTGGTCTTGCCGTAACGCGTGGTGTTGAGCAGCTTGACCTTAGAATTAAAATCATGCTCAACACGGGCAGTGAACATATCGGCTGTGACATTGTCGAAATCCGATGTGGAACCGTAGAAATTTTTCGGATTGACGGGCGCTGCGCTGGACAGGAAAGGACGGCCATTATTGGCGTCCGGGCTGGTATAGCCTGGCAGGCCTATTGTCGGCACGCCGCCGTCAGGCACGTTTTCTTGCCTGACGTGCAGGTAGTCCAGATAGATACGCGTTGGCGTCTTGAGGCCGAATGCAAAGGTCGGCGCGATGGCCCAACGCTTGTTTTTAACTTCATTGCGGCCAGGATTGCCGGAATCCTGATCAACGACGTTCAACCTGAATGCCGTGCCGTTGTCCACGTTGATGACTTTGTTCCAGTCTGCGGTAACGCGTTTTTGCTCGCCGCCACCGACAGTGATGGAAGAGTACAGCGCATCTTCCAGCGTTGGCTGCTTGGAAGTGAGGTTGACCGAGCCGGTTGGCGAGCTGCGGCCATTGTCGGTGCCGGCGGGTCCTTTCAATACGTCGATCTGTTCAATGTTGAACGTGTCGCGCGAGATGGAGCCCAGGTCGCGCACGCCGTCCACATAAATACTGCTGGAAGAATCGAAGCCGCGCATGTAAATCGCATCGCCGGTGCTGGTGCTGCCGTTTTCACCGAGGAAAAAAGTGCCGACGCCCGGTGTATTACGCAATGCTTCCGTCAGCGTGACGGCACCCTGCTGTTCGATCAATTCTTTCTTGATGACGGTAATGCTTTGCGGAGTATTGAGCAGCGTTTCCGTGTATTTTGGCGATGCGGCTTTGTCTGCCTTGAAGTCATTTTCCTTGCTGCCGACGACTTTTACTTCCTGCAAGGTCTGGCCGGCGGCAGCGGCGGTTGCAGACGTAGTTACCGTGGCGGCAGCCTGATCGGCCGCCTGCGCCGCTACCGGCAGCAGCATGACCGCAAGCGCGGTGCTGACGTGTTGGTTGAATCGGGAATGCGTATGTTTACGGCTTTTAATCAGCGCCATGAGCTTCTCTCAGTGTAAAGTCAATTGGAGTGGCTGGCTGCTAAGGACGGCGCGTCAACAAACAAACGCGTTAGGCAAGTGGCTGGCTGATAGTAAAGTTATGTGAAGTATTGTAACAACCGACAATCCAAGTGTAAATGATAATTATTATCATTAGTCAAATTTGTTGCTTTTTAGCCTTTACTCTTCTTCTGTGCATAAGCTGAAAAAGCTATATGAAAACCCTATGAAAGTTCATAGAAATTTTAATACGGGGAATCTCACGATAAAATGCGGCAAAGGCTAACCGTCACCATACGCCTGACATGTAAAGCTACAAGGCAAGGTACGGAGAAAAGTTATAAAGACAAGGAACACCATTGTGGCAAAACTGGATGACATCGTAGGCAGGCAAAAACCGGGCGCGCAATTCGTGCTGTCGGCGCCCATGCTAGGCTTAGGTATAGAAGAATTCGACAAGCTCGCCACGCAGTGGGCGCAACATGGCGGCCCGGGATTTACCGCAGTGGGTGTGCCCTTCCGTAAAGTGATAGGCGGCGTGTTCTTGATCCAGAGGATCACCGTCGCCCGGCTGGACGAGTAAATTGCTGGGTAACCGCAGCGCTTTATGAAGCGCCGGCTGCCTGCACGCTTTTCGCCAGCGCGGCACATAGTTGCTGCACCGCTTCGGATACGGCGGGAGCAACCGGATCATAGCCCGGGCCACGCAGCGGCACCACGATGACGGTACGCTCGCGCTTCAACAGCTTACGGCTACCATCTTGCACAACCCAGCCGGCTTCCAGCGTTACCTTGTCTCCGCTTTGTATCAGCAGCTGCTCCACCTGCACTTTCAGGTGGTAGCGCGGCATGCCCGGCGCGGGCACGGCGCTTACCGTGGAACTGCTGGCCAGCCAGGCGCCCGGTAGGCGGCTGCGCAAGCCTGCCAGCACCGCCTGGCCAATCTGCTCATCCAGCGGGGCAACCCAGCGCTGGTCATCTGAAATCAGCGCCTCGGTGTCGGATTTTTGCACCACCAGCTGCGCCCTGTTGATGGCTTCGGGGATCTGCACGCTGCCGACCACCAGCTCATAGCGGATGGCCGCAGGTGCATCTGCGCTTGCCCCAGTGCCCGTACCGGCCGCGCCATTCAGCGGATAGGCGAGCCGGTAGTAGCGTTCACTCGCAGGCGTGGCGCAGCCGCCCAGCAGCAGCGCCGCCAGCGCCGACGCAGTAAGGAAAATTGCTGTTCTTGTCATGGTTGTACCTTTTGTTTTCCAAACACCAGCGCTTCGGGATGCCGCTCCAGCATGTCGGCCAGGTTGGCCAGCGCACGCGCCGATTTTGCAACCTGCTTCAGCGATTCCCTGACATCCTGCTGCAGAGGCGCATCCTCAGCCAATACCGCGTTGGCGTTGGCCAGCGTGCTGCGCGCTTCTTTCAACGTGGACGCCAGTTCCGGCGTGACATCGGTATCCACGCGGCGCACCAGTTTTTCGGTAGTATCCAGCGTGCTATTGAGTTTATGCAGCGCTTGCACCAGTTCTTGCGACATCTGGTCAAACGGCAGTTTGTCAATCTTCTTGGCGATACGGCCTACCGTCTCCTGGATTTCTCCCAGCCCGCCGCCCACGGTGGGCAGTACAGGGAAATCACTACTCCAGTCCATTTTGGCCTTCGGCGCATCAGGAAAGAAATCCAGTGCGATATACAGCTGTCCGGTAATCAGGCTACCACTGCGCAGTTGCGCGCGCAGGCCGCGTTCCAGCAGATGGTCCAGTAGCAGATGTTCCTTGGCTTCGGTCGCGTCATCTGGCAAGCGGGTTCCGGAGCGGACACGGGATCTCAGCCGGTCCGGGTAAAGGCTGACCTCAACCGGAAAGCGCGGCACACGGCCATTCTCGGTAAATTCCACGCCCAGCGACTTCACCTCGCCGATGACGATGCCGCGCAAATCCACCGGCGCGCCCTTGGACAGGCCGCGCAGCGATTCCGGGAAATACATCAGGAAGCTGCGCACCTTGGTGTCCGGCGCGCGCATCGCAGTCTCGCGGTCGTCAAACAGCGGGAATACCGTGCCTTCAAACGCAGGTTTGCCGCCGGGCAGCGCATCATCATGGTCCTGAAAGGCCAGTCCGCCTTCAATCAGCGAAGTCAGCGATTCTGTCGTCACGCGCAAGCCGTTGGCGTCCAGCTGCATGTCCACGCCGCTGGCATGCCAGAAGCGGGTATCCGACGTGACGTACTGGTCGTAGGGCGCATCGATAAAAACACGGATCGTGACGCCCTTGCCGTCCTGGTCCAGGTTGAACTTGGTTACGTGGCCGGCATTGATGTGGCGGAAGAAGATCGGCGAACCGTAATTGACCGAGCCGGTCTGCGCGCCATGCAGCACAAATTCCCGCCCCGGGGCATCGCGTGTTACCAGCGGCGGTTCTTCCAGGCCGACAAATTCATCCGTTGTCGTCTCTGCGGTACCGATATCGACACTGATGAAATTGCCCGACAACAGCGTGTTCAAACCCGACACCGAGCCGCCGGAAATACGCGGCTTGACGACGAAAAAGCGGGTATCCGTAGCAAGGATGTCTGACGCGCTCTTGATTAGCTGCGCTGTCACCAGCACGCGCTTGCGGTCAGGCGACAGGGTAATGAGCTTGACGTGGCCGACATCCACATCCTTGTAGCGGATGCGGGTCTTGCCGGCTTCCAGTCCTTCTGCCGATTTGAAACTGATCGTGATGACCGGCCCCTGGCTGGTAATGCTATGGACGACCAGCCATACGCCTATCAGTGCGGCAATAATGGGCACGGCCCACACAAACGAAGGCAGACGCCGACGCTTGCGCACGGCCACTGAAGGCACGGCAGCTGATGCTTCCGATGCTTCCGATGCTTCCGGTGCATCCGGTGCTGGCAGCAGTGGGGGTGCCGGAAGAATTTGCGGCGCCGGTACGGCAGAGCTGTCGCCTGCATTTTCTGAAGTGGGATCATTCATGAGGAGTTTCTATCGCAGCCCAGATTAAACGGGAATCAAAATTTTGCGCCGACAACATCGTCAGCACCACCACCGCACCAAAGGCCAGCGCGCCGGCGCCTGGATGCACCGATGCCAGCGACTGGAACTGCACCAGCGCCACCAGCACGGTGACCACATACACGTCCAGCATCGACCAGCGCCCTACTGCCTCCACAATGCGGAATAGCTGCGTGCGCTGCAAAGGGTTCCACTTCGACTTGCGCCAACTGGTGACCAGCAGCATCGTAATGGACAACAGTTTCAGCAAAGGCACGACGATGCTGGCGAAGAACACGAGCAACGCCAGCGGCCACGAACCAGTTTCCAGCAGCAACAGCACACCGCTCATGATGGTGTCGTCTTGCGCGCCGAAAATGGTATCGGTATGCATGACCGGCAGCAGGTTGGCAGGGATATACAAAATGGCCGCGGCAACCAGAAAGGCGGCAGCCCTGGACAGGCTATCACTGCGCCTCACGTGCAGTGAAGCGCCGCAACAAGGGCAATGCGTGGCGGATTTATCCCTGGTTGAACACAGGGTTTCGCAGATATCGCAGGTGAGCAGATCCGATGCTGCCCCGTTGCTGCCGACCTTAACGATATTGCCTGCCGGCGAACGCTGTTCAGACATGTTTTGCTCCGGCGGCATCAAGCAAGGTGTTCTGTTGATGCGCCCATACCCACACGTTGCGCGGCGTCAGTATCGACGCCAGCGCCGCCGATATGCAGATCATGCCGGAGCAGGACCATAAGGCCGGCCCGATGACGATATCAGCCAGGTTTTGCAGCTTGACCAGCGACACCAGCAAACCCAGCATGAAAACTTCCACCATGCTCCATGGCCGTATTTTTTGCAGCAAGCGCATCGGCGCACCCAGTGCTCTGGCCGCTTCGCCGAATTTCAGTGACGTCAATACATACAGTGCGATGCCAATCTGCAGCGCTGGGGCCAGCATTGTCGTCAAGATCACCAGCAGCGAAATGGCATGCATGCCGTCATCCCACATCGACAGCGCCGCGTGAAATAGCGTGGTGTCGCGGCTTACCTGCTGCACCTTCAGCGCCAGCAGAGGGAACGCATTCAATATCACCAGCAGGATTGCCGCCGTCACGGCAACCGCTAGCCCCTGGTCCAGCGTCGCTCGGCTGTTACGGTACAGAGTGGCATGGCAGCGTGGGCAGCTTGCCGTTTCTCCGGCGGCCAGTGGCGCCGCGTGGCAGACCAAGTCGCATTCGTGGCATACGATCAGTTTTTGGGCGGGCGCGATGGGCTTGCTCATTGTCCTTGATGGGAAGGGATAGCCGGATTGCTTATGACGGCAAAATACAGCAAATACTATACCTGATGGATGCCCAAATTGGCAGTTTTATGGCTGGAGGGAATCAATATGGCCGTGAAGCGGCCAAGGAATGCTGAGTAAGGCTGGCGGACTTCGGCAAAGCCGGTGGCCGATGTGGGAATAAACATCCCGGGCCTGCAGGCAAACCCGGGACAGCAATCAGTTGCGGCCTATCAGCATACCGATCAGGATACCCACGCCGACTGTCAGCGCAACAGTCTTCAACGGGCTTTCCTTCACATACTCGCTTGCCGCGCCTATGCCCTGCCTGATAGTCGCCTTTGCACCAGCCGCCACCTCATCAGCCGACTGTTTTGCCTGGTTCATTTTTTGCAAAAGCTGGTCTTTTGCAGCGGCCAGTTCATCGCCAGCCAGTGATGGCAGGCGTTCAATCAGCCTGTCCAGTTCAGCCTTCAGCTCGCTTGCGGCGCCGGAAGCCGCGGCGCCCACTTCCGCGCCGGTATTTTTAATCGTGTCCACAAACTGGGTTACCGATTCTTTGGCGTCGGCGGCAATGCCTTCCGAAGCACCCTTGTCTTCAGGGAATCTGGTGATATTGGATGGTGTAGCGTTCATGTCGTACTCCTTGGTAATAGAGGGCATTCCGGTATCGGGCCCATGCGCCCTGTCAGGCTGCAACCAGAGTACGGTGAGTAGACCACGTCATCTGTACGGTAAACCACTTCAGCCGCCGTACATCCTTAACTCCTACGCACCCGCTAGAGCCGCATGTCCGCGTTTCGGGTGATCAGTTCGCTGATCCAGTCGGTAAACATTTTCAGCTTGGGAGAAATGGTTTTACTGCGTGGATACAGCAGAGAAACAGGCATAGGCGTCGGCGGCCACTGCTGCAGAACCTCTACCAGATTGCCCTTTTGCACATGCTCCCTTACCTGGTAGGCCGCAGCGTGCATCAGGCCCAGTCCCTGAAGCCCGCAGCAGACATTGGCATCGGCATCGTTGACAGAGACGCTGCCGCCCATCTCCACCTTGACGATCTTGCCGTCCACCACAAAATCCCAGTCAAACGCGCGCCCGGTACGCCCGGAAAAATGCACGATGCGCTGATGCTTCTGCAGATCGTCTATCGTCAGCGGCGTACCGTACCGCTCCAGATACGCCGGAGAGGCGCAAGTGATAAAGCGCATGCTGCCTATCTGGCGGCCTATCAGTGACGAATCTTGCAAGTTACCTACACGCAGCGAGCAATCCACGCCCTCCTGCGTCAGGTCTATATAGCGCTCAGTCAGACTGATGACCAGCTCAATGTTTGGGTAAGCTGCGCGAAACGTTGCGATATGCGGCATAACAAGGTTGCGGCCCACCGCGCCTGGCAGGTCTATCCTCAGCTTGCCCTTGAATTTGCTGGCATCCGGGCTACGGAAAGACGCTTCCGCCTCGTCAACCGCGCCTAGTATGTCCACGCATTTCTGGTAATACTCGGCCCCCTCCGGCGTCAGCGACAGCCGCCGCGTCGTGCGCTGCAGCAGTTTTGCGCCCAGCAGCGCCTCCAGATTCTGCATCGTCGTCGTCAGCGAGGCGCGCGGCAAATCCAGCGTTTCCGCAGCTTTGGAGAAGCTATTGGCGTCCACAATACGCACAAAGGTTTGCATCGCTTTCAAACGGTCCACTCGATCTCCTCCACCGGATTGTTCATATAAAACGAATTATATAGGGGGTTCTAGCCCTAATTATCTTTGCGCAGCTTTTGCCTACAATTCCCGCAGTGCACAGAATTTTAAACTCTAAAGGGAAGTATCATGAGCAAAACAACCGACACTGGGTCGGACATCTCGCCTGCCATGGTATGGCTGCTGGCGATTGCCTCCGGCCTTATTGTTGCAAACCTGTACTATGCGCAAACCCTGGTCGGGCCGATCAGTGCTGCAACCGGCCTTTCTCTGGAAGCCGCCGGCCTGATTGTCACTTTTACACAAATCGGCTACACGGTAGGCCTGCTGTTTATCGTGCCGCTGGGTGACCTGCTGGAAAACCGCCGCCTGATAGTCGGCGCATTGATCTTCACGGCTATCGCATTAGGTGTTGCAGCAATGGCAACCAGTGCCTGGCTCTTCCTGGCTGCAGCCCTCGCCATAGGACTGGGTTCAGTCGCCGCACAGATCCTGGTGCCATTTGCAGCCCATCTGTCCAGGGAAGCAACACGCGGCCAGACAGTAGGCAAGGTAGTCAGCGGATTGTTATTAGGCATCATGCTTGCCCGGCCTGCAGCCAGCCTGGTGGCAGACCATTTAAGCTGGCGTATCGTATTTGGCGGAGCGGCTGCCATCATCCTCGGCCTGGCTGTGCTGTTGCGCATGCGCCTGCCAAGCCGCGTGCCGCATTCAACAATGTCGTATCCAAAACTGATGATTTCATTGTGGCACCTGTTCGCCAGCACACCGGTATTGCGCCGCCGTGCCGCCTACCATGCCGGCCTGTTCGGATCATTCAGCCTGTTCTGGACCGTCGTGCCGCTGGAACTGGCCGGCCCTCAGTTCCATTTGTCGCTGACAGGGATTGCGATATTTGCGCTGGTCGGCATGGCAGGCGCCATCGCTTCACCTATCGCCGGCAAGCTGGCGGACAAAGGCCATACTTTGCTGGCAACCGCCGCTGCGCTGGTACTGGGAGTAATAGGATTCGCGTTGCCGATGATTGCACCGCAGTCCCGCAATATCGCGTTGGCGCTGCTGGTGGTCGCCTCTATCGTGCTGGACATGGGCGTGGCAGGCAACCTGGTACTTGGCCAGCGCGCCATCTTCAGCCTGGGTGCCGAAGTGCGCAGCCGCCTGAACGGCCTGTATTTCGCGTTCTTTTTTGCCGGCGGCGCTTTGGGTTCTGCACTGGGCGGCTGGGTGTATGCGTCCTACGGCTGGCATGCCGCACTGCTGGCAGGCATGGCCTTCCCGCTGGCAGCCGGGCTGTACTGGCTGAGCGAATATATTGAAAATGCCCGTATCGTCAAACGCAGCGTCGCTTAAGCGTTCACTTTGGCATACGCCACAGGCCAGCGGAGTATTCCGCTGGTTTTTTTTATCTGTCCCCGCTAACTAAACTTAGGTAGATTCGGCAGGTGGAACCTTCAGTCAAAAATTTAAATCATTTTCGCCACTGTCACAATGAGCATTGCAGATGGAACAAGAAGCAACTGTGCAACAAGGGTGCCGGCCAATCGACTAGCGACCAGCCACACAACTGCGCGGCGAAACTGAGTTTCACCCACCCTTCCATCGATAACATCATCCGTCATTCCCGACATATGCGGGTCAATGAAGACTGCCACCATTACTGTCGCACCGCCATTGATGATCGATGAAAGAGTGCTGGAGGTTACGCGAACTGACGGATCCAGTACACCAGCGTAGAGCGCCGCAAATACCCCGACTGTCCACAATGCAACAGCAACAACGTTTAATGCTGTCATCGATACCGAAACGCTACCACTATTACGCAAACCCACGACATTGGCCGTACTAGGCATGCTTGCTGCAAGCCTGACGTAAGAAAATCCACCCTTGAAAAATCCGTGAAGAATTAATTTTGGAACGGAACGATGTATTTGGAAATGCTCGACTGCGCGGCAAAATACGCGCTGAAATGTAGGGATGAGAAAAGCGCCAGCGATAGTTGCGAGTGAAGCTGATATTAATAACCATCGAAAATCCGAAAGCAGGTTTTCGGAAGAAAATTGTGTGGCGATGTTCGACTCTACTCGTTTGGCAAGAAAGGGGCCCAGAAACGAGTTGGACGTTCTTGAGACAAGAACCAGTATGCTGAACAACGCCAATGATACGGCGATACGCCTGGTTCTGATGCCCGCGATACGAACCGAATAAGCCAGGGTTCCGATGATGTGGATTACAAAAGTCAGAAAACAAATGAATATCAACTGGCGATCCATCGTATACCCGAGAGTCATAAAGTAGTAGGCATGCTGCCACGGTGTTGACGTATATGCAAGTGCATCAATCGTCATCGGCTGCTGGCATTGATTTCACCATTTTTTGCTGTGCAGCTCAAAAGAACGGATAATGCGGCTAACTCATTTTTAGCATTATTCTGGAATTCTCCCATGGAAATTAAGGTCAACTTTCTCGACAAGCTTCGCCTGGAAGCCAAGTTCGATGATTTCACGGTGATCGCCGATCAGCCTATCCGCTACAAAGGCGATGGCTCTGCGCCTGGCCCGTTCGATTACTTTCTGGCTTCATCGGCCTTGTGTGCGGCTTACTTTGTGAAGTTGTACTGCGCAACGCGCAATATTCCTACCGACAATATCCGCCTGTCGCAAAACAATATTGTTGATCCGGAAAACCGTTATCAGCAAATTTTCAAGATCCAGGTCGAGCTGCCGGCGGATATCTCCGCCAAAGACCGCCAGGGTATATTGCGCTCCATCGACCGTTGCACGGTGAAAAAAGTGGTGCAAGCCGGCCCCGAGTTTGTCATTGAAGAAGTAGAAAATCTGGATGCCGATGCGCAGGCCTTGCTGATGCCGAATCCGGATTCTGAAGCAAACACCTATATAGCTGGCAAGGATCTGCCGCTGGAGCAAACCATCGCCAATATGTCCGGCGTTTTGGCGAATCTGGGTATCAAGATTGAAATCGCGTCGTGGCGCAATCTTGTTCCGAATGTATGGTCGTTGCATATCCGCGATGCGCATTCGCCGATGTGTTTTACCAACGGCAAGGGATCAACCAAGGAAAGCGCGCTGGCGTCGGCCTTGGGTGAGTATATCGAGCGGCTGAACAACAACCATTTTTACGCCGGTGCATTCTGGGGCGAAGACATCGCCAACGCAGAGTTTGTGCATTATCCCAATGAACGCTGGTTCAAGCCAGGCCGCAAAGATGCACTACCAGCTGAGATCCTGGATGAGTACTGCCTGGAAATTTACAATCCCGATGGCGAGTTGCGTGGCGCGCATCTGATCGACACCAACTCCGGCAATGTGCAGCGCGGTATCTGCTCCCTGCCGTATGTGCGGCAGTCCGACGGCGAAGTCGTGTATTTTCCTTCCAACCTGATCGAAAACCTGTTCGTCAGCAATGGCATGAGTGCGGGTAATACACTGGCCGAAGCGCAGGTGCAATGTCTGTCCGAAATTTTTGAACGCGCGGTAAAACGCGAAATCCTGGAAGGTGAAATTGCATTGCCGGATGTACCGCAAGAAGTGCTGGCGAAATACCCCGGCATTGTGGCCGGTATCCAAGGCCTGGAAGAACAGGGCTTTCCGGTGCTGGTGAAGGATGCGTCGCTGGGCGGCGTGTACCCGGTCATGTGCGTCACTTTGATGAACCCTCGAACGGGTGGCGTGTTTGCGTCGTTCGGCGCGCACCCCAGCCTGGAGGTGGCGCTGGAACGTAGTCTGACGGAATTGCTGCAAGGCCGCAGCTTTGAAGGTTTGAACGATCTGCCTCAGCCTACCTTTGAAAGTAATGCTGTCACCGAACCAAACAACTTTGTTGAACACTTTATTGATTCCAGCGGCATCGTGTCATGGCGTTTTTTCAGCGCCAAGGCGGATTACGATTTTGTTGAGTGGGATTTTTCCGGCCACGGTGAAAATTCCAATGCCGACGAAGCAGCCGCATTGTTCAGCATCCTCGAAGAAATGGGTAAAGAAGCGTATGTGGCCGTGTATGACCAGTTAGGCGCCACGGCCTGTCGTATTTTGGTGCCGGGTTATTCGGAAGTGTATCCGGTAGAAGATCTGATCTGGGATAACACCAACAAAGCGCTGCTGTTCCGCACCGACATCTTGAACCTGCATGGCCTGGACGATGCCGGCCTGGAAGCACTGCTTGATCGTCTGGATAATAACGAGCTGGATGATTACAGCGACATCGCCACGCTGATCGGCATAGAATTTGATGAAAATACGGAGTGGGGCCAGCTCACCGTTTTAGAACTGAAGCTGCTGATCAATCTCGCCCTGCAACAATTTGACGAGGCCCATGAACTGGTGGGGGCCTTCCTGCAGTACAACGACAATACGGTTGAGCGCCGGTTGTTTTATCAGGCCTTGAATGTGGTGCTGGAGGTGCAGCTGGACGACGACCTTGAACTGGATGACTACGAGGTCAATTTCCGCCGCATGTTTGGCAACCCGAGGATGGACGCGGTGATGGGCTCAGTAGACGGCAGCGTGCGCTTCTTTGGCTTAACACCAACCAGCATGAAACTGGAAGGGCTGGACAGGCACGAGCGCCTGATCGACAGCTATAAAAAGTTGCACATGGCGCGGGCCAAGGCGGCGGCTGCATCCAGCTAAAATGACGTTTATGTGGCTAAATCTGCAATGACGACGCTCATCCCCGGCGCCAAGGTATCTTCGCGTGCCGGGGTAGTTCAAATGGCCGACGGCCACGAGACCTCCCAGCCCGTCGTTTGTCGGATTTCTTTTCCGATGCTAAAATAGCCGGATGAAAATGAAATCGATTCATCGTAGCTTTGTTGCCTTGCTCGCATGTTTTGCGGTCTTGGCTGCTTCGCTCATGCCGTCGATTTCGTCTGCGATGATGCGTTCGAATGCCGACGACATCACGTGGGGCCAAATTTGCTCAGCCTCCCCGGCAATAGCAGCAGTAGTGGCAAAGGCCGATACTTCGTCTCTGTCCAAGTCTCAGTTGCCTGTGAAGAAAAGCATGCATGGTGAACATTGCCTGTTCTGCTTTACACATGCAGGCTCATTTGCATTGCTGCCAACTGTCAACTTTGAATTCCCTGCAGTAGATCAGGTTCAGCTATTCCCCTCCCTTTTCTACCAGTCTCCTAATCCTCTGTTCATCTGGGCGTCTGCCCAGTCCCGCGCTCCTCCTTTGCGTGCCTGATCGTTAGCGAAAACCTCCGTCAGTGGGCCTGTGTCCACGCATGGTTATCCTCCGATCGTACCGGCAATCCCAATAAGTCAATCGCAGCCCATTGCTGCCATGAGCATAGTGCCAACCCAATTCAGGTGGCAAGCCAGCGCAATGGGATTCAAGAAAACGAGTATTGATCTTCGACCTACGAAGAAACGCAAAAGAGTCCGTCCATGCAGAAGTCTATTTTTACCAGGAAGCGCCTTGGCCTGGCCATTATCGCCACGTTTGCGCACACCCCATTTGCCTTAGCCAATGATGCCGCCGCTAATGCCTCCGCTATTGCCGCCGCGGATACCCTCAACGACGCTCCCGTGCAGGAAGTCATCGTCAAAAGCGACAAGAACGCCGTGCGCCCCAATGCGCCAGCCACCATAGAGTCGGTTACAGCAAAAGAAATTTCAGAAAACATCAACGCCGTCACCTCAGGCGAAGCATTGAACTACCTGCCCAGCGTCCATGTGCGTGAGCGCTATATTGGCGACCGCAACGGCATTCTTGTCATGCGGGTCAACAGTTCAACTTCCAGCGCGCAGACCGCGGTCTACGCTGACAACCTATTACTGTCCAATTTTCTCAATAACAGCTTCAGCACGCCGCCTCGCTGGGGCCTGGTGTCGCCGGAAGAAATCGACCGCATCGATGTACTGTACGGCCCTTTCTCCGCGCTTTATCCCGGCAATTCCGCCGGTGGTGTCGTCTTGATGAGCACCCACATGCCGGAACAGTTTGAAGCCCATGTGAAGGCCGACGTATTCGGCCAGCGCTTCAAACTGTACGGCACGGACCAGAACTATACCGGCGTGCATGGCAGTGCCTCCATCGGCAACAAAGTGGGCAACTGGTCGTACTGGATCAGCGCGGACCACCTCGATAATACCGGGCAACCACAAACCTTTGGTGCGGCGACCAAGGCGACGGTGACGGGAACGCCCGCGTTCACGCCGGTCAGCGGAGAATTCCGCGATATCGACACCAGCGGGAATCCGCGCATCATTACCAGCTCCATCGGCGCTGACTATACGAAGCAAGACATTACTAAAATCAAGCTGGCCTACGACCTGACGCCAACCATAAGGGCAACTTATACGCTGGGTTACTGGCAAAACAAATCGACGACCTATGTGGGCAATTACCTGCAGGACGCCGCTGGCCAGGCCGTCTTCAATACGACTGCCGCAGGCGCCACAAAATACGTCAAGTTCGCTAACGATCCCAGCTACTACACGCTTGCAGGAACCTCTCCGGGTTACAGCGAGAGCGAACACGTGATGCAAGGCCTGGCGCTTAAAAGCAATACGCGCGGCGAATGGGACTGGGAAGCCGTCGCCAGCATCTACAACGAAAACAGGGATAACTCCCGCACCGCAGGCAATACCGGCAGTTTGTATGATTCAGGTTTTGGCGCCGTGCGCCCTGCGGGCACCATCACTGTCGGCGACGGCACCGGCTGGAGCACGCTGGATCTGCGCGGCGACTGGCGCCCCGGCGGAGATATGAGCAGCGCCCACAAAGTCAGCTTCGGTTATCACGCCGATCGTTACGTACTGAAATCAGTGACTTCGGCCGTGACAAGCGACTGGCTGAACAACGGTCCCGCAGCAACGCCATCGTCGAACTCCTTCGGCAAAACGCAGACTCAGGCCGTATATCTTCAGGATGCCTGGCAATTCCAGCCCGAGTGGAAAGTCACGGCCGGCGGCCGGCTGGAGCAATGGAAAGCATTTGACGGCAGCAATTACAATGCCTCCAACATTGCCGCTTTCCGCCAATTGAATTATGCAGACCGCTCCAGCACGGATTTTTCTCCCAAGCTGACATTGTCGTATCAGGCCTCGCCTGATTGGACACTGCGCGGGTCCATGGGGCGTGGTGTACGCTACCCTACCGTTGCGGAAATTTTCCAGGTCATCAGCCTGCCGAATAACGTCAAGCAAAACGACCCTAACCTGAAACCTGAAAAATTCATGTCCGGCGAACTCGCAGCAGAGAAGGCGCTGAAGAATGGCGTATGGCGTACGTCCTTCTTCTGGGAAGATAAACGCGATGCGCTGATTTCTCAATCGGATACGACCGTCATACCGAATATTTCCAGCATCCAGAACGTCGACAAGGTCCATACCTACGGCGTGGAAGCAGTTCTGAGTCTGAATGATGTGTGGACCAAAGGCCTGGACGTGAACGGCAGCGTCACTTATACCTCGTCGACAATCAAGGCAGACAACCGCAACCCTGGGCTTGTCGGCACGGACCAGCCCAGGATACCGGCGTGGCGGGCAACGCTGGTAGGAACCTATCATGCCGGCGACAATCTGTCATATAGCTTAAGCTACCGCTATAGCGGCCACCAGCATAATGCACTGTTCAATACGGCCACCAAGCAATATAACGACGTGAACCCTGACGTGTATGGCGCGGTCAGCCGTTACAGCGTATTTGATGCAAAAGTTTTATATAAGCTGACACAGCAATGGACCGGCTCGGTCGGCATCAACAATATCGGCAACTTCAAGTATTACGTCAACCCGAATCCGTATCCGCAACGCACCTTGTTTGCCAGCGCGAAATACGATTATTGAGGACCAAGATGAAATTTTCTCCTATTCTTCGAACATTACTCTGCGCGGCGGCATTGTGCGGCCTGACCGTAAACGCATCTGCGCAGATGGATCACTCCAAGCACAAAGCTGCCAAGATTGAATTGGGTACGTCGGCGGCCTTTGATGCACAGGGCTTGCTATGGATTGCCACCAGGGAAGCTGCCGGCGATGGCAGCACCGGTTATGTTGTACTGCAGACCTCTGCCGACATGGGCAAAACCTGGTCAGCGCCGAAACGTGTGCAGCAAATCCCTGAGGCGGTCTCTGCCGATGGAGAGAGCCGTCCCAAACTGGCATTTGGCAAATCAGGCCAGATATATATCGCCTATACCAAGCCTTTGTCCAAGCCCTACACGGGCGACATCCGCTTTTCCCGTTCTGTGGATGGCGGCCAGACTTTCTCTGCGCCGGTCACCGTGCATACCGACCACAATGAAATCACGCACCGCTTTGAATCGATGATCGTCGATAAAAACGGGCGCGTTTACATTGCCTGGATCGATAAACGGGATGGTGAAGCAGCCAAAGCGCGCAAGGAAAAATACGAAGGCGCAGCAACCTACTATGCCGTGTCGGAAGATAGCGGCGCCAGTTTCAAGGGGGATTTCAAGATCGCCGATCATACCTGCGAATGCTGCCGTATCGCCATGGCGCTGAATCCGCAGGGCCAGCCGGTCGCGATGTGGCGCCATGTGTTTGAACCGAATATCCGCGACCATGCGCTAACAACGCTGACCCCGGACGGTAAACTACCGCCATTGATCCGCACCTCTTTTGACGACTGGCGCGTGGATGCCTGTCCGCATCATGGGCCATCGATCGCCTTTGCCGCAGACGGTACGCGCCACCAGACCTGGTTCAACGTCAAGGGTGATGAGGGAGGTGTATTTTATGCAGCCACCCATAAAGATGGCTCACTGGGAGTTCCTGTCAAACTGGGCACGGCACAGGCGGAGCATGCCGACGTGGCGGTCAACGGTCAGGCCGTTGTTCTGGCATGGAAGCAGTTTGACGGAAAATCCACGGCAATACTCGGCAAATATTCGGCAGATGGTGGCGCTACGTGGAAAGACAGAGAGTTTGGGACGACGCAAGGGAATTCAGACCAGCCGCATTTATTCGCCACGCCCTCGGGAATTGCCATGGTGTGGCGCACTCAAAACGAAGGCGTGCGCATCATCAGCGCTCAATAGGAGAAAACCAAATGAAAAAGATAGTTCTGGCGCTGGCCGCCCTGCTGTTTTCCTTTGCTGCACACGCACAGACGCAGGCGCACGCTGCTCCAGCAATTCACGAGTTCACAACGGATAGTCTCGGCAATATCATCGCTAACCAGAAAGGCCATCCGTTTGTGCTGGTGATCTGGTCGCTGGATTGCGAGTTCTGCCAGTCCAGCCTGGACACCTTATCCAAAAAGAAGCATGCCAACAAAAACTTGAGAATCGTCACGTTGGGCACCGACTCCATGGCCGATGAGCAGGCCGTGAGTCTGATGAAGAAAAAACTTGGCACACTCGGTTTAAGCGCCGACGCCTGGGCATTCGGCGATACGCCTCCGGAGCAGCTTCGTTACGCGCTGGATAAGAAATGGCACGGCGAAATGCCGCGCAGCTACTGGTTCGATGCGCAAGGAAACAGCACCGCCCGGTCTGGCGTGATTACCGCGGAAAATTTTGATCACCTGATGGCTGGCAAATAGCGAGGGTGTGGCCTTGCTGATAGTGGGCATTTTTTAAACTCATTGTGTTACGCGCCGCCTTCCATGGCGGCTCGTAGCAAAAGGCAGCGCATGCGCCGCAAAACGGGTGGATTCGGCTGAAAACATCAAAATTGGCACTTATTCGGAGATAAACGCGAGATAAAAACGAGATAAGCGCGTTGGATGTGTAAATTGCCACTATATTGCCTTGCGTCAGGTTACACTGACGCAACAAAAATAAACCAATGTTGACGATGACCATCAAGTCCAAACATATCCACCTGCTCATTGCCTCCGGCAGTATTGCAGCGCTGGCAGTCAACATCATTTACCTGCAGGACTACCTCGGCCTGCTGCCATGTTCCTTATGCGTACTGCAAAGACTTGCCTATATGCTGATCGCGGCTACGGCGCTGATGGCGCTGTCTCATGATCCGCGCCGCAGGCAGCCTGCGCTGGCAGACTCTTTACTGCTCGCATGGTCGGCTGCCGGCATTTTACTGGCGGGTGGGCAAATCTGGTTTATCAACAGCGCTCGCGCAGCACTGGGCGATTGCCATCTGAGTGCGGCGGAAAACCTGCTGCAAATACTGCCGCTGGCACAGTGGTGGCCAGCGATGTTCACATCACATGGCGATTGCGCTGCGGTCCGGTGGTCGCTATTGCAAGTGTCAATGGCGGATATTTCAATGGTGGTATTTGTACTGATAGGCGTGCTGAGCATTGCAGGCGCCAGAAAGAAGCGGCGGGAATCCGCGAGGATGATGTTCAGCTAGCCTGATACCGGCGTTGACAGATATCCGGCAGCAGATAGAAGATAGGGCAAACGAATAAGGTAGACGAATATACGAGGGCCGGCGCAGACTTAGTTTGCGCCGGCCCTCTGTACTTTAAAACCTGTAATTTAGAACCTGTGCTGCATGCCTACCGTAATTGCATTCGTGCCTGTACCGGTATCCACCGAATAGTTGACCGCATACAGTTGCGCATGGTCATTGCTGACATGGCCGTAATCTACGTAGAAGCGGGTACGCTTGGAAAAATCGTACTGGTAGCCGATGGCGTACATCTTGGCACCATTGTCTGCTGCCGTCTTATCGTTTTTCCACGTAACGTTGGCCAGGAAACTGCCCTGCCCCATCGGTACGGTAATACCCAGCATGGCATCCGCGCTGTCCAGCGTGGTTGCACCGCCCGCCTCATCCTTGTTGACGCCATATGCAGCAGCAGCCTTGACTACACCGAAATCATAGGTCGCAGCCAGCACGGTATTCTTGACCGAGCTGGTCGCAGGCGTGCCATTCACTTT
Organism: Undibacterium sp.; assembly: GCA_043726505.1. GTDB lineage: Bacteria > Pseudomonadota > Gammaproteobacteria > Burkholderiales > Burkholderiaceae_D > Undibacterium. The sequence continues at coordinate 3,330 of JAYSKH010000311.1, read as the reverse complement.
GCTGTAGGCTAGACGGGTCCAGAACGGGCCGCTGGCATAGGCGGCGGACAGGCCGATGTAGCGCCCGGCCGAATTGTCGCCTGCCACTTCACCGAAACCATAACTCGCGTAGCCGGTAAAGCCGCTCAGGTTAGGTGTAATGTATTGCACTACATTATTCAGACGTGCAGTATAGCCGCCGGTATTTTTAGGACCGTTGCCGAACAGGCTGGCGGTGCGGCCTGCAAAGCCGTTGCCGAAAGGATCGACCTGACCGAGCGTATCATCGATAGGGTTATATTGACGGCCCATCTGTATCTGGCCCGCGCTGCCCTTCACGCCGACAAAAATCTGGCGGCCGAAAGCCAGGCCGCCCTGCGTCGATGCGCCGGTATCGACAGCCATGCCCATCTCCATCGTAAAGTAGGCAGACATGCCATCGCCCAGATCTTCCGTGCCGCGAAAGCCGAGGCGTGAACCATTACCCATGCCGCTGCTAAGTTTGATGACGTTGCCGGCCGCGCCGCCGTGCTCGATTGCCAGGCCGGCATCCAGCAGGCCGTATATGGTGACGTTGGATTGCGCAAAAGCGCTGCCCGACATCAGGCCGCATGCGGACAATACCGCCAGTGCGAGGTTGGATTTCTTCATGAACATGTCTCCGATGATGGTTAGATTTTTTTATAAACTCACTTCTGCAAAGCGGGTTTGGGAGACTTGAAGGCATACCTTGCAAGTACCGGGGCCCTTGAAACGTCTTCGCCGAAGCATACGGAACCGTTGGCTGCACCGCGCAGCACCCTGCATCGCGGCACACCGCATCCAGTTTCATAAAGAACAGCCATGCAGCCTACAAGCGCCTACAAGGCATACTGGTCTTTATGAAAGGGATGCAGCTGACAACGGTAGCGCGTGGATGCGATAAGGCATCACACGACGTTTCAGAGCACCTCGCGTACTCTGTGCCGATCTCGGAGGCGGGCTGCGGTGGTTTGCAGCCAGCGTGCGACGGTCGGTCAAAAAACTGTACTGTCTTTTATCTGTTTTACTGCGTTGCGGCAGCAGGCCCTTCTTGCTGAGCGCCTTACTCCTGTTTCTACAATTTCAACAATCTATAGCAACGTTTCCACGATATGGATCAGCACCTGGCCCTGATCCGGTATCGGCGCCACCGCGCCATATCCGGTAGTGGAAATGGCCGCCGCCACATTGGCATAACGGGTTGCGTCCGTCAGATTGTCGCCGGCAGCGAGCCTGGCAACCAAAGCGCCGTCAAAACAGTCGCCTGCGCCGGTGGCATCCATCGGCTCCACCTTGAAGGCCGCTACATGGCGCGCCTTGCCCTGTTCATCCTGCCCTTGCTCCCATACCCAGGCGCCGTCGGCGCCGCATTTCAGCACCACTTTTTTAGCACCTTGCTGCGCGCACCAGGCGATGACGGAAGGAATGTCGTGCTGCCCTGACAAAGTCTGCGCCTCATCCAGACTGGGCAGAAACACATCCACCAGTGCGATGGTCTTTTGTATAGTCGCCCTGGCCTGTTCCAGCGGCCACAGACGCAGGCGCAGATTGGGGTCATAGGTAACGATGGCACCTACGGCCTTGGCAATATCGATTGCCGCCAGCACCGTATCATTTGCCGTTGCGCTGATGGCCTGGCTGATGCCTGACACATGCAGGTAGCGTGCGCGCCGCAGCAGCGCCGTATCCAGGAAATCCGGCGTCATGCGGCTGGCTGCGGAGCCGGCGCGCAGATAATCAAAATGATGGCCGTGCTCATCATGGCTGACGAAATACACACCGGTATGCGCTTGGGCATCAATACGGACTGCGGAGGTATCAACGCCCTCCTGCGACCACAGTTGCAGGAACATGCGGCCGAACCTGTCGTCGCCCAGGCGCGTGCAATAGGCAACCTTCGCACCTTGCCTTGCAGCCGCCACGGCAAAGTTGGCGGTATCGCCGCCATAGCCCTGCCGGAATTGCGTAGGTGCAGTTTCATTGAACTCCACCATGGGTTCACCGAGAGACACGATATCCAGTTGCGCATTGTTATCCGGCATGCGGGGTCTCCATCGCATCCAGCTCTGCCGTCAGCTCCTGCAGGGCCATTGCCGTGCCTGACTCTGCCATCTGGTGATAATGCAGCCTGATCTGCGTGACGAAACGCGCGTCCGCCGGCAGATCGCTGCCGAAGACAGCATTGATTTTCAGCAGCGCCTGCACCGGGTCCACCGCATCTCTGGCGGCTGCCTGCAAACTGGCCGCCAGTGGATCGGATAGTGCATAGCTGTCGCCAGCATCAGTGCTGCCTGCCAGGTAGCGTAGCCAGCCAGCCACGGCAAAACACAAACGCTGGATTTCCAGCCCTGCTTCCAGCCGTGCGCGTATCGTGCCCAGCAGCCGTTGCGGCAGTTTCTGTGAACCATCCATCGCAATCTGGTGCAACTGATGTTTCAGCGCCGGATTGCGGAAGCGTTGCAGCAACTCTTCCCGATACTGATCCAGGCCGGGGCGCAACAAAGTGGGAGCGATTTCCTGTTCCATCATGTCCGAGATAAACTGTGGCAGTTGCTCGTCCTGCATGGCCTGGTCTACTGTGGTGTGCCCCATCAGTATGCCCAGATAAGCGAGTGAAGAATGGCTGCCATTAAGCATGCGCAGCTTGGCATGCTCATACGGCTGCGCATCGCTGACGATGGTAACGCCGGCTTTTTCCCATGCAGGCCGTGGCCCAGCGAATTTGTCTTCAACGACCCATTGTGTAAACGCTTCAGTCATTACCGGCCATGCGTCCTGCATGCCAAAGGCTGCAGCAACGCGCGCACGGTCTTCGTCTGTCGTCTTGGGTACTATCCTGTCCACCATTGCATTCGGGAATGCGCCATGCTGTGCAATCCACCCTGCCAGTCCGGCATCTACTTTTTCTGCAAATGCCAGCACCAGACCACGCGTCGTGATGCCGTTGGATGGCAGGTTGTCGCAAGACAGCACGGTAAATGGCGGCAGATTCTTTTGCATGCGTATTGCCAGCGCACGCACGATGTAACCCAGCGCAGACCTTGGTGCAGCCGGGTGCGCCAGATCGTGCACGATATCCGGGTGGTCCAGCAGCAGGCTGCGGCTGGCGGGATCGTAGCAATAGCCTTTTTCAGTCACCGTCAGGCTGACGATATGGCAGCGCGCGTCGGCCATTGCTTCCAGCACCGCTGGCGGATTTTCCGGCGCGACCAGAGATTTGCACAATGCGCCGATGACCTGCAAACGTTCACCCAGCTCGCTGCGGATCGCCAGCGTATACAGATTGTCTTGCGGCGCCAACGCATCACGGGTATCTGCTTGCCGCAGCGA
>JAYSKH010000310.1:0-2690 GCA_043726505.1 Undibacterium sp. | reverse complement strand
TTTCTATATTCTGTATTATCGAGTTCGACATACAGCTTGGTGCGCTTGGATAATGAATAGTCGAGACCGATGATGGTCAGGCCCTTGCGCCTTGCCTTGTCGGTGGAAACCCTGGTCTGGTAGTAGCCGCCAGTGAGGTTCATCAGCTCGGTGATGTTCCAGCTGACGCCGCCGAAGGTGTTGTGCGTGACCTGATCCGGCGCCGGCACCTTGCTCTTCAGCGTATCGGACATGTAACCACCGGAGATTTTCAACGGGCCGACATTGTAGGCAGCGCCTACCAGATAATAGTTTTCATTGAAAAAGGATGTGGTGCCAACCAGCACGCTGCGACGGTTGTACGACGCGCCTATGGTCAGGTCGCCAACGTAGTATTGCAGGCCTACGCCGCGCGCTGAACCGTTGTTGAAGCTGCCGGCCGTTTCGCCGAACGAGTTTTCCAGTTCCAGCTTGAACGGACCAAACTTGCCGACGTATTTAGCGTCATTGCTGAAACGTGTGCCGCTGGATGCCTGTGTCAGCGGGATCAGCGGCGTGTAGCGGAAACCGAATGGATCGTACTCAAGGATGAAATCATGCGCAATCGTATACTGGCGGCCGAAATCAATAGAGCCGAACGAGCCTTTGAGGCCCATGTAGGATTGCCGCTGGAAGGGCGTGCCGGTCGTATTGTCGTAGGCGCCGGTAGCCAGGTTGAAACCACTTTCCAGCAGGAAGTGGGCTTCTAGGCCGCCTCCCAGGTCTTCGCGGTCAGCGAAGTCCAGTTTGTTGGAGTTATAGAAACCGTTCGAGCCCATGAAGACCTTGGTGCCGCCAGCCGCGTTGGCATTAGTCTGCGTGCGGATACCGCCGTCGAGATCGCCGTAGATCATCACGTTGGACTGCGCATAGGCGCTGGAACTTAGCGCGGACCCCAGTGCCGAAGCGAGTAAGACAGCGCTGTAAACAGCTGTCTGAGCAAATTTTTTCATGAAAAGTCTCCTGCCATATCGATATGGCATTAAATATTGTTGTGGTGGTCTCGGAGCACAGGCCGGATTCTAAAATCAGGATCCGTCCTGGCCCTTTGAAGAAATGGCCGTTTGCTTTATGGGCTCATAGGTTCATAGGCTTACAACTGCTTTTTTGTGAATCGTGATTTCGGGTTCCTTGTAGCCGGCATTCAGTTCGGCGCGCATCTTGTCGCGGTCCAGCGCTTTTTCCCAGCCTGCGACAACCACCGTCGCCACGGCGTTGCCGGTAATATTGACGAAGACAAAACCGGCCGACAGCAGCCGGTGTACGCCAAGTATCAACGCGATGGAAGAGACCGGGATCGTGTTGGTCGCTGCCAGGGTTGCCGCCAGTACGGCGATGGCTGAGCCTGCAACGCCGGCGCCGCCTTTGGACGTAATCAGCAGCACGACCAGCAATGACAGCTGCTGTTCCCAGCCTAGAGCCGTATTGGTTGCCTGCGCCAGGAATACCGCTACTGCGGCAAAATACAGGCAGGTGCCGTCATGGTTAAATGAGTAACCGGCCGGCAGCACCAGGCCCACGACGGATTTTTCGCAGCCCAGCTGTTCCAGCTTTTGCAGCAGTTGTGGGAACACGCTTTCCGACGAGCTGGTGCCGATGACCAGCAGCAGCTCGGCGCGGATATACCGCATCAGCTTGAACAGGCTAAAGCCGCTGAAGTGCGTGATAGGCAGAAGGATCAGGATGAAGAACAGCCCGCAGGTCAGATAGAACTCGCCCAGCAGTTTGCCTAGCGACAGCAGCGAGCCGACGCCGAATTTGCTGACAGTGAATGCAATTGCACCGAAGGCGGCAATCGGCGATATCTTCATCGCCAGGCCGATGATCCAGAACAGCCCCGACGAAAAACTGTCGATGATGTTCAGCATAGGTTTGGCGCGGTCCCCTGCGGCAGCCAGGCCGAAGCCGAACAGCACCGAGAAGAACAGGATCTGCAGGATGTCGCCGCTGGCAAAGCCGGATACCAGTGTTTTGGGAATCAGGTTCAGCAGGAATTCACTCATCGACACGAACTGGTGCGCGTGAGATATATAGGAACTGGCGGCCGTGGTATCCAGCGAAGCCGCATCGATATTCATGCCGACGCCAGGTTGCAGGATATTGATCGTCAGCAGGCCCAGCACCAGCGCCAGTGAAGTAATGACTTCAAAATAGATCAGCGCCTTGATGGCGACGCGGCCTACTTTTTTCATGTCGCCCGCATTGGCGATGCCACTGACGACGGAGCAGAAGATGACAGGGCCCACGACCATCTGGATGATGCGGATGAACGCATCGCCCAGCGGCTGCATGGACTTGCCTGCATTGGGATAGAAATAACCTACGGCAATGCCGACAGCAATGCCGAAAAATACCTGGAAGGACAAGTCCTGATAAAACGGCCGTCGTCGCTTGGAACGCAGGACGGGCGTAACTTGCATGTCCATGTTGAATCTCCTCTAATAATTTAATTGTATTGCTGCACCGCTCTTGAATGGCGGCTTTGACTGCGCAGACTGCTTGCCGAGCGGGTGGTTTTACTGTGCGTCTTCACCCAGATAGGCAATGCTGTCTGCCAAAATTTCATCCAGTCCCAGTTTGCGCGGCAGCAGTTGCTGCGTATTGCAAAAATCCAGGATCATTTCCAGCGGCTTGCGTAAACCCGCAATGCCGTCGGGTAACTTGTTCGGTAT
>JAYSKH010000309.1:0-3811 GCA_043726505.1 Undibacterium sp. | reverse complement strand
GATAACACCAAGACCGATGAAAACAAGCCGGACCCGGCCGCGCGCGATCTGGTCGAAAGCAGCAAGGCGTTGGCCAGGCGCGTAGCCGAAATTTCCGAGACGATAGAAGACCAGAACAAACGGCCGCGCAAGACCTATCTGGGCCCCAGCACGCAAGGAGTAGGCTATGCCATCTATTACAAGGAAATGCAGAAGCGCATAGAAAATATAGGCACACTGAATTTCCCCGTGCATAACGGCAAGAAGCTGTATGGCGAGCTGATCGTTTATATACCCATTTCGCGCGATGGCCAGATATACAAGAAAGAAGGCGGTCCCAGCATCGCCAAATCGTCCGGCAATCCGGCGCTGGACGCCGCCACGCTGCGCATCATCGAGCGTTCTGCGCCATTTGGCGTTTTCCCGCGCGACTTGATGAGCGATGACAAGGACCATGTGTGGATATTTTCCACGAAGTTCAAGTTCACCCGTGAAGAGTTGCTGCAAACCGAGATCCGCGGAGGCAATAACAATTGAGCGCATCTTCTGTATCTGCTGTATCTTCTGTTTCCGCCGAGTCTGAGCGTTATGTGGTGATCGGTAATCCGATTGCACACAGCAAGTCCCCTTTTATCCACGGCAGCTTTGCGCGCCAGACCGCGCAGCAGATGGACTACCGCCATCTGATGGCGCCGCTGGATGGTTTTGCCGATACCGTGTTTGCATTCCGCGATGCCGGCGGCAAGGGCGCTAATGTCACGGTACCTTTCAAGCTGGAAGCCTTTGCGCTGGCGACCGAGCTGACGCCGCGCGCGCAGGCCGCGGGTGCCGTCAATACGCTGAAGTTCGATGGCAACCGCATCCTGGGCGATAACACAGATGGCATAGGGCTGGTGGTTGACATCATGCGCAATGCCGGGTGCAGCCTGGCAGGCAAAAGAGTGCTGCTGCTGGGAGCGGGAGGCGCGGCACGCGGTGTGTTGCTGCCGCTACTGGCTGAATTGCCGGCGCAACTGATTATCGCCAACCGCACACTGGCAAAGGCAGAAGAGCTGGCGGCGCAGGCACGTAGTTTCGGCCCTGCCGCAGCCTGTGAATTTTCACTGCTGGACGGTATTTTTGATGTGGTCATCAATGCGACGTCGGCCAGTATCCAGGATGATGTGCCACCGATTCCGCCCGGCGTATTCGCCGGTGGCGGCCTTGCTTACGACATGATGTACGGCAGCCATCCGACGGCATTCATGCGTTTTGCCGCACAGCACGGCGCACAGACGCGCGACGGCCTGGGCATGCTGGTGGAGCAGGCGGCAGAAGCCTTCCACCTGTGGCGTGGCGTGCGGCCCGGCACGCAGGCGGTGTTTGAAGAATTACGCCGTTCCATGGAGCCGCAGGCATGAAAACTTTTCGTCGTCTGCTGTTCTGGCTGGTATTGACACCGCTGCTGATTTTTATCCTGGTGCAGCTGTATTTCCTATTGCAGATATGCTGGTGGATAGACCATAACCCTTCTTCCACGAGTTTCATGCGGCACCAGCTGGAAGTGCTGCAAGAAAAAAATCCGAATATAAAACTGCAGCAGAAATGGGTGCCGTATTCACGCATTTCCAATAACCTGAAACGCGCCGTGATTGCCTCTGAAGACGATACGTTTTCCGAGCATGATGGTGTGGACTGGGATGCAATGGAAAAGGCCTACCAAAAAAATCTGAAAAAGGGCAAGGTCGTTTCCGGCGGTTCCACGATTACGCAGCAACTGGCAAAGAACCTGTTTCTATCCGGCGAGCGTAGCTATCTGCGCAAGGGCGAGGAGCTGATCATCACCTATATGCTGGAAATGTGCATGGACAAGGAAAGGATACTGGAAATTTATCTTAACGTTGTCGAGTGGGGCGTCGGCGTTTTCGGCGCCGAGGCGGCATCGCAGCACTATTACGGCATCAGCGCTGCCGCACTGGGCCAGGCGCAAGCCGCCAGGCTGGCAGTGATGCTGCCCAAGCCGAGGTTCTTCGACAAGAACACTGGTTCCGCCTACCTGCAAAGGCGCACCGACGTGATCGTTCGGCGCATGAACGCGGCGGAATTGCCGTGAGGCTGCGCGGCATGCGTAGCCGCGAGGCCGGTGCTGTCAGCCTGTTATTTACTGCCGTGTTCATGTCTGTTGTGGCGCTGGTTGCGGTATCTTTTCTGTATTCGCTACGTTACGGCCACTGGCCCATGCAAGACCTCTGGGATCGCTGGACTCAGCGAGCAAAGATCGACAATATTCAGCAGGAAATTCGTGGCGCCGCGGCGCAGGCAGGTGTGACGCCCTCCAATGAGGTACGGCGCTGCGTGATTGCCGGCAAGGTCGTCTATTCCAACATCGATTGCCGGGACGACAATGGTGGCAGTGCTAGCGGCAACCGGGCCGTCAAGCTGTATGACAGCCGTGGCATAGAGGCGCCAAAGCAGGCTGAACAGCCGGAAGCGCAGAGTGACACCGGAACGCAAACCGATAAGCCTCTGGCGGATAAAATGCTGGAAAAAGCAGTTTCCGGTAAAAGTAAATGATGCGGGGCGAAAGCACATGATCAACGTATTTGTCTTGCAAAACGGCCGCCTGAGCCAGATCAATATAGACAGCCGGGCCGATCTAGAAAATACCGCGCCTGTGTGGGTGGACCTGACCGATCCCAATGAAGATGAACGGGAATGGGTCAAAAGCATCTATGGCGTCACCTTGCCCGGCGAAGATGAAGTCAAGGATATCGAAGCCTCCGCCCGCTATTACGAAGCCGATAACGGCGACCTGCACCTGCGCACTGATTTCCTGATCGACGACGATGATGAGCCGGCCAGGATCGTCACAGTAGCCTTCATCCTCGCACGCGACATCTTGTTTTCCGTGCATATACTGGATCTGCCAGTGTTCCGCTTGGTGCGCATGCGCGCCCGCTCCCGTCCGGGCTCTATTGCGGACTATAAAGACGTGCTGCTGGACCTGTACGCCACCGATGCCGAATATTCGGCCGACGCGCTGGAAGGCATATACCAGAACCTGGAAGACGTCAGCCGCAGCGTGCTGAAAAAGGATTTTTCCGATCAGGACGCGGCGGCAGCGCTGAACTCCATCGCGCAGGAAGAAGATCTGAACGGCCGCATACGCCGCAACATGATGGACACCCGCCGTGCCGTCAGCTTCCTGATGCGCGGCCGCCTGCTGAATGCCGACCAGTTCGAAGAAGCACGCCAGATCCTGCGCGACATCGAATCGCTGGACGGTCATACGTCGTTTTTATTCGACAAAATCAACTTTCTGATGGATGCCACCGTCGGCTTCATCAACATCAACCAGAACAAGATCATCAAGATTTTCTCGGTGGCGTCGGTCGCCTTTTTGCCGCCTACGCTAATCGCCAGTATCTACGGTATGAACTTCAAGATTTTGCCGGAGCTGCAGTGGGATCTGGGGTATCCGTTTGCGCTGGTGTTGATGTTGGCTTCGGCGGTTACGCCGTTTTGGTATTTTCGGCGGAGAGGGTGGCTTAAGTAGGCTGGTCTCTGGCTTGCGAGAGATGGGCGCGCTTGCTTTTCGTGCGCCTTTGATGAGTTGATTGCTCTTCGTGGATGAATTACTGATCATGTCCGTAACGGATGCAGATAATTCAACCACATAGGTTACACGTTAAACCGAAGTGGTAGAGATGCTGGCCTGTATTTTGGGATTGCTGGCCGGGGGTAGCCCGGCAGCTACTCACTTTTTCTTGCTTCGCCAAGAAAAAGTAAGCAAAAAGAAGGCGACCGCAGACTTGCCCTACGGGTGATGGGCAAGCCCATCACATTTTGCTGC
>JAYSKH010000308.1:0-5653 GCA_043726505.1 Undibacterium sp. | reverse complement strand
TCTTCTTGGCGAAGCAAGAAGAAGTAAGTAGCTGTCGGGCTACCCCCGACCAGCAATACCAAATTCAAAGCGACGGCAATCAAGCAAGATAACCGCAATCAACTCAGGCCAATAATCGGTTGTAACTGTAACCCATGTGGTTGAATCAAGTGTTACCTATGTGGGTGAGTAGCCGCCGGCTACCCCCGGCCAGCAACCCCTGCCCACATATTTCTGTCACGTAAATGTGACGATAGTGTCCACACTTCATACAAACTTGTAACATCCTCATACCCCGCGCAAACAAATGTGACATTGTTTGACAATCCACCCGATTCCTCACAGGGCCATATGCTATATGCTGATATCACAATTCTTGCCTTATTTACCTGTTATTAAAACGAGGTATTTGATGCCGGGAAATGTTGTCGCGATGGATGAAAAAGGTCGAACCATATAAAGCAATATCTGCGTTGTTTGCAGACTGAATACGACGCTTCGCGTTGTCATCCATATGAGTTGTGGGATCTCACGTGAACCTGATCAAAGCCTTCATCCACACCAGTCTGAAGCTGAAAATATCTGCGCTGGTGCTGCTGGTTATCTTTGCGAGCTGCTGGGTGCTGGCGTATACGGTGGCGCGCCGGCTGGAGCATGACATGACGGAGCTGCTGACGGCGCAGCAGTTTTCGCAGGCGTCGTACATGGCAGAAGATATCCAGCTGAAAATACAGAGCCGGGTTGCGACTCTTAAAAAGGCTACTGCAGAGGTAACGCCGGAGACGCTGTCCAGCGCGGACAAGGGGCGCCAGTTTTTGCGGGAACACAAGGAGTTGCTGGATGTGTTCAAAGCCGGACTGGTGCTGATTGCGCGCAACGGAGCCGGTATTGCTGATGAACCCCATAGTCCCGATTTTTATAAATTTCCCTTTGAAGAGCGCGAGTATTTCAGGGATGCGGTCAATACGGGTGAAGTTACGTTTGGCAAACCGCGTGTTGGCATCCTGACCAAACGGCCGGTAGTGGCAATTGCCAGCCCGATCAAGAATGACGCAGGAGCGGTGGTTGCGGTGCTGGTCGGTTTTACGTCGATCTCCGACGCCTCGTTGTTCGGGCTGATAGAGCAGGCCAGCTTCGGCAAATCGGGGTATGTCGTTATCAATGCGCCCAGATATGGCGTGATATTAACCTCCAGTAAGTCAACACGAAAGGAAGATGCGTCTTCCCAGCGCGCCATTGCGGAGATGGATGACCAGTCTGTCGGCAGCCATGAGGGGTCAGGCATTGCCGTCAGTTCCACAGGCGAGCCTATATTGACGTCTGCCAAGCAGATTCCGATTGCGGGCTGGTATGTGCAGGTAGTGTTGCCGACGGAGGAGGCATTCGCTCCGGTGCGGAAGATGAAACAGTATGCGTACGGCGTGGCGGCGCTGCTGGCGGGGCTGGCGATATTGCTGATGTGGCTGATCGTGCGTTCCACGCTGTGGCCGCTGGAAGTGGCGACCAAATCCATCTACTACATGGCAAAGGGAAAATCCTCGCTGCATCGGCTGCCGGTGGACAGCAATGACGAGGTAGGCAAGCTGCTGCTCAGCTTCAACCTGCTGGTGGACCAGCGGCAGGAGGCCGAACGCGCGTTGCGGAAATCCACCGACGTATTCCAGACCATCTTACTGTCTATTACCGAAAGCATTTTCCTGTTCGATACCGCCAAGAACCTGATTGCGATCAACCCGGTCGGCGCCAGCCGTCTGGGACAGTCGGAACAGGAGTTGATAGGAAAAAACATCCTGGAATTATTTCCTTCCAAGGTCGGAGCAGATAGAGCCACCATCGTCGACAACGTTTTCCTGACCGGCGAACCGATCACGCATGAAGATGAACGTGACGGCCGCATGTATTCCAATGCGCATTACCCGGTGATGAGTAAAACCGGCAAGATAGAAGCGCTGGTCGTCGTGGCGACCGACATCACCGAACGCAGCCGCGCGGAGGATCTGCTGGAGGCAGAACGCAGGCTGGCGCAAAGCACGCTAAACGCGCTGGATGAGCAGGTGTGCGTGGTGGATGGCAATGCGACGATCCTGATGGTCAATGATGCGTGGAAGGTATGCGCGCGCGAGAATGGCGGCAACGCGCTGAAGCAGGGCGTGGGAGCGAATTATCTGGCGGTGTGCCAGCCTGTCGTCGGCTTGTGCGGAGAGCAGGCGCGCCGGTTTGCGCAGGGCCTGCGTGCTGTGTTGAAAGGAGAGCAGCAATCTTTCAGCATTGAGTTTCTGTGCAATTGCACACCGGTGCCGCGCTTTTTTCTGGTAAAGATATTGTGCTCGCCGTCCGCCGACGGCGAACGTGCGGTGATTGCGCATCTGGATATCACGCAGCGCAGGCAGATGGAAGACCAGCTGCGCGAGCTGGCGACCACCGATGCGCTGACGGGCCTGCCTAACCGCCGCTCCTTCCTTGCGCATGTGGGCGACGAGTTGCACCGCATGGCGCGGGCGCCACACGCGCAGGCGGCGGTGCTGATGATAGACATCGATCATTTCAAACAGGTCAACGACACCTATGGGCATGCCACCGGTGATGCGGCCTTGCGGCTGTTTGCCGTCACGCTGGGCGAGGTGTCGCGCGATGTCGATATGAAGGGGAGGCTGGGTGGGGAGGAGTTCGCGCTGCTGCTGCCAGGTTCAGACCTGATGGCGGCACAGATCGTGGCCGAGCGGCTGCGCTTGCTGGTCGCGGAAACCCCGCTGATCCAGGAGTCTTACAATGTCTACCTGACCGTCAGCATAGGCATCAGTATCCTGTCGACGGCAGATACCGGGGTGGACGTGGTGTTGAACCGCGCAGACCAGGCGCTGTACCGGGCCAAGAACAGCGGGCGCAACCGCGTTGCTATTTAAGCTGGCACAGGCTTAGCCGCCATCCGGTGTGGAAGGGCTGCCGGGAATGCCTAGGTCTATACCGTCCAGATCAAGCAGTTCACGCAGCGACGTTGCATGCCCGACAAAAGGGCTGCGGTCTTCCCAACCGCCATTGCGTGCAGGCACCAGCCAATAGCCATCTTCATCGCGTGCAACCCAGAAGCGCGGCTGGCTGGTGTATTCATACAGTTTGACCATAGAGCGGCCTCTATCTGCTAGTGCTGCAGTTGCGCGAACAGCGACAGCACAGGGTAGCGGCGCCATCCCGGCTCGGCATAGCGTTCGCAGTTTTCAAAGATAAAATTCAATACCGCTTCCTGGCTGGACAGCAGCGCTGGGTTGGCTGCCTTCCATTGCTCAAACTTCTGCTTCAGCGCAGGCTCTTCCTGCAGCAGCTGCAACGCCATGTCTTCAAACACGTAGTCGGAGAAATGCTCTTTCTTTTCCAGAATGCTGTTGAAGAAGCCCCAACGGAAAAAGCTGTCATGTCCTTGCGGTTCCAGCGTTTCCACCGCATAACGCGCATTGTCCTGGTTCAATGGCAGGTAATAGTCACCGGCGCGCAGCTGCATGGCCGCGCTGTGTTTTTCCAGCTGCACGTCGTCATGGAACATATGGCCCTCATACGGGCCGGCGCGGGAGGTCACTGCTTTGATGGTGTAATACTGCGCCTGCAGTGTGCTGGCTGAGCTGAGGCGTTCCATCTGCACACCGTTCCATTGCAGGCGTTCTATCACGTCGCGCCACTCCTGCGGAATCACATAAGCGACCGGCGCATCAATGACGGCATCTTCGGTAAAGTTGTTGTAGTAGGCAATATCCTTTTCCCAAGGCTGGCTGCGGTCGTAGGCCAGGCGCTGGTAATCGCCTAGCAGGCTGGCGCTGTAGTTGGCGGCATAACCCTTGAAGCGGAAAGTGGAAGGATTTTTTTCATCCATAGACCAGCTTACCGGCCACTGGGTGCGCTGGCGGCCTTGCTCGCGCGCTTCTTTCCGCAGTTGCTGGATCTGGCCTGCGTGGTTGACGGTGAATGCCATCACCGTCTCTACCAGTGCGCGCATGGAATCATAGCGGTCGGCAAACGGCTTCAGCATGTGCGTTTCCGGCATGAAGCCGATGGTGTGATGCAGCGCCGCAAAGCCGGTGGAAAAGCGCGGCACTTCCAGGAATTCCGCAATGCCGTCATCCGGACTGTCCTTGATGGGATTCACATACGGGCAGGTCGGCCAGCCGCGCGCGTCCATCTGCGCGAAGATATGTGGCAGCATGGTGTCGCGAAGGAAGGGGCCAAGGCCGCTGCCCAGCTTGTCTGCCTGAGTGTGGATCAGCGTCATCGTGTACGGATAGTCGGCGCCGTTGGACGTGTGCGTATCCACCATCACATCCGGGTCCCACGCGGTAAAAAACTGGTTGAAGAAGCGCGCCGTCAGGCTGTCGCACTTGATGAAGTCGCGGTTCAGATCCAGGTGCAGGCTGTTGCCGCGGAAACCGAACAGTTCCGGCCCATCCTGGTTCACGCGCGAGGTATTCTGCCGGTTATGGCAGCCATCCACATTGTAGATGGGGATAAATAGCAGCACTGTGCGGCCCAGCGCCGCCAGTCGCGCCGGTTCCAGACACAGGTCGCGCACCATCGCCATGCAGGCATCCACGCCTTCCGGTTCGCCGGGGTGGATGCCGTTGTTATTGAAGAAAACCGGCCGGCCTTCACGTTTGATCTGATCTCGGTCAAACACGCCATCTGCACTGACCACGCCCGCATACAGCGGGATGCCGGCACCGGACACGCCGGCCTGGCTGAAGTGCAGTATCTGCGGATAGCGCCGCGCCAGTTCCTGGTAGTAGGCGATGCATTCTTCCCAGGTAGTAGTCTGGTTGCGGTTGCCTTTTTCGTAGGGTGTTTGCAGATCGGCTGGTGTGCTCATGGCGGCTCTTTGTATGAATTCGGTAAACAGGCGCGGGCCGAAGCTGAATTTGGGCGCGGCGTGAATCAGGAAGAGAATTGTAGCATTGCGGAGGCCGGAATAAAAAATGGGTGGGTCCCGAAAGGCCCACCCATTTTTATATCCATCCCAATTTCTACAAGCTTAGAAATCCACCGATCCCGATACAACAAAAGTGCGTGGTGCGCCTAGCACCAGGTAGCCTGCGCCTGGGTAGCCGCCGGCGGATGCCCAGTAGCTCTTGTCAGTGACGTTGTCCACGCGGGCGCGGAAGGTGACTGCGTGATCGGCGATCGTTGTTGTGTAGCGCGCGCCCAGGTCCAGGCGGGTCCAGGACGGCAGTTCCTGCTTGTTGGCGCCATCAGCATATTGCGACGACGTGTACACGGTGCGGCCGGTTAGCGTCAGGCCGCGCAGGCTTGGCACATCCCATTCCACTCCCATGTTCAGCTGCGTATCCGGCACGCCTATGGCGTCCTTGCCTTCATTGGTGCCGCCGAAGGTGCGGTTCTGTTTCGCATCCAGCAAGGTCAAGCCGCCCAGCAGACGCAAGCCGCGTGTCGGAACGCCGTACAGCGATAGTTCCAGGCCGCGGTTGGTCTGTTCGCCGAATACGCCAAACACTTTATTTTGCACATAAGCGGAAGGCTGCGATGTCGTGAAGACGGCGGCGCTCATCATCAGCGTGCCGGCATCATATTTGACGCCGATTTCTTTTTGCTTGGACTTGTAAGGCGAGAAGGTCTGGCCCTGGTTGACGATGTCGGTGCCGCTGGCAACTGCGCCCTGTTGCAGCGCTTCTATGTA
>JAYSKH010000307.1:0-5849 GCA_043726505.1 Undibacterium sp. | reverse complement strand
GTCTGGGTACAGGCGGGCTTGCAGATAGGCGTTGGCGTCGATCTTTTTTTCTGTTGCCTGTGCTTCTGCCTTGTTCAGCAGCTCGCTCAGGCTGTTCAGCATTTGTTTAAAGACAGGAACTGATGTTGTGTACATGGAAATGCTCAAGATACTCTCCGATGGGTTAAACATTCGAGATCAAATGTGGCCAGATGATAGCAGAACTCATAAGCTTATGAGTTTTGTGACCTAAGCGATATCATGGCGGTTTTTGCCCGGCCTGCGAATATGCGTTTTGCCTCACTCCATTTATCTTCCCTGCTGCTGGATGAGCGTTACCGGCGCACGCGTCTGCGTAGCGCATTCATCTTCTATGCGCTGATACTTGTGCTTGGTTCTGTGCCCGGCGCGCGCCAGAAAATCGGCGAGCTTGCTTCCGGCGGCGTACTGCATGCAATGGCCTATGGCGGCATCACATTATTGCTGTTCACGGGGTTTGCCGGCACGGGGCTGCGCAACGCCTGCATGGCAGTGGCCACCGTAGTATGGATGGGCGCGCTGGATGAAACCGTGCAGAGCTTTTTTCCTTACCGCTCTGCGACGGTCAGCGACTGGCTGGTCGATATCGCCGCATCGGCTATCACGGCGGTGGTATTGTGGCGATGGTGGCCGCAGCGCGGACTACCGTCCATCCGGCGCTGAAGCCCCTAAGGCCTATTTCTCCGTACTGTTACCGCCAACCAGTCTTGCCATTCCCGCGGCATTGCTGTCGGGTGAGTGCCGGTCCAGATCTTCCAGCCACTGTGTCACCTTCAGTCTGTCAGCTTCTGAGCGGTTCTGGCTGACTTTCCATTTGCCCAGCATGCGGGTTACGGGGATTTCTATGCCGATGATGGCGCCCAGCATTTTCTCTACATAGTCGGCAGGGGCGTCTGCCACCTGCCATGGCGCCTGCTGTATCGCCTCATGCCGGTTCGTCAGCCTGTTCAGCAGCGCCAGCAGCCATGCCGGATCATCGATGACGCGCAGCGGGCCGCTGGCATGCACGGTCGCATAGTTATAAGTAGGCACGACCTTGCCACTGACTTGTTTCTCTTCATACCAGCCGGGCGAAATATAGTGTTGCGCGCCCTGGAATACGACCAGCGCATCCACTTCCTTGCTGGCGGTTTTCCACAAGCTGTTGCCCCTGGCGATATGCGCGCGCAGCACCCCGTAAGGTGCATCGGCTTCTGGCGCGGCAATTTCAAAAGGGATATGGTTGGCATTCAGGCCGCCGGCATCCAGCGTTACCAGCGTGCCGAGGGGGTGGGCATGAATCAGCTGGTGCAAGACATCCAGTCTTTCTTCTGCAAAGTGTGCGGGCAGGTACATGGGGCCTCGTCGGTCAGGTGGCGGCGATGGGGGCTTCGACTACGATGTCGCAGGCCAGGGTGTTGGCGATGTAACAGTCATCATGCGCCTGATGGTGCAGTTCGTCCAGTTGCTCCGGGCTCGGCTGCACCGCGCCGGAAAACACGATATGCGGGCGCAGCGTGATCAGCGTGAATGCGAATTTTCCTTTGGTATTTCTGGTCATCGTGCCCACGGCCTGGTCGCTATAGCTGTCTACTGTGTAACCCTGCTTGCAGGCCAGCCACAAAAATACCAGCATGTGGCAGCTGGACGCAGCCGCTACCAGTGCTTCTTCCGGGTCTACGCTGGATTCTATAGACATCGGCAGCGGAACGGACAGCGGCGATGATGAGCCAGGCACGACGGCGCCGCCGTCAAATTTCCAGTCATGCCCGCGGCTGTAGCGGTTGTCGTTAAACGGCTGGCCGCCGCGCTGCCATTCTATGAGGGCGGTATAGTGATGCATATGTGCTCCTGATTAATAAATTAGGCGTTGCGCTTGATGATCCAGCCGTTGGCAACCGCTTCAAATCCCACTTTGGGGTAGTAGGGCATTGCATCAGGCGCTGCCAGCAGCAACAGCATGGACTGGTCGCCTGCAGCCTGCCGGGTTAACGCAATCAATTTTTTGCCTATGCCGCTTTCCTGGTAATCCAGATCCACCGCCAGATCCGACAGGTAGCAGCAAAAACTGAAGTCGGACAAGGCACGCGCCACCCCCACCAGCCGGTCGCCGTCCCAGGCGGTGATCAGGATATTGGCATGTTCCAGCATCTTGGTCAGCCTGGCGAGGTCGTGTACCGGCCGGGTAATGCCGGAGCGGCTGAAAACATCGGCCAGTTGCTGCGCACTGATGATGCGCTCCATTTCATAGGTGACAGGCGACATGGTATCCACAGGTAAGAGAAGAAAAAGGGCGATAGAAAACACGCTTATGCTAAAGCCTTCATTGGCTTTCTAAAAGTGCCAATAAATGCTATTTTAAAGATGCCAATGTTGGCCGCCTGTTAAAAAGCTTGTAAAACATCATGCATCAGACCCAATTACTCGCCTCCCTGCAACTGGACAGGGCTGCCACTGCACCAATGTTCAGGCAACTGTATGCGGCAATCAAGCAGGCCATCCTCAGCGGTGTGGTGCAGCCGGGCATGCAATTGCCGCCGACGAGGGATTTTTGTCGCCTGCTGGATATTTCACGGCAGACGGTGCTGAATGCCTATGCGCAGCTGATGGCGGAAGGCTACCTGCAGGGTACGGTGGGTAAGGGCACCTTTGTCAGTGACCAGTTGCCTGCGCTTGCCAGAGCAACTGCGGTGAACACGGAGGCTGGTGCGGATACGCCGGGCGCTGCGGCGCTGCTGCGGCCTTTGTCGGCACGCGGGCTGCGCTTTTCGCATGCGCAGGGCAGGATGCATTTTCACTACGGCAGGCCGCGCGCTTTCCGTGTAGGTATGCCGGGGCTGGACGTGTTTCCTTTTGATGTATGGAGCAGGCTGGAGGCCAGGCGCTGGCGGCGTCCCAGCGAGCATCTGGGCTATGGCGATCCGGCCGGCTACCGCCCGCTGCGCGAAATGCTGGCGGTATACCTGAAGGCAGCGCGCGGCGTGGATTGCGCACCGGAGCAGGTCATCATCACATCGGGCTCGCAGCAGGCGCTGTTTTTGCTGTCCAGCATGTTGCTGGACCCTGGCGATGCCGCGTGGATGGAGTCTCCCGGCTATCGCGGCGCCAGCGCGCCGCTGCATGCGGCGCAAGTGCGGCTGTGTCCGGTGCCGGTGGATGGACAGGGGCTGTCGGTCAAGACCGGTGCGCAACTGTATCCCGATGCAAAGCTGGTCTACACGACGCCTTCGCACCAGCTGCCGCTGGGGATGACAATGAGCCTGCAGCGCCGGCTGGAACTGCTGGCCTGGGCCGCCGCCAACAAGGCCTGGGTCATCGAGGATGATTACGACAGCGAATACCGCTACAGCGGCCCCACGCTGGCCTCGCTGCAAAGCCTGGACAAGGCCGGCTGCGTGATCTATGTCGGCACCCTGTCCAAAGTATTATTTCCCGGCCTGCGCCTTGGCTACATGGTGGCGCCGGCTGGCCTGGTGGATGCGATTACGCAGACAAAGGCGGTGATAGACAAACACACGGCCATCGCGCCGCAGATGGTGCTGGCAGACTTTATCGCCGAAGGCCATTTTGGCCGCCACATCAAACGCACGCGCGAGCTTTATGCCGAGCGCCGGCATGTGCTGCTGCGGGCACTGCAGTCAGAACTTGCCGTTGAGCTGGAGTGCGGCCCCAGTGATGCCGGGCTGGATCTGCCTGTGCATTTTTCCGCCGATAGCGGTTTCAGTAGTGCTGCCGACGAACTGCGCATTGCGCAAGCGGGTTTGCAGCAGGGCGTGGAACTTCGCCCCCTCAGCCACTACGACTTTCATGCGCTCAATTCCAGCCAGCCGGCAGATTACCGGGCGGGTTTGCTGCTGGGCTTTTCATCCATCCCTGCCGAGGAAATCCGCCAGGGAATCGCCGTGCTGGCCGACATCATGCGCAGGCGCTAGCAGGCACAATCAACCATGCTCGTTATGATCACCGCAAAGGAAGGTGGATGTCCGTCAGCAATTCGGTCGGGGCCGTATCGCGCGGATTGTTCAGGTATTCTTCAAATACCGGTATGTCGGCGGGCTCCTGGCCCGACTGCTGCAGCCATTCGCCATACAGCCACTGGTAGGCCACGCGCATATCTGCATACGGGCCTTTGTACCTGAGCACCGCGTACTTGCCTCCGTCTATGCGGCTTTGTCCCAATGGCGCTTGTATTGCTTCTGGCGGCAGGTCTTCTTCAAATACCGCGCCAGCCCTGGAGCGCAGCAGCGCCTCTTCTACTGAGAATGGATCGTCGAAGAAGATAGCGACGGAGCGCATGCCCGGCCTGAACAGTTCGCGCGCGCCCAGGCAGCCGTACAGCGTTTCGAATGCTTTGCCGATGTCCATGTAGGAGCCTGTGTGGTCCACGGTGATGGCTTGCATGGGGGAGATGGTTTTGATTTCTACCGGATACATGAGTTGGCTCCTGTCGGCGCGCTGCTGTTGAAAAACGGTGTGGCTGCCTTCCTTGCGGTAGCGTGCAGGCGGCATGCCGTACACCGCACGGAAAATGCGGGTGAAGGACTGCAGATTGGCATAACCAGACTTGGCCGCTACCTGATCCACGGATAGTTCGCTATGCACCAGAAAACCAGCGGCGCGGTGCAGCCTCAGACGCTTGACCGTAGCAGCGAGCGTCTCCCCATGCATGGCGTGGTAGATGCGGTGCCAGTGGTAGGCAGACATGCAGGCGATGTCGGCCAGCTTCATCAGGTCCAGCTCTTCGTCCAGGTGTTCATAGATGTAGCTGGTAACGCGGTGGAAGCGGTTTTCATAGCTGCTAAGGCTGGGTTGGTTGTGCATACGGTCTCATCCACATGTCGATGGTGAAACGATAGCATGGAAGGATTTGACAAATCTTGCGGACTTGCAGTGGAAGGGGAGTTACGGGGGAAGAGCGGGGCCGGGCGAATGTGGATGCTGCTGATATTTCGCCCGGTAGTCCGTTTAATCTGCGGCTGCCGTCTTGGTGACTGCAGCAGGTTTCTTGACTGGAACGGCTTTGGGAGTAGCCTCGCCGCCGAAAGGCTTGCTCAGTAGCCACGAGAAAGGGCGCAATATCAGTTTCTGCGTCAGGTTTTCGGTGAGTTCACGCGATGCCGCCCACACGATCAGCAGGCTGATGCCGAAGGAGATGATGGTCATCGGCAGGTCTTCCATGGAAAATATTTCCTTGGCCGCGCCGGTCTTTTCCAGAATCAGCAGCGCCAGGCCATGCCACAAAAATACATACATGGAACGCTTGCCGACATTGGCCAGACCCAGGTCGCGCTGCGACACCAGGTGCAGGAAGGCCAGACCCACCGAAGCGGACACCAGATATTGCAACGCCTGGAACATGCTGCCGGTCAGGTTGGCCGCGCCCAGCCTGTGCAGCGAATAGCTGCCGTACAGCCAGCGATAATCAAAATTGCTCTTCAGTAAGAAGGAGGCGATCAGCGCCAGTCCCACGATGACGGCGCTCAGCCATACGAATTTTTTCGGCAGGCGGCTGAAGGCATCTGCGCGCATGCTCCAGCCCAGCAGAAAGAACGGGAAGAAGTTCAGCGTGCGCGACAGGCTCAGCGTATAGCCTATATGTTCGGAATAGGTGGCCAGCATTGCCAGCACAATGGCGATCAGGATAGGGAATTGCAGTCTTGCAAATATCGGTAGCAGCAGCCTCCAGCTGATCAGGCTCAGCAGATACCACAGCATCCAGTAGGGAGCGATCAGGCCGGTATAGATGCTGAATTGGCCCTTCAGCAGGAATTCCGCGCATTCATACAGCAGTTCAAACGCGATCAGCGGCACGACAATATTTCTTACCAGCTGGCTGGTATCTCGCTCTTCCA
>JAYSKH010000306.1:0-12146 GCA_043726505.1 Undibacterium sp. | reverse complement strand
AAAAAAGCGACTCAAAAAAATATAGCTATCAACAAAATGTTCGTAAGATCCGTTTCTTAAGGCTTTGTCTCCCTCAAGTTGAAAAGATGAAATTTCCCTTGATCAAAATTTCTTCATCGACAAAATGATGCGCTAAGATTATTGACGTGAAAGAGTTAAATATTTAGCCAACGTGCGTTCTCTGGGGAAATATGAGTTTGTTCGGAAAATTATACTGGAGCATTTTGGCTGCCATCATCTTGGCAAATGAGTTTCGTGTGCTACCGGGTCTCACAAAGTGAATACTTCGAGCGCAGACAAAGTACATGCATTTTTTTCTTATTTGGCTTATCCCAATCGGCGGCGCTGTTCTCGCCTATGTTTTTACATTAGAGCCAAAAAAATCGCCTTATGAGCGCGATCGCCGCACGAAGAATCCGGAATATGGCGTAGAAAATATTGGGAATGGCGACGGGGATTATTTCGGCGGCGGAGACCGTTAGGTAAAAACGGCCGGCATCTGGCATTCAAAATAGATTGAGCTCTTTAATCCACGAGAGTCATCATACAATCCCATAACAGTGGAAGTTGCTGATGCAAAATATTTTCTTGATCAGACAACACCATCAAAAAAACTATGTTCGCCTGTTGCTCATAGCGCTTCTTGTCTTTCCGTTCGTCGCCTCTCATTTCGGCAATGCCTGGGTCCGCATCATGGACTTTACTTTGCTGTATATCATGATGGCGCTGGGCCTCAATATTGTTGTCGGGTTCGCTGGCTTGCTGGATCTGGGATATATCGCTTTTTATGCGTTGGGCGCTTATCTGACGGCGCTGCTGGCGTCGCCGCATTTTGCTGTGCTGCTTGAGTCTGTTGTGAACCACTATCCTGTTCTGGGAAATTCGCTCATTTGGATACTGGGGCCGGAAATTACAAGGAATGGCATTCATCTGTCGGTGTGGCTGCTTGTGCCGCTTAGCGCGGCGTTGGCAGGATCTTTCGGTGTGCTGCTTGGTATGCCGACGCTGAAACTGCGGGGTGACTACCTTGCGGTGGTAACTCTCGGATTCGGCGAAATTATTCGTCTGTTGATTGTGAATCTCACTGATCCAATTAACATCACTGATGGTCCCCGGGGTATCAACATGATCGACCCCATCCGGATTTTCGGTGTGTCCTTGCATGGCGAGGCCAATTCCAATGCCACGCTGCGGTTCGGCAGTTATTTGATGCCCTCGGTGAATGCCTACTATTTTCTTTTTCTGGCCTTATGCATTGCCATCATCTTTGTCACGATGCGCCTGCAAAGTTCGCGCCTGGGTCGCGCGTTTGTGGCTATCAGGGAAGACGAGGTCGCGGCAAAGGCGATGGGCGTCAATACCCGTAATATCAAACTGGTGGCGTTTGCGATGGGGGCTTCTTTTGGCGGCGTGGCGGGTTCGATGTTTGCTGCGTTTCAGGGCTTCATTTCACCCGAGTCATTCTCTCTTACGGAGTCGATTGCGGTATTGTCCATGGTCGTTCTTGGCGGCATGGGGCATATCCCAGGCGTCATTCTTGGCGCAATTACGCTCGCAGCTTTACCGGAGATATTGCGCTATGTGGTCATACCGGTGCAGCAGTTGTGGTTTGGTGAGGTATTGATTTCGCCGGAAGTGTTAAGGCAGCTCTTGATTGGCTTGGCGATGGTCACCATCATGCTGACGCGTCCGGCTGGTATGTGGGCGGCGCCTCAATCAGAGAATCGGCAGCGTCCGGATATCTTTCCCGCCATGCGGCCATAAGTGTCCTGTGTTTGTGTATGATTGTTCATGATCACGCGTTAACATTGGATGACGGACTTTATCTGGCGCCAAAGAAATATACGCGCGGCAGACGTCAACGCAATGAGTTCAATGGCGTTTATATAGACAAGCAGCCTGTAGTTTATTTTGATGCTTCCCCTGGGTAACAGTTGCCGCTTCTGGCTGTTAGCCCCACTTATCGCAATACACTGAAAGGATCATCAAATGAAATTGAAAGCAATCGTGTTTACCCTGGCCGCTCTCGCAGCAGGCGTCAGTTTTGCTCAATCTGCGCCAGCATCTGCCCCTGCAGCAACGACAGCGGCAACGGCCAAGGCAGCAGCTA
The DNA here is from genome assembly GCA_043726505.1 of Undibacterium sp. Classification (GTDB taxonomy): domain Bacteria; phylum Pseudomonadota; class Gammaproteobacteria; order Burkholderiales; family Burkholderiaceae_D; genus Undibacterium. The sequence goes on along the minus strand of JAYSKH010000306.1, from coordinate 10,036 downwards.
AAGCACCGGCAGCCTCAGCAGCAGCCAGCGCCAAAGCGTCTGCAGCAGCGAAGCCGGTTGCTCCCGGCGGTGGCCCAGGCAAGGTGTGGGTAAATACCAAGTCCAACGTGTATCACTGCGAAAACACCAAGAGCTACGGCACGACCAAAGTCGGCGCTTACATGACGGAAGCTGAAGCGAAAGCCAAGGGCGCGCATGCGAACCACGGCAAAGCGTGCAGCTAAGCGGATTAATTTCAGACAAAAAAGCGCCATGACATGGCGCTTTTTTTTGATAATGGTGATCGCAAAATCGGCAAATAATCCCTAAGAGGGCGACTGTTAACGCGCTGCACATGCTGTCTGCGGACTTTAGTTCCCTCTTCTGATTGCGCGTTGCAGGGCCTTGCTGACGACATCAGGTTGTTCAAATACCATCGTGGGGGAGTGGGCGTTGATGGTGGATTTGATGAACGATTCGGATTCATGGAAAACAAATTCGTATTCGTTATCAATGGTAATCATGTGATAGCTCTGGCCAAGGAAGACCAGCTTTTTGCTTTTTGCGCCGAGATGGGCCATCAGCCAGTCAGCGTTGCGGGGGCTGACGGTTTCGTCTTCTGTGGCATGCATGATCAGGGTGGGGCAGGTCACCAGATCAACGCGCCGGCGTACGTGGGCAATGAGCGCATCCGCCTGGTTGACGTGATCAAAACCGATGTAAGCGCCACCTGCCTCGGAGGCTTCTGCTGACAGGACGGCCTTTTTTATTCTCGCTCTCATCTCTGGATTTTTAACGCCGAAGGGTTCGTGTTCGCGATATTTATAGCGCCTGGCCCACGGCAGATGACGGGCGATCGACAAGAGCGGGCGGTACCAGGGAATAGCCCAGCCGTCATACGCAATAGCAGTCGACAGCAGCACCAGTGCTGCGATACCATCCTCCTCCTGCGCTATGGCCAGGGCCAGGCTGGCGCCCATTGAAATGCCAAGGATGGAGACAGTCTGGTAGATGCCGGACAGGCGACGAAATTCCCGGCGCATTTCATCGACCCAGCCACGCCATGTGGTGCATGGCTGGCCGTAGCAGAATCCTGTTATATTCGGTTCGTAGGTGGCAAGTCCGCTATTGGTCAGGTATTTGCCAAGCCGCGCAACTTCAAGCGAAGTGCTGGCCAGACCGTGTAGCAGCATCACTACATGATGAGGCCGATGTTGATGGGATACGATGGGAGTGGATGACATGTCTTACCTAAACAAAAACGCCAAAAATTGGGCGATGGGCACGCCCGCAAGTCGACTTGGCATTAGCTTGTTAATTACCTTGTTCGCATTTGCCATACGCAAAATCCTCCATCCCTACATTGAACCGCATGTGCCATTTCACTTTTTCGTTGGAGCGGCCATTATTACGGAATTTTTTGTGGGAGTTGCTCCGGCGCTGGTGAGTCTTTCGATAGGAATTCCGCTGGGGCTTTACTATTTCGTCAAGCCATACGACGTACTTGGCATTCCGACGGGTGATGACTTCATTGTCATGACCAATAACCTCATCATAGCAATAATCGCGATATTTCTGCTGGAGTATCTGCGCCGCTCACAATATTCAACAAAATTGATGCTAAGCGTTGTGAACTCGCAGCGCCGGTCTTTATTGGAAGTTTATAACCAGCTGTTGTTCCAGCAGCGCAAAAGCCGCGCTTTTGTCAAGGAAGTGACTTCCTCCTTTGCCGCAATGGATCAGATCCTTTTGCTGATGCCATTCGGCCATCCGCCGTATCGTATGCCGGCATGGCACCGCATCACGGGGGAGGAAGACGGTGAAGACAAGAATCTGGAATGGCATACGATGATCCATCCCGAGGAGGATGCGATGATGCAGTGCGAACTGGCAGCGGCGGAGCATTTGCCGGTCGGCGGCAAGAAGGCACTGCGTTTCCGGGTTAAAAATGCGCAGGGTGACTATCTGTGGATAGACGGCGTATTAAGCACCATCCATTACCGGCAGCACTGGCGCATGACGGTGTTGGTCGCCAATAAGACGCTTGCGTAAATATTGCGCAGCGCTGAACTTGCGCCTGCGTCAGCCAGACTGCGGACCTTTGATGTAAGCGCAGAACATATCGGCCATGGCATCTGCGTAGGTCTTGATCTGAGCGATGGTTCGCGGGCTTTCCGAAAACTCTTTTCCTACTGCGCTGAGCGTCGTTGTGATCAGGTCACCGGCCAGCATGCGGGCCGCCTCTGAGGCATCAGGCAGAACCTCTTGCATGAAGGCCTGCACCGCGCGCTCTCCCGACGCTCTCGCTTGTTTTGCCTCTGGGGCATCCCGATAGAGGGGGACGGCGTCATTCAGTGCAACGCGCACATCGGCTTCATCACATTCGGAACGGATGAACGCATGGACGAGCTTGCGCAAGCGTTCCAGTGGCGGTTTACGGGTATCTTCGAGGATGCGGCATAGCATCTCTGTTGTCTGCTTCCATTCGTTGCTCTGCAACTGGAACAGGATCGCCGCCTTGTTCGGAAAGTACTGGTACACCGATCCGACGCTGACTCCGGCCCTCTCTGCAACACGCGTCGTGGTAAAGCGCCGCGCGCCTTCTTTCGCCAAAACCTGAATGGCCGCTTCCTGAATCGCGTTAACGAGTTCAGTGGAGCGAGCCTGCTTGGGGGCTTTTCGAGAGGTGATCTGGGCTCTTTTGCGGTCGGTCATGGGGCGGGTTCTGAATGCGAATAGAAAATGCGAAGGTTTATTCGTATTATATCCACTCATTCCAACCACAAGAAAGACTTATATGAACACACTGACCAGCGCACCAATTGCGCCTCTGCTGGACCGACTGTTTGATGAAGCCGAGGGCGAATCGCCAAGCTTGGCGGTAGCCGACCTCTCCAGCGAAGAACGCGCGCGTCTGATGCGCAGCAAGACTGAATATCATGATCTCTACACGCGCTTGAAGGACTTTCCGCTGGCAGTGTCAAGAGAGACGGGCACGCTGCTGTATATGCTGGCGCGCAACTGCAAGGCTAGGACGATAGTCGAATTCGGCACCTCGTTCGGTATATCGACGCTCTATCTCGCTGCAGCCCTGCGCGACAATGGCGGCGGCCGGTTGATTACCAGCGAGTTCGAGCCTTCCAAGGTAGCGCGGGCACGGCAAAACCTGACGACGGGCGGCGTTATCGACTTGGTCGAGATCCGCGAAGGAGATGCTTTGCAGACGCTGAGTGTCGATCTGCCGGACACAATAGACCTGCTGCTGCTGGATGGCGCCAAGGCGCTCTATCCGGAGATACTGAGCCTTGTAGAAAGCCGCCTCAGGCCAGGCGCGCTCATCATCGCCGACAACGCCGACCATAGCCCGGAGTATCTGGCACGCGTGCGTTCTCCGTCTGCAGGCTACTTATCGACGCCGTTTGCAGAAGACGTCGAACTTTCCATGCGTCTCGGTTAAGGCTGTTTGCATCTGCCCGTTTAAATCACGCGGGCAACGCCGATTCGTTTTGTTACGTCTGTAAGAGGGATAAGCGCGAGTCGGCCAACTTGCCGGCTTTACTGTCATGTGCATTGGCCGCATGAGGGAAGTAGTAGTTGATCGAGCTCATGGAAATCTGGTGGCGCTAGCCATAATCAAGATCACAGCTGAGTCTGCTATAATAGATAGGTAGCCTACCGATTTATCTATTCCCAGCCAAATTTAGCTTAAATTAGCCAAAACGCATGCCCCTTTCTCCCCCCATTCCCGAAAGCACGCTGGCCATTGCCGACGAACTGCGCACCGCCTTATACCGCCTGCACCGGCAGATACGCCGCGAGAGCGCGGATGTGACCTTTGGCGTATCGCCTTTGCAGAACCTGTTTTTATCCATGATCAACGACCATCCCGGCATAGGCGTCGGCGAGTTGGCGCGCATGGAAAAGCTGCGCGGGCCTACCATTAGCGGGCATATCAAAAGCCTGGAAGAGGCGGGCCTGGTAACGCGAGCCGCGCCGGACAAGGACGACCGCCGGCGCGTGGGTTTGCTGGTGACTGACAAGGGCAGTGAAGTGCTGGAAGCGTTGCGCTTGCGCCGCCGCGACTGGCTGGCGCGCCAGCTGGCGGCACTTTCCCCGGATTCCCTGGAGGCGATCCGTAAGGCGATTGCACCGATAAGCGAGATAGGACAATGAGTACACAAAATACCCAACCACAACAAGCCGCCGCTACCGCAGCAACGGATGGCGCTGTCGCCTCTGCTGCTGGAGCAACCGCAGCAACTGAGGCAGCATCTTCCGCCACGCCACCGGTGACGTCGGCTGAAATCCGCATGGTTTATTTTGGCCTGATGGTGGTCATGGGTCTGGGTGCGCTGGACCAGAGCATCGTTGCCACGGCCTTGCCGCGCATTGTCAGCGACCTGGGCGGCATCACGCATCTGTCATGGGTAGTGACATCTTATGTGCTGGCTTCCACCAGCACCATGCCGCTGTATGGCAAGCTGAGCGACCAGTATGGCCGCAAGCCGCTGCTGTACGTTGCTATCATCACTTTCCTGGTCGGCTCGGTACTGTGCGGTATGGCGCAGAATTTGACGCAGCTGATTATCTTCCGCGCGATCCAGGGTCTGGGCGCGGGCGGTTTCCTGCCCCTGACGCAGATTATCATCGGCGACCTGGTGCCGGTGGCGCAGCGCGGGCGCAGGCAGGGTTCCATCGCCGCCGTGTTTGCGGCATGCAGCGTCGTCGGGCCTTTGCTCGGCGGCGTCATTACTGATCTGCTGTCCTGGCACTGGATCTTTTACGTCAACCTGCCGTTTGGCGCGGCGGCGCTGGCCATCATCACCAAGGCCATGCGCAGGCCGCACCACAACCACGCGCACAAGATCGATTATCTCGGTTCGGTATTGCTGACTGGCTGCACCACGTCTTTCCTGCTGGTGCTGGCGCTGGGCGGCTCTGAATGGGCATGGGATTCGCCGCAGGTGACGGGCGTGTCCTTGCTGGCGGTAGTGCTGGGCATTATTCTGGTGCGCCATGTACGCCGCGTGCCGGAGCCGGTGTTGCCGCTGGATCTGTTTAACAACCGCGTATTCCTGGTAGCCAGCGTGGTGATGGCGCTGACCTTTATGGGCATGCTGGGCGCCAGTGTATTTTTCCCATTGTTTTTCCAGGTGGTGATGGGGGTTAGCCCCGCACATTCCGGTTTCCTGACGGGGCCACTGATGATAGGCGTGGTGATCTCTGCCTTTGTGAATGGCCGTGTGATGATGCGCTCGGGTCGTTATAAACCTGCGCAAGTGGCTGGCCTGTCAATGGCGCTGCTGGCATTTGCAGTGCTGGCCTGGGGGATAGAAACGGCGCAGGGTTTTGGCGTGATAGAGCCGGCCATCTTCCTGCTGGGTCTTGGGCTGGGCCTGATCATGCCCAACATGACCATTGCCGTGCAAAACGGCCTGGCTGCCACGCGGCGCGGTGTCGGCACGGCGATGCTGGCGTTCTTCCGTTCACTGGGCGGTCTGATTGGCGTCACCGGTTCGGGCGCAATCCTTGCACGCCAGCTGCACATGAACTCTGGCAACGGACGTGGGGCTCTGGCGGAGATGGGCATGCAGAGCATTGCCGCGCTGTCGCCGCAGGCGCAACTGCATGCCATCGCCGTATACCGGCATGCGATCGCCATTAATTTTATGGCGGGTGTCGTCATCATTGCCGTTGCGCTGGTCGTGCTGTTGTTCTTGCCGGAGTTGCCGCTGGCTGGGCACCCTGCAAATGCGCCCAAGCCGGGTGCAGCAAGCTAAGCGCTGGCTGGAGAAAACCGAACGCAGAAAGGCAGCCCGGAGGCTGCCTTTCTTTTTTGCGGATACCTTGTGCGTTGGCCGCACATAGTATCTGCCCGGCAGGCTTTAAGCCATCGTTTGCACGGTGCCGCCTTCGGCGCGGATTGCCGCGCCGTTGATAATGGCGGCGCGTTCGCTGGCGAGGAAGGCAACGACGTTAGCAACTTCCGCCGGCTTGGCCAGCCGGGCTATCAGCGATGTCGGCTTGTTTTCATCGATGAACTTGCGCTCTGCGTCGGCATATGGCAGATCAGGGTTGACCGATTTGATGAAGCCTTTCAGGTTGTCCGTTTCGGTTGGGCCGGGCAGCACGGAATTTACGGTGACGGCGGTGCCTTTGGTCAGCTCGGCCAGGCTGCGGGAAATAGACAGTTGTGTAGCCTTGCTGGCGCTGTAGTGCGCCATCGAGGGCATCGGTGTCAATGCCACTTCGCTGGAAATAAAGATCACACGTCCATGGCCGCGTTCCAGCATGCCCTTCATATAGGTACGCGCCAGACGCACGCCGCTCCATACGTTGACATCAAACATGCGCTGCCAGTCTGCATCTTCCGTGCTGAAAAAATCACTGAGCGCGTAGGTGCCGAGGTTGTTGACCAGAATATCCACGGCCGGGTAGGCTGCAGCGGCAACTTTCTCTCCGCCCGCAACGCCCATGTCTGCCACCAGCGGCAACGCGCGGCCTGTGCCGTATTTGTCGTTCAGCGCATCTGTTGCGCGTTTTACCACGTCTTCACTGCGGCCATTGATGATGACTGTGGCGCCGTCTTCCAGCAATTGTGTTGCGATGGCATAACCTATGCCGGAAGTGGAGGCGCTGACCAGCGCTGTTTTGCCGTTAAGATTCAAGTTCATGATGATTCCCTTGTTAGATGATTGACTATAGTTGTAGGCCGGGTTGAAGCGTTGTTTGCCTGTGAACCTAGTATGGATCTGAACGCTTTCTTTAATAAGGCCATCTAATGGAATATAATTTTTGAAAATAATTCATCAATGGCGGAATCATGGACAGTCGTAGCGGCGAGATGCTGGTGTTTGCCAAGGTGGTGGAAGCGGGCAGTTTTTCGGCGGCGGGCACGCTGCTGGACTTGTCACCGTCCGCAGTCAGCAAGCTGATCACGCGTATTGAAGAACGGTTGGGCGTGCTGTTGTTCCAGCGCTCCACGCGGCAACTGGTCGTCACCACCGAAGGCAGGAATTTCTACGACAGCTGCATCCGTATACTGGATGACATAGAAGAAGCGGAGCAGGGCATTGCCGGCGGCAAGCTGGCGCCTCACGGCGTGTTGCGCATCAACGTATCGGTGCCTTTCGGCACCAACCAGCTGATACCGGTGCTGCCGGAATTTGCGCAGCGTTATCCGGAAATCACGCTGGACCTGTCATTGACCGATGCTTTGGTAGACCTGCAGCGCGAAAGGATAGATGTTGCCGTGCGCATGGGCCCGCTGGCCGATGCCAGCTTCCGCGCCCGTACCCTGGGCGAAAGCCGGCGCGCCGTGATCGCGTCGCCGCAGTATCTTGCTACGCATGGTCATCCGAAGACTCCCGCTGACCTGGCGCAGCACCGCTGCCTCAATTTCAACTTCAGGCGCACGCTGGAAGAATGGCCTTTCAGAATTGGCAAGCAGGTCGAACACCTGGTCGTGCGCGGCGGCATGCTGACCAACAACGGCGAAAGCATGCGCGAGCTGACCTTGCAGGGCATGGGCATCAGCCGTCTGGCCATGTTCCATGTTGGGCGCGACATCAGGGAGGGGCGCCTGGTGGAGCTTCTGCCCGAATATAACCCCGGCGACACGGAAGAGATCAACGCCATTTTCCTCAACCAGCGCTTCATGCCGCACCGCGTCAGGGTGTTTATTGATTTTCTCGTCGAGCGGCTGGGGCCGGCCTTGAAAAACGTGCAGTAGCGCCGCGAGCCCATAGGGCTCGACGGATGCAACCGCGGGAAAAGTATGTGGCAAAGCAATTCATGTATGCTTGTGAGCAGAGATGCCGGTATGGATCGCGTTTTGCTCAGCTTGACAATGAGGATGATGTTCGTCATCATCCCCGCACAGGATCACGCTCTGCCTGGGGTAACGCAGGTGCACATAAAAAAGGAAGAGACATGTTGAACCCATCCATTGCAGGGCTGACTGTGGCTGAGCGAGCGTCTGACCGTACTGCGCAATTTATCCGTACGGCGTTTTTGCTGTTGCTGGCGTGTCTGACGATAGTATTGCAGGGCTGCGCTAGTCTGCCGCCGCCTGTGCACCGTGAGCCCACTAGTGCCATCCCTGCAAGCGCAAACGACGAACTGGGCCGCGTGGCCGCGCAAAGCGTGCCGGAAGGAAAATCCGGTTTCCGGGCCCTGCCGCTGGCAGCTTTTTCGATGGATGCGCGGCTGACGCTGGTGCAACATGCGCGCACCTCGCTGGACCTGCAATATTACCTGCTGCAAAACGATGTCACCGGCCACAAGCTGGTGCGCGCCGTGCGTGATGCAGCCGCCCGCGGCGTACGCGTGCGCATCCTGGTGGATGATCTGTACACCGCCGACAATGACCTGATGCTGTTGGCGCTGGCCGCGTATCCGAATATAGAAATCCGCCTGTTCAATCCTTTCCCAACCGGGCGCTCCTACGCCTTTACACGCTGGCTGTTTGCCGCGGGCGACTTTGCCCGTGTGAACCACCGCATGCACAACAAGATGCTGATCGCCGACGGCGCCTTTGCGGTAGCGGGCGGGCGCAACATCGCCGACGAATATTTTTTCAGCAGCAAGGGCGGCAATTTTGTGGATTTTGATCTGCTGATTGCGGGCGAAGCGGTACCGCACATGGCGGCAATTTTTGATGGTTACTGGAACAGCCCGCGCATCTATCCGCTGCAGGCATTGGAAACCAGCCGGCAAACGCCGCAGCAATTGCGGGATGAATTTGAGCGGCTGTCGTCGGATTCCATCACCGCCTTCCCGCCGCCACCGGCAGACAAGCCGGACATCCTCGGCTACTTGCCCGTCAACGCCGACATCCTGCACCCGCCAATGAAGCTGATGGTGGGCAGCATCAGCGTGTTTGCAGATGACCCTGAAAAAGTCAGCGGCAAGGCAGAGGCAGGCAATGATATCAACACCGTTACCGCAAGGGTGGGCAGGGCAATGGCGACAGCCAATTCCGAGATTGTCATCGGATCGCCGTATTTTATTCCCGGCAAGCTGGGCATGGACAGCCTGCGCGTGGCGCGGGAGAACGGCATACATGTGGAGGTGATGACCAATTCACTGGCCTCTAATGATGAGCCCTTTGCCAGTGCCGCTTATGGGCGCTACCGTGTGCCGATGCTGAAGATGGGCATAGAGATGCTGGAGGTGGATTCTTCGCAGTTGAAGAACGATCCGCTGATAGGCGGCGCGCTGGGCGCCAGCACGGGCCGTTCGCATTCCAAGCTGGTGGTCATTGACCGCAGGACTGTGTTTGTCGGCTCAATGAACATGGATTTCCGCTCGTCGCGGCTTAATACCGAGCTGGGTATGCTGGTGGATTCGCCTGAGCTTGCCCGCACGGTGCTGGCCCTCGCCCAGCGCGTTGCAGCGGGCAGCTTCAAGCTGAGGCTGGAGCAGCCTGGCGACAAGCTGCGCTGGGTGGCGATTGAAAATGGCAAGGAAAAAATCTACGACGATGATCCCGGCGTGGATTTAGGCACGCGGCTGCAATTGCTGCTGTTGTTTCCTTTTGTCAGCGAGAGCCTGTTGTAGAGCGGTGAAAAGGTGGGGTTCAGGCGCTGACTAGAACCGGATTGCCGTAAACGGTACCAGGTTGCCGTGATGGCTGGCGTTTTTGTTGTTTCCGATTTCCCCTTTATCAGCGGGGATTTACCGTGGCGGTGTGCGGCGGGGCAGTCGGTGCACAGCTACCGGCATCCAACATCGCTGCGATGCCGCACGCAGACGCGTACATCAGATAGGGGCGGTGAGCAACGCCCGCGACTTCCATTAACCTGTGTCCAGATTGCCCATGCGACAGATACTGCACATAGGCGGCATAGGCCAGGCCGCGCGCATAGCGGTTTGCACCCTGGGTTTGCGCGCCGCAGGACTGGTCAACTGCATCGCCGTGCGGATCGTCATCGGCGGTTCCCAGCAGATATACGACATCCTTTGCCAGGTATTGCTGTTTCAGCGTTGTCACTGAAAACGGCTGCTGCAGATAAGGCGGCGTTCTTTTTGCAAATCCATAATTCCAGTTGCCGGC
>JAYSKH010000305.1:0-2455 GCA_043726505.1 Undibacterium sp. | reverse complement strand
GATGTTCGCCCTGATACTGGTGCATCACGGTATCTTTTTCTCGATGGGTATTTTGTTGTGGAATCAGCTCAAGCATGGCGGCTATAAGAATGCCAAATGGTTTGCCATGCTTGCCGTAGCGGGTTGTCTGCAAATTGTGGCGACGTCGAGGTCGCTCAATGTCGATGCCGTAAAAGATTACACGGCCTATCTGACGTGCGGCATATGGCTTTTTTCGGTAGTGTTCATTTACCTGTCAGCGCGATTCAATCATCATTTCCATACGCTGCCACAACCGGTGCTGCGCGCCGCTAGGACGGCCGGCTTGATGACGTTTCCAATCTATCTGCTGCATCAGATGGCAGGCAGTATCACCATGGGCTGGCTGGTCCGGTTCGGCATGGGACGCTGGACCGCATTGACCATCACCATGGTCGCCGTGGTCGTTGTATCGTGGCTGGTGGCGATGAAACTGGAGCCGCCGTTACAGCGCTTCACCAAGGAATCGCTGTACCGGATGCGCAATGGCTACCGTCAGCTGTTCAATATCGTGTAATTGCTCAAGCGACGCCGCCGGCAGGGTGGCGTCGACCAGTAATATACTGGCCGCCGGCGGCCAGAAACGCCATCGCGCCCACAGCGCGCATAGTACTATGGCCGTGCCGGCGGAAAAGCTTATTTGACTGCCGCTTTTTCTTCGGCGAGTTTTTTTTCAAACTCCGCCCGGATTTTATTGTTGGCATCTTTTACGCCATTGCCGGAAAGGTTGTTTTCCCATTCCCAGATGCGCAGCCAGATGCCGATTTCCATATGCCAGCGATAAAACGAATGCAGGAAACCGAGCATGCCAAAACGCCAGCTGCCAAAACGCACATAACTGTTCAGGAACTGCTTGCTTGAATGGGCGATCATCCTGAGCCATGAAAAGCGCGTTCCCGCGTCGTATTTCTGCTTCGCCAGCACGTCATTGTAATTGGCATGGGTGCGCTCGGTGCGCGCGCAATCATAGTCCCTGAATTGATAAAAATGGCACGTCTCGTCGGTCACCAGGTTCAACACTCTTTCTGGAGCGCAGACCATGCGGCCGCGATCATGGACCTGATTGCCGCTATAGTCGACGGCGCCTTTTTTGTAGAAGCGTAACTCTCCAGAAAAGCCTTTGCGCGGCTGGCCACTGATCGGAATCGCTTCCCCGGCGGTGACGCTGACCCGGAACGCGCGCACGACGTCATGCGTGTTGTTGTTGGCGACATCGGCATAACGTTGCAGCAGTGCCAGCGGGATGAATTCGCTGACGGAAGCGATCAGCAAGTAATCGGTGTCAATCGCGGCCTCTACCTTGTCCATGACATCCGGGGTTTCAATAAAGCCGGGATTTTTGATGGTCTTGTAACGATACCCTGCCGCCGCCAGGCGTTCACGCATGTCATCGGTGCTGTCATTATCAATAACCAGGATCGGAAACAAGTCCTTGAAGTTGTCGATGCACCGTAGAACACGTGCCGATTCATTGAACGCAAAAATGCATACGGTAATATTATTGTTCAACACGAAGCTGCCTTTTGATGAAAATATTATGTAAGGCGATGATGCCCAAGATGGCGAGTTGCCCTGAAATTAACGCCGTGGCGATTAATACCGGCAGCGAGCTGGCCGCCACTGGAAAGAACAGGATCAGCGCCGTAACGATGATGCCGCCAAAGGTCGCCATCGGTATGATCCACAGCGGTTGGCCGGTAGCATTTCTATGATTGGTATGAATGCCGATCAGGGTGTTGCCGCCTTCGACCAAGACGCCGGCCGGGACCAAAAATACGTAGGGCATCAAATCGAGATGATTCGTCGCATGCAGGAAAATCCAGCCGGCCGGCAACGATGCCAGCGCCAGGCCGATAATGCTGGCCACCGCGATCTTGAAATAACGTGAGGTCGCCGCGCCACGACTGGCATACTGTTTTGGAATCCATATCTGGCCGAGAATCGCCAGGCAGGCGTTGGCTGCGGTACTGCCCAGCGACGTCAGGAACGATACGGCGCCGATCAGGTCGGGCCGCTGGAAGGCATAATTGACATACGGGCGATAACCCTGCAATTGCATCCAGTTCATCAGGCCGGACGAACCGACAGGAATGATGTTCTTGATCAGTTTTTTGTAACCGAAAAAATACCTGCGGTCGTCGCGCGCCATGGAGCGATAAATCAGCCCGATACCCATGGTTGCCGCCAGTAGCGCACCGATCGAGTTGGCGACGATGATGCTTTCGCCACTGTGAAACCCGGCCTTGATCACTAGCATGGTGATACTCAGACGCATCAGCTGTTCAAACAAATTCACCATCGCCGATTTTGTCGCTAGGCCAGCAAGTTGCAACAAATTGCGCATCAGCGCGGACAGGAACGTCGTGCTGGCCAGCGATGCGCAAGCGACGCCGATGATAAGGCCGCTACCGCTGGTCGCATACATGTAGGCCGTGCC
>JAYSKH010000304.1:0-7062 GCA_043726505.1 Undibacterium sp. | reverse complement strand
GCTATTGGGCGCAGACGCATCTGCACCGCTTACTGCACCAGCCGCTGCCGCAGGGGTGGAGCACACAGCTGGGGAATGAGTGGGGCGCTGTGTTGTCTGGCGAATGGTCGCCAGTGCGCTGGACGCCTGTGTCTTACGTGGATGTCACTCCGCGCTTCAAGGGACGTTTCGGCAATATCTTTACCGACGCCTCTTTTGGCCTGACCTTGCGCACGGGCGCGCTGGACCGCCTGCCGGAGCAGCCTGCCAGCTATGCGTTCTTCCGGGCAGAAGCCAAGGCAGTGGCGTATAACGCAACCATACAGGGCGGTTATTTTGCCAACGAGCACACCGGCGTAGATCCGAAAAGGGGTGTAGGCGAAATTGAGCTTGGTTATCTGTGGCGTGGCGAGCGCTTTGGCGTCAACGCATCGGTCATCCGCCGCAGCGATGAAATCCGCCAGCTGACGAATGCAGAGGGCGCGCAAAATTTTGCCAAAATACAATTTTTCTACGCGATGTAAACAGAGGAGCACGTCAGGGCAGGGGTAAAGCTGAATGCAAAGCGCAGTGCGGCGCTTTGCATTAAAAATGGGCAGGGAAGGTGGAAAAAGGGCTGGAAAAATTGTGAGGGAGGGGCGCTTTGGTGTATAATTCGAATTTCCCGCTTGTGCCGTCTGGCACCTTCTGCAATGACTAAGTTTGTGTTCGTTACCGGGGGCGTAGTCTCCTCTCTGGGCAAAGGCATTGCCGCCGCCTCCCTCGCTGCGATTTTAGAGTCGCGCGGTCTTAAAGTCACCATGCTCAAGCTTGATCCGTATATCAATGTGGATCCTGGCACGATGAGCCCATTCCAGCACGGTGAAGTATTCGTGACCGATGACGGCGCCGAGACTGACCTGGATCTGGGTCACTACGAGCGTTTCATCACGGCCAAAATGCGCAAGGTGAATAACTTCACTACCGGACAGATTTATGAGTCCGTGATCCGCAAGGAACGCCGTGGCGAATACCTGGGCAAGACCGTGCAGGTCATCCCGCATATCACTAATGAAATCCAGGATTACATCCATCGCGGCGCCAACGGCTTTGACGTGGCGCTGGTGGAAATCGGCGGCACTGTCGGCGATATCGAATCCCTGCCTTTCCTCGAAGCAGCACGTCAGCTGAGCCTGCGCGCAGGCCGCAATGCAGCTGCCTTCGTGCATCTGACTTTGGTGCCTTACCTGGCATCCGCCGGTGAGCTGAAAACCAAGCCTACGCAGCATAGCGTGCAGAAATTGCGCGAAATCGGTATTTCACCGGATGCGCTGCTGTGCCGTGCAGACCGCCGGATTCCTGATGATGAGCGCGCGAAGATTTCGCTGTTCTCCAACGTACCGGAAGATGGCGTCATCTCGGTTTGGGATGCCGACACGATCTACAAGATTCCGCAGATGCTGCATGACCAGGGCCTGGATGCGATCGTTTGCGAAAAACTGGGCCTGTCGCCAAAACCGGCAAACCTGGATATGTGGGACAAGCTGATCTACGCGCTGGAAAACCCGAAAGAAGAAGTAACGATAGGCATGGTTGGTAAATACGTCGACCTGACCGAATCCTACAAATCGCTGACGGAAGCACTACGCCACGCCGGCATCCACACGGAAAGCCGCGTCAATATCGAATACGTCGATTCCGAAGAGATAGAAGCGCATGGCACCAAGGCGCTGGAAAAGTACGATGCGATCCTGGTACCTGGCGGTTTCGGCAAGCGCGGCGTGGAAGGCAAGATCGTTGCTGCCCGTTTTGCGCGTGAAAACAAGATCCCTTACCTTGGCATCTGCCTGGGTATGCAGGTCGCGCTGATCGAATATGCACGCAATAAGGCCGGTTTGACAGTTGCCAACTCCACCGAGTTTGACCAGGCAACCGAACAGCCAGTCGTTGCGTTGATCAACGAATGGCAAAACCATGACGGCAAGGTAGAAACCCGCGATGAGAACTCGGATCTGGGCGGCACCATGCGTCTGGGCGCGCAGACTTGCGCCGTCAAGCCGGGCACGCTGGCGTCTGAAATTTACGGCAATGTCGTTACTGAGCGCCATCGCCACCGCTATGAAGCCAACAATCATTATCTCGGACGTGTTGAGCAGGCTGGCCTGATCGTGTCTGCGCGTACGCCAACGGAAGACCTGTGCGAAATCATGGAACTGCCGCGCGACGTGCATCCATGGTATCTGGGCGTGCAATATCACCCGGAATTCAAGTCGACGCCGCGTGACGGCCATCCGCTGTTTATCTCCTTTGCCAAGGCTGCGCTGGCGCACAAGCACGCAACAGCCGACGCTGCCGCAACCGGAAAACAATCATGAAACTCTGTGGATTTGAGGTTGGCCTTGACCAGCCGTTCTTCCTGATAGCAGGCCCCTGCGTGATCGAGTCGCGCCAGATGGCGCTCGACACCGCCGGCGTGCTGAAGGAAATGACCAGCGAACTGGGCATTCCTTTTATCTACAAGTCTTCGTTCGACAAGGCCAATCGTTCTTCCGGCTCTTCTTTCCGCGGCCTCGGCATGGAAAAAGGGTTGGAGATTCTGGCCGACGTCAAGAAGCAGATCCAGGTGCCGGTGCTGACCGATATCCATGAGATAGATGAAGTCAAGCCGGTTGCCGCCGTTGTGGATGTCTTGCAGACACCGGCCTTCCTGTGCCGCCAGACTGATTTCATCAATGCTTGCGCGCAGTCCGGCAAGCCGGTCAATATCAAGAAGGGCCAGTTCCTGGCGCCGCACGACATGATCAACGTCATCGCCAAAGCGCGCGCGGCAGCCTTGGAAGTCGGCCTGCCGGAAGACCTGTTCATGGCGTGCGAACGCGGTGTTTCTTTTGGCTACAACAACCTGGTATCCGACATGCGTTCGCTGGCAATCATGCGTGAAACCAATTGCCCTGTCGTGTTTGATGCGACGCATTCGGTGCAGTTGCCGGGTGGCCAGGGCACTACCTCCGGCGGTCAGCGCGAGTTCGTTCCTGTGCTGGCGCGTGCGGCAGTGGCAGTGGGTATTTCCGGCCTGTTCATGGAAACCCATCCAAATCCGGCTGAAGCAAAATCAGACGGCCCGAATGCAGTACCGTTGGGCCGCATGAAAGAACTATTGTCGACGCTGCTGGAGCTGGACCGCGTGGTGAAGAAAAACGGTTTCCTAGAATCCAGTTTCACATAAAAGCAGCCGGGCGGAGGCGGCATGCCGCCGGTATGCCCGCAGATGCATATCTGTTATTCGGTAACCAATACGACAGAGCTGGCGTCACAGGGTAAGATATGCCGCTGCTGACGTGCCCGCAGTGCGTGGGCATAGACGAAAAAATTGCAAGCAAGCGCCCCAGCATCACAGGCGCAGGTACAAACATAAGAATTTATTATTGCATTGTTTAGGAGAATTGAATGAGCGCTATCGTTGATATTATCGGACGTGAAATTATTGATTCACGCGGCAATCCAACCGTTGAATGCGATGTCCTGCTGGAATCCGGCGTCATGGGCCGTGCCGCAGTACCGTCCGGCGCATCAACAGGTTCGCGCGAAGCGATAGAGCTGCGTGACGGCGATAAATCTCGTTACCTGGGCAAGGGCGTACTGAAAGCCTGTGAACACATCAATACCGAAATCGCCGAAGCCATCATGGGCCTGGACGCGAATGAACAAGCTTTTCTGGACCGCACGCTGATCGATCTGGACGGTACAGAAAACAAGAGCCGCCTGGGCGCTAACGCGATGCTGGCGGTATCGATGGCAGTGGCCAAGGCAGCCGCAGAAGAAGCTGGCCTGCCGCTGTACCGTTACTTCGGCGGCTCCGGCGCAATGCAGTTGCCCGTGCCAATGATGAACGTCATCAACGGCGGCGCGCACGCCGACAATAACCTGGACATCCAGGAATTCATGATCATCCCGGTTGGCGCACCGACCTTCCGCGAAGCGGTACGCTACGGCGCTGAAGTATTCCACGCGCTGAAAAAAATCCTGCACGATAAAGGCCTGACCACTGCCGTGGGCGACGAAGGCGGCTTTGCTCCTTCCGTTGAAAACCACGAAGAAGCAATCAAGCTGATCATCCAGGCGATAGAAGCCGCCGGCTATGAGCCAGGCACGCAGATCGCACTGGGTCTGGATTGCGCAGCCAGCGAATTCTACAAAGACGGCAAATACCACCTGGAAGGCGAAGGCCTGACATTGTCATCCGCCGACTTCACCAACCTGCTGGCGACCTGGGTGGATAAATATCCTATCATTTCCATTGAAGACGCAATGGCGGAAAACGACTGGGACGGCTGGGCCACTTTGACTGAAGTGCTGGGCAAGAAAGTGCAACTGGTCGGCGACGATCTGTTCGTCACCAACACCAAGATCCTGCGCGAAGGCATACAAAAAGGCGTGGCTAATTCTATCCTGATCAAGATCAACCAGATCGGCACGCTGACAGAAACCTTCGCAGCCATAGAAATGGCCAAACGCGCCGGCTACACGGCCGTTATTTCGCACCGTTCCGGCGAAACAGAAGACAGCACCATCGCCGACATCGCCGTGGGCACCAATGCGCTGCAGATCAAGACCGGTTCTTTATCCCGTTCAGACCGTATGGCAAAATACAACCAGCTGCTGCGCATTGAAGAAGATCTGGGCGAAATCGCCAGCTACCCAGGACGCGAAGCGTTTTATAATCTGAAATAAGTTTCATTTAAAAGGGGGAACGCAGTTCCCCTTTTTTTTGAGTTTCCTTGTTTTACTGCATACGTGGTTGTTGAATGCGTCTGATTGCGCTGGCACTTGCTACCCTGTTGTTGATGATCCAATACCCGCTCTGGCTGGGTAAAGGCGGGTGGCTGCGCGTGTGGGAACTGGATAAACAGGTTGCGCAGGTGCAAAGCCATAACGAAGGCCTGAAAGACCGCAACAGCAAGCTTGAGTCTGAAGTGGAAGATCTGAAGACCGGCACTGGCGCGGTTGAAGAGCGTGCCCGCTTTGAGCTGGGCATGATCAAGAAAGACGAAATTTTTGTGCAGATACTGGATGCCGGCACGGCATCGCAGGCCAGCGTTCCGCCAGCACCGCAGCCCAGCGGAAACCCGCATCCATAAAACCATAAAAAATGCCGCGAGATGATCATCGCGGCATTCTGTTCATTTCCCTACTTTATGCTGCATAGCCCGTTCACCGTCTGGTGAAGTATGGCGGCTGCCGGCTGCTACCTTAATACTTAGTGCTTGATGTCGCCCGGCGCTGTAGTCGCTTCTACCAGCGTGGTTGCCACAAACAGCTGCGCGCAATCGACCTTGTCAAACGCGTAGTGCTTGCCGCAGAAATCGCAATTGATTTCCAGCTTGCCGAGTTCGTGGATGGCAGTATTCACTTCATCCTCGCCCAGCATCTTCAGCATATTGCCGACTTTCTCACGCGAGCAGTTGCAGCGGAAGCTAGGGTGCTGCGGATCGAACACGCGTATGGTCTCTTCCCAGAACAGCCGGTGCAGCAGCGTATCGATGTCTGTGTCCAGCAACTCCTGCTGTTTCAGCGTGCTGCCCAGCATCACGGCGCGGTTCCAGGCTTCGGTTTCATCTTCGACCTTGGATTCGGTACCGCCTGCTTTTGGCAATTTTTGCAGCAGCATGCCGCGTGAAATTTTGTCGTCCGATGCCAGCCATAGTTTGGTGTCCAGCTGCTCGGAACGCATCATGTAGTTTTCGATGATGATCGCAACCGTATCGCCGTCCAGCGGCACAATGCCCTGATAGGCTTGCTGGCCTGGCAGTTTGTTGTTTGGGTCCAGCGTGATGACAAAACGGCCGTTGCCGTGCGCATGCACGAGTTCGGCCAGGCCGGCGTTGTCGGGAATGACTGCGTCCGGCGCCAGTTTGGCGGTAGCGCGGATATGCAGCTCGGCATCGCATTCGACGACCAGCAGCTTGATCGGGCCATCACCATGGATCTGCATGATCATGGTGCCGTCGAATTTCAGATTGGCGCTCAGCAGCGCAGACGCAGCGACTAGTTCGCCCAGTATCGTCTTTACTGCCTGCGGATATTGCTGGTGCGACAATATCTGTTGCCAGGTGTCGGAAATTTCCACGAGTTCGCCACGCACTCCCGCGTGTTCGAACATGAATTTTTGTAGGGTATCTGTCATTGTTTATCTATCTTTCAGCCGATTTTCTTTAACTGGGTCTTGAACTCCTGACCGCGACGTACGTAACTTTGGGTGTTTCCCTGAATTCGCAAGGCGTCTTCCTCAGTTAAAGTGCGTATGGCCTTGGCCGGCGAGCCCACAATCAGCGAATTATCCGGAAATTCCTTGCCTTCCGTCACCAGCGCACCGGCGCCGACCAGGCAGTTCCTGCCGATCTTGGCGCCGTTCAGAATGACAGCTTGTATGCCTATCAGCGAGCCTTCACCGATAGTGCAGCCATGCAGCATGGCTTGATGGCCCACGGTGACGTTTTTACCTACCGTCAGCGGAAAGCCCGGATCGGTGTGCAATGTGCAACTTTCCTGCACGTTGCTGTTTTCACCAATCGTGATCAATTCATTATCGCCGCGCAAGGTCACGCCGAACCAGATGCTGGCATTGGCTTCTATCTTGACCCTGCCGATGACGGTAGCGGAGTCGGTAATGTAAGCCGTGGAGTCGACTTCCGGGACTAGCTCGCCTAATTGGTATATGGCCATGGGATT
This sequence comes from Undibacterium sp., assembly GCA_043726505.1. Classification (GTDB taxonomy): domain Bacteria; phylum Pseudomonadota; class Gammaproteobacteria; order Burkholderiales; family Burkholderiaceae_D; genus Undibacterium. The sequence goes on along the minus strand of JAYSKH010000304.1, from coordinate 375 downwards.
CTTCCGTAAAATAGAGGGTATTGCTGAATTAACCGTATTTTAACGCCCTTGGTATGAACGCACCGTCTTCCGAAGTAAATTCCCTTTCTGCCGCTGGCAATATGCCAACCGCCAACATGCCCGCTGAGTTGCGCCAGGTCGCGCTGTATTGGCTTGTGCAGCCGGAGGCCAGAGTCAAGGCAGACGGCGTGCGCGCATTGAGGGACAACTGGCTGCGCGATGAACTCAGTCTGGACGCTGGTGCTGTCATCGCTGAGCCGGCTAATGTCCCCGGCCGGCCGGACAAGCCTGATCTGGTGGCGCCGTTAGATGTGAAGCGCAGGGCGATGAACACCGTCGAAGGGCGTGCCGCGCTCATCCACGCGCTGGCGCACA
>JAYSKH010000303.1:0-9855 GCA_043726505.1 Undibacterium sp. | reverse complement strand
GCCTAACCGCAAGTTGAAGGTCGGCGAGTTTGTCGATGTCACCATCACCGGCGCTGATGCGCATGATCTGTGGGGCGAAGCAGTTTGATGCAGGTCTTATCCGGCAAGGCCCTGTTCGTGACTACGCTGGCAGCTTTGTTGCCTGTGATCGTGGCGGCGCAAACAGCGCCGGCGACTGTTGCTACTACCGTAGCTCCTTCAGTCCCGGTGTCGGTCGTATCCAGCGCTGCATCGCCTTTTGCCGCACCTGTAGTATTACGCGGCAAACTCGGCGATGATGCCGTGCAAATGCGGCTGCAGCCCAAGGTCGAAGATGCCGACAGCGTGGAAGGCGAGTACTTCATTTTCGGCAAAGGCAGCAAGATCCTGCTGGCCGGAGAAGTGTCCGGCACGGCGCTGTCGATGGAAGAATCCGAAGACGGTATCGATGTGTCCGGGCAATGGGACGGCAAGCTGGACGGCAAGACCCTGCGCGGTACCTGGGTGTCCGATGACGGTTCTGTCAGCAAGCCGTTTGTGCTGGAAATTCAGCCTGCAGGCCTCAAAGTTCCCAAGCCTTCCGGTAAGCCAGTTAAAAAATCCGCCCCTTAGTTTCAGCCGGGCCGCTAGCCTGTTACCATAGCAGATAGACACGTTGCCGCGCGAGCGCGGCAATACCTGACTTATCTGATATGGGCTAGCATGGCAGACAAACTTCACCTCAATACTTCCCTCGTCCACAGCGACTATACCGCTCCCGCTAATTTTGGCGGCTTGCAGCCGCCCGTGCAGCACGCGTCGACGGTCATTTTCGATAATGTTGCTGCCATGCGTTCACGCAGCTGGGAAGACAAATCTTCGTATACCTATGGCCTGCACGGCACGCCCACAAGCTTTACGCTGGAAGCCAGGCTGGCCGATATAGAGCAGGGTCAATACTGCCTGCTGGCGCCCAGCGGTCTTGCCGCCATCGCGATGGTGGACTTTGCGCTGTTGCAATCCGGTGATGATGTGCTGCTGCCCGATAACGTCTATAACCCCAACCGCGAACTCGGCGACTGGCTGAGCAAAAGTTTTGGCGTCAGCGCGCGTTATTATGACCCGCTGATAGGCGCAGGCATTGCAGCGCTGATACAGCCAAACACACGTCTGATCTGGACCGAGGCCCCGGGTTCGGTGACGATGGAGGTGCCCGATATCCCTGCCATCTGCGCGGCGGCCCATGCCAGGGGTGTGCTGGTGGCGATCGATAATACCTGGTCCGCAGGCATTGCATTCCCCGCGTTTGAGCATGGCGTGGATATCATCATGCAGGCGCTGACCAAGTACCAGTCCGGCGGTTCTGATGTGCTGATGGGGGCTGTCATTACGCGCGACCAGGCGCTGAATGCCCGGCTGCAGGCTGCGCATATGCGGCTGGGCTTGGGCGTGGGCATGGATGACGTGTATCTGGTGCTGCGCAACCTGAGTTCGCTGAAGCTGCGTTTTGATGCGCATGACAGCAGCGCCCGCAAAGTCGCCACATGGCTGCAAACGCGGCCGGAGATCAGTGTGATGCTGCATCCCGCCTTGCCGGGCTGCCCGGGCCATGAGTTATGGCAGCGCGATTTCAGCGGTGCCGGCGGCCTGTTCTCTGTGATGTTCGATGCCCGCTATACGGAAGCGCAGACTGATCGTTTTGTGGATACGCTAAAGCTGTTCAAGATCGGCTTCAGCTGGGGCGGGGCGCACAGCCTGTGCGTGCCTTACCGCATCAAACAGATGCGCAAGAGCTGGCCTTACGAAGGCACGCTGGTGCGCTTCAATATCGGCCTGGAAGACGCTGATGATCTGATCGCGGATATCGAGCAGGCACTCGCCGCGCTGAACAATTAAATGCATCTGCCGGGAGGAAAATGAAAGCCAAGCTGAGCAAATTCCTTGTGACTGCAGTGGCTGCAGCCACGGTGCTGCTGATGGCGGGCAGTGCCGGCGCCGCGGTGACAAAATCGCTGTGCGTCGGCACCTTCTCCAACCTGGCAATTAATCCAGTCGGCGGTGAATTCACCGGCATGGAAATCCGCGTAGCCCAGACCGATATCGGCTACCGCGCAACGGTGCAGATTGCAGAGGGCGGCGCCGGCATCCTGCTGCTGGTGGACGTCGAATGCGACGGCAATGAAATGAGTTTCCATCTGCCTGCCACCAATACCGACGTGCACGGCAAATTCACCGGCACCGTCAGCAGGCAGAATCTGAAAGGCGACATCAGCTATGACGATAAACGTGTGGACCGCGTGTTTCTGCTGAGGCGCAAGAGTTTTTGGGATTGACGAATGTACGGATAACCGGCGGGACATGGGTGGACAAACCCTGTTGCGAAAAAAGCTGGCGCAGATGGAAAAAAGGCTGAATTCCAAAGGAATTCAGCCTTTTTATTTGGGCTCTTCGTAAGAAGAGCCCGCGTAGTGCATTTGCCTGACTTATGCAGCTACTTATGCAGCCAGCAATTGACGCAGAACGAACGGCAGGATGCCGCCGTGTTTGTAGTAGTCAACTTCGATCGGTGTATCGATGCGCAGCAGCACTTTGACTTCCTGCTTCTGGCCGTTGGCGCGGTTGATGACCAGCGTTACTTCCTGTTGTGGCTTGATGTCGTCTTCAATACCTTTCAGGTCGTAGGTTTCTTCGCCGGTGATGCCCAGGCTCTGCACGCTGTCAGTGCCCAGGAACTGCAGAGGCAATACGCCCATGCCGACCAGGTTGGAGCGGTGGATACGTTCAAAGGAACGCGCGATCACTGCCTTGACGCCCAGCAGTTGCGTGCCTTTGGCTGCCCAGTCGCGGGAAGAGCCTGTACCGTATTCTTCGCCGCCGAAGATCATTGTCGGTACGCCGTCTGCAACGTATTTCATTGCTGCGTCGTAGATGGACATTTCTTCACCGGTAGGCTGGTGAATGGTGATGCCGCCTTCAACACGGGAGCCGTCGATCTTCGCGGGGATCATCAGGTTTTTGATACGGACGTTGGCGAACGTGCCGCGCATCATGATTTCATGGTTACCGCGGCGTGAACCGTAGGAGTTGAAATCTGCTTTCAGTACGCCGTTTTCCTGCAGCCATTTACCGGCTGGGCTGGATTCCTTGATGGCGCCGGCAGGGGAGATGTGATCGGTTGTAATCGAATCGCCGAATACGCCCAGTGCGCGCGCTGCAGAGATGCCTGTAGCTGCGGCTTTTGGCTCCATCGTGAAGTCCGCGAAGAATGGCGGCTCAGCGATGTATGTGGATTTAGGCCAGTTGTAGACTTGTCCTTCCGCCACGCCCTTGATGCCTTCCCACAGCTTGCCTGGAGCGCCTTTGACGTCGGCGTAGTTGTCCTTGAAGGTTTTGGAGTTCATCGCGAACTTCATCAGCTTGGAGATTTCTGCGCTGGTTGGCCAGATATCGCCCAGGAAGATGTCCTTGCCTTTGACGCGGCCGACTGGCTGTGTCATCAGGTCGGTGGTCATATTGCCTGCTATGGCGTAGGCAACGACCAGCGGAGGAGATGCCAGGAAGTTGGAGCGGATGTTCGGGTGAATACGCGCTTCAAAGTTGCGGTTGCCGGACAATACGGCAGACGCGACGATGTCGTTGGCGACAATCGCTTCGTTCATCGCTGGCGTCAAATCGCCGGCATTGCCGATACAGGTTGTGCAGCCATAGGCTGTTACGCCGAAGCCGAGTTTTTCCATGTATGGCAGCAGGCCTGCTGCTTCCAGGTACTTGGTGACGACGCGGGAGCCGGGAGCCAGCGAAGTTTTGATGTGCGGCGATACTTTCAGACCGGCTTCTACAGCCTTTTTGCACAGCAGGCCAGCGGCCAGCAGTACGCTAGGGTTGGAAGTGTTGGTGCAGGAAGTGATCGCGGCGATCAGTACGTCACCGTTTTTGACTTTGACGCCGTCTGCATTGACGTATTCTGCATCCAGGTCTTCCACTTTCTTGTTGAAGCCGTTTTCAGCAGTAGGCTTGCTGAACAGGTCTGCAAATGTGGAGCGGACATTGCCGATTTCGATACGGTCCTGAGGACGTTTCGGGCCGGCCAGCGATGGTGCTACGGTATCCAGGCTCAGTGATACTTCAGTGGTGTAGTCGATGTCGCCGGCGTTAGGAATGCCGAACATGTTCTGCGCCTTGAAGTAGCCTTCAAATGCGGCGATTTCAGCCTTGGTGCGGCCTGTGCCTTCAAAGTAGTCGATCGTTGCTTCATCGACTGGGAAGAAGCCCATGGTGGCGCCGTATTCAGGCGCCATGTTGGCGATGGTGGCGCGGTCTGTCAGTGTCAGCGAGCGTGTGCCTTCGCCGAAGAATTCCACAAACTTGCCGACCACTTTTGCTTTACGCAGTAATTCAGTGATAGTCAGTACCAGATCGGTTGCAGTAACGCCTTCACGCAATGCGCCTGTCAGGTGTACGCCGACAACGTCCGGTGTCAGGAAGTAGACTGGCTGGCCCAGCATGCCGGCTTCTGCCTCGATGCCGCCCACGCCCCAGCCGACTACGCCGATGCCGTTGATCATTGTCGTGTGCGAATCCGTGCCTACCAGTGTATCCGGGTAGTAGACTTCTTCTTTGCCATCCTTCATTTTATGCACGCCGCGCGCCAGGTATTCCAGGTTGACCTGGTGGACGATACCGAAGCCTGGGGGAACCACGCCGAAAGTGTCGAATGCCTGCATGCCCCATTTCATGAACTGGTAGCGTTCATTATTGCGGGAGAACTCCAGCTTCATGTTCAGGTCCAGCGCTTTTTTCTCGCGGAAGTGATCGATCTGTACGGAGTGATCAACCACCAGATCCACAGGGACCAGCGGCTCAATGTTCTTAGGTTTCTTGCCCATTTTGGCGGCAACGTTGCGCATGGCGGCCAGATCGGCCAGCAAAGGAACGCCGGTGAAATCCTGCAGCACGACGCGGGACACCACGAAAGGAATTTCGTCTGTGCGGGCTGCGGTTGCGCTCCAGCTCGCCAGTTGCTTCACGTGCTCTTCGGTGACTTTTTTGCCGTCGCAGTTACGCAGCACGGATTCCAGCACGATACGGATGGAGACCGGCAAGCGGGAAATATTGATGCCCAGTTTCTTTTCCAGTGCAGGCAACGAATAGAACTTGCCTGTTTTTGTATCTGAAATCTTGAACTCTTTCAGGGTTTTAAATGCATCTTGGCTCATGGCTGTTCCTTATTATACAAATCGATGATCGAAAAACATGCTTACTACCAGGGTTGAATCCAGTATCAAATATGGTGCCCGAAATACTAAACTTTAATTATTACATCTGTAATTACGAGATATGTAATTACTACTTCCGTACAAAATCTACTTGGTTTGTGGCTGTTCCGGCGCTTTGACAGCGGCGGACGCCGGGGCGGCCACCGCAGGAGACACTTCTGCCTTTGCCTGTGCGGCCACTGGATCAGGGGCTTTGCATTCATTGGCAAGCTGCTGTCCACGGATAGAATCCAGCAGCATGCTCTTGGCGGGAATGCCTATCCATACCAGGCCAGCTTTTTTGTTTTCAAAACGTTTTGCGCCGGTCGTGGTGTCGACATGGGTCAGGCGGTACAGGCGTTTTTTCCAGCGCATCGCCACATGTTTTTCATCATCCACGTTAGTGTAGAGCGTGATGGAATTGCCGAGTTCGCACTTGTATTCAAACGTCACGCTCTGGCCGACGTCGGGTACGATGTCGTCTTCATCCTGTGATGCAGGGGTTTGGACTTCGGCGGGTTTTGCCGCCGGTTTGGCTTTTGCCTTGGACTTTGCCTTGGCCGCTGGCTTGTCGGTGCTGGTTTGTGCCAGCGCGTTTGCCTGCATGCCCATCATGCCCGATGCTACAGCCAGGCAAGCCAATAATTGGTAAATCTTCTTCACTGCTTTCTCCTCAAAACCTTGGTAAGGTCGTTTGTTTCATTCGGTAGGTACTGCTTGCCGCTTTAGACGCTCTATAGTAGCTTAAGTGCTGCGTCCGGCAAGGAAAGCCGGCTCAGGTGGGCGCGTTTCAGCAGCATCCAGAAATAGCGGTAACTGGCCCTGTCATGCAGGCGGCCATGTAGTTGTATTGGTCCCCAGTTCTGTTGCTGGGCTGTGGTCAGGATGGCGATTGCCTCATTGACTTCCGCGCTGCGCGGCGAAAGTGCCTTGATGATGGGTTTGATCTGATCAGGATGGATGCTCCACATCCGGGTATAGCCGCATTCGAGCAGTGCGCGTGTCGCATCGCCCGCAACGATGGCGGTATCCTTGATTTCTGTTGTCACGTTGTGCGACGGCACTTTGCCGTAGCGATGACAGGCGGCGGCGATCTCCAGCTTGGCGCGCATCACCAGCGGATGCGTGAACTGCCCTGGAGAGCGCATGGCATTGGAGGGAACTGCGCCGTAATGCGACGACACAAAATCCATGATGCCAAAGGACAGGCATTCCACCTGCGGCAAGGCGGCAATATGCTGCACCTCGGCCAGCGCGCCATGGGTTTCTATCAGTACGTGCACGGGCAAACCGTCTCGGCCTGCAGGTATCGCGTATGAATTGATCTTGTCGATTGCCAGGCTGACCTGGGCCGCGCTTTCGACCTTGGGCAGCACGACATACGCAAGCTTTGCCGCAGCAGCAGGCAGGATCAGCGCAAGGTCTTGCTCAAAGAATGCGCTATCCACGTCATGCACGCGGACGCCGATGCGTTTGAAAGTATTCTGTTCGGAATTGATGAGGTCTGCAACCAGCTGCGCATGCGCGGCTTCGTTGCCGGCGGCGGCGCCGTCTTCGCAATCGAAGGTAATATCAAACACGGCAGCCAGATCATTCTGCAGCTGCATCGATTTGCGCATCAGCTTTTCCGAACCCGCATAGTGGTCGCAGACCGGCAGAAATACCGGTTGCAACTGGTCCTGGAATAACACGGTGGAAGGATGCATCAGTCGATTGGTCGTGTAGGTTTGTGTGTGCAATAAGCGCTTGAAGCGCAACTGAAACTGTGAAATTAGGGGTTTTGCTCAATTAAAAATTGAAGCATGCTACTTTTCAAGGCGCATTTTTCGATAAAACACCGAGCCTTAAAAATTTGGCGGATATGCTGCAGTGCCGGGCACGCAAGCATATCCGCCTGACTTGGAGGCTTAGCCTACCAGGTGTTTAACGCCGTCGCGTTCTTCTTGCAGTTCTTTCAGCGTGACATTGATGCGTTCACGGGAGAACTCGTCGATTTCCAGACCCTGGACGATTGTGTATTCGCCGTTTTCAGTGGTAACTGGGAAGCCGAACATGGTGCCTTCAGGGATGCCGTAGGAACCGTCGGATGGGATCCCCATTGTCGTCCATTTGCCGTTGGTGCCCAGTACCCAGTCGCGCACGTGGTCGATTGCAGCGTTTGCTGCCGACGCTGCGGAAGACAGGCCACGCGCTTCGATGATCGCTGCGCCGCGTTTGCCGACTGTCGGCAGGAACGTGTCCTTGTTCCATACCTGGTCGTTGATCAGGTCTTTAACAGGCTGGCCATCAACGGTAGCGAAGCGGTAGTCGGCGTACATTGTTGGCGAGTGGTTGCCCCATACGCACAGTTTTTCAATGGCAGCGACTGGTTTGCCCAGTTTGGCGGCAACTTGGGACAATGCGCGGTTGTGGTCCAGGCGCAGCATCGCAGTGAAGTTTTTCGCTGGCAGGCTAGGTGCGGATTTCATCGCGATGTAGGCATTGGTGTTGGCTGGATTGCCGACCACCAGTACTTTGACGTTGCGGGAGGCAACTGCATCCAGCGCCTTGCCTTGCACGGTGAAGATCTGTGCATTGGCTTCCAGCAAGTCTTTGCGTTCCATGCCTGGGCCGCGAGGACGCGCGCCAACCAGCAGGGCAACATCGATATCTTTGAATGCTGTCATCGGATCGCTGTGGGCAGTCATGCCGGCCAGCAATGGGAATGCGCAATCGTCGATTTCCATCATGACGCCTTTCAGCGCCTTTTGTGCTTTTTCGTCAGGGATTTCCAGCAATTGCAGGATGACTGGCTGGTCTTTGCCCAGCATGTCGCCGTTGGCAATACGGAACAGCAGGGAATAACCGATTTGGCCAGCAGCGCCTGTTACAGCTACGCGCATAGGGGATTTCGCCATGATGCATCTCCAAAGTAGGGTAAAACGATGTTAACGAGGGCTACAGGCTGGCTGCGGCATTGTGCCTGGCAAAGCCAGGGCGCATCGCGAAGCCGGTCACAGCTCTCTAAAAATCCGTGCCTGTGCAGATAAACCAGGCAAGCAAACACATAATGATACCGTTGAAAATCGGCCTAGTCAGCCAAATTCAGGAGCACAAACAAAAAATTGACAGCCCAGGCAAGCCGGGGTGTCAATTAGGGTGTTCCGATTTTCTAGCTTTAACATTGCTTGTGTTCGAACTATAGTGCTTGATGAATCTGCGTTTCAATCTTGATCCGGCCGGTAGCGGAGCGCCGAAAGGGTGCTCCGAAAAGTCGTGCGGGATAATTCTAACCGGAGTTTAGGTTGCCTGCACTCAAGTGTCAATGAATATCTTATGTCTTATATAAGACATATCACTTGTCACTTTAGTTCTGGACTAAACAGGGGGTTTTGTGGTGAAATTGCAGTCTATGAATTCTATTGCGCCACCTGCCAACAATCAGAACAATAATGCCGCCGGTGCTGGCTCCGGCTCTGGAGGTGCGAATTCGGGTTCTTCCAATTCTTCTGCTTCGTCATTGTCTTCGCCATCGGCATCGCCGACCTTCAGCCCGCTGTATCAGCAGATCAAGGCCCTGATCACGCAGGGGCTGCAGTCCGGTGAGTGGAGGCCGGGCGAGCTTATTCCAAGCGAGATCGAACTGGCAGGGCGTTTCAAGGTCAGCCAGGGCACGGTGCGCAAGGCCATCGATGAGCTGTCTGCAGAAAATCTGGTGGTGCGCCGGCAGGGCAAAGGTACCTTTGTCGCTACGCATCACGAGGCGCGTTCGCAATTCCGTTTTTTGCGGCTGGTGCCTGATGGCGGCGTGCCGCACTATCCTGAAAATAAGATTATCGAAGTCAAGCGGCTGCGCGCGCCGGCCGAAGTGGCACGCCTGCTGGATATCAAGTCCGGAGATTCCGTCGTGTTTATCCGCCGCGTGCAGTCTTTTTCCGGTGTGCCTACGATCCTGGATGATCTTTGGTTGCCGGGCGTGATCTTCAAAGGCCTGACCGCAGAGCGGCTGAATGAATATAAAGGGCCGATGTACGGCCTGTTTGAAACTGAATTCGGTACGCACATGATTCGTGCATCGGAGGAGATACGCGCGGTATGTGCCGACGACGTTGCTGCCGAATTGCTGCATGTGGAAAAGGGCGCGCCTTTGCTGAACGTGGAGCGCGTTTCCTTTACTTACGGCGATAAACCGGTGGAGTTGCGCAGGGGTCTATATCTGACCAGCGAGCACCATTACAGGAACGAGCTTAGCTAATTTCGGCGAATCACAGTGCTGTCACCGCACAAAATTGGTGAAAGGCAATTCGCATATTCGAAATTAGGACTAAGATATCGGTATTTTGTGAGATTCGGGCGTTTTTTTGTTGGTGCATCGCATCAAAATAGGCGAAAATTGCAAAGTTCGTTTACAGACTAGTTAATGGGGAGATTATTTATGTCTGAAGTTGTGAAACCCAAGCCGCGATTTGGTGTAATGCGGCTGACAGATGCCGGTAGCTACAGGCTGCCGTTAGCCGGATTTGTCTCCATATTGCACCGCATCAGCGGAATGCTGATGTTCGTATTGCTGCCGTTTATTCTGTACCTGCTCGATAAGAGCATCACGTCGGAAAATTCATTTGCCTATTTGCAGGCATTTACTTCAAACGTCTTCGTCAAGCTG
>JAYSKH010000302.1:0-3455 GCA_043726505.1 Undibacterium sp. | reverse complement strand
TTGCATGCGGCGCATTGTGCGGCCGCCATTGTCCGGGTTGGCCGGCAGCAGCCGCGTCAGGTCACGCGTGCGGTAGCGGATGATGGGCAATGCTTCCTTGCTCAGCGATGTAAATACCAGTTCGCCAAATTCGCCATCCGGCAGCACCTCGCCGGTATCGGGATCGATAATTTCGGGGTAAAAGTGATCCTCCCACACGGTCGGGCCATCCTTGCTTTCGGCGCACTCGCTGGCAACGCCGGGCCCCATCACCTCCGACAACCCATATATATCTACCGCCGACAGCGACATGCGTTTTTCTATTGCGCTGCGCATTTCGGGTGTCCACGGCTCTGCGCCGAAGATGCCCGTTTTTAGCGACGTGGATGTCGGGTCTATGCTCTGGCGTTCCATTTCATCGGCGATGGCCAGCATATAAGAAGGCGTGACCATGATGATGTCGGGCTTGAAGTCCTGTATCAGTTGCACTTGCCTTTCAGTCTGGCCTCCGCCGAAGGGTACGACAGTCAGGCCCAGACGTTCTGCGCCATAGTGCGCGCCCAGGCCGCCGGTGAACAGGCCGTAGCCATAACTGATATGGCAAATGTCGCCGGGCCGGGCGCCTGCGGCGCGGATGGAGCGCGCCACGCAGTTGGCCCAGGTGTCGATGTCATTTTGCGAGTAACCAACAACGGTGGGCTTGCCGGTGGTGCCGCTGGACGCATGGATGCGTACGACACGCTCGCGCGGGATCGCGAACATTCCGTAGGGATAATTGTCGCGCAGGCTTTTCTTCGTTGTGAACGGGAAGCGAGCCAGGTCGGCCAGAGTGCGCAGGTCGTCGGGATGGGCGCCCACCGCATCGAAAGCCTCGCGGTAATAGGCGACATTGTCGTAAGCATGGCGCAGTGACCATTGCAATCTTTGCAGCTGCAAGGCCTGCAGTTCGTCACGGCTGGCGGTTTCTATCGCTTCAAGTGGAAATGCTGTTGCGCTCATTCTGCCCTCTGTTTACTGTGCCTGTGGGATGACTTGCCCTTTGATTGCCGCCGACTTGCCTCTGAACACTGCAATGATTTCGCCATGCTGGTTGTTGACCAGCACATCATAGATGCCGCTGCGGCCTGACAGTGTGACCTGTCTGGCATCGGCCGTCAGCAGATCGTCGAGGAAGGCCGGCTTCAGGAATTCGATATTGCAGCCTGCAGCGACGGTGGCCTGGTTCTGGCTGTTGCAGGCGTAGGCAAACGCGGTGTCCGCCAGGCTAAAGATCATGCCGCCGTGGCAGGTATTGTGGCCCTGTATCATGTCCGGTCTGACCGGCATGCTGGCCACCGCATGGCCTGCTTCTATGTCAGTAATCTTGATACCCATGCTCTGCGCCGCAGTGTCACGCGCATACATGGCGGCGGCCACGATGGCGGGTGACGGCGGCTCCGGCGGGATAGGTGTGTTCTCCATGCTGCCTCCGTATTGGATCGGTTGCCTGCTTAGTTTTCCGCTTAGTTGCCGGTAAACTGGGGCGCGCGTTTTTGCAGGAAGGCATTGACGCCTTCGGCATAGTCATGCGAGTTGCCGAGTTCCCGCTGCATGTCACGCTCCAGCGCCAACTGCTGCGGCAGCGTATTGTGCAGGCTGGCGCGCAGCGCGTGCTTGATCATGGCCAGTGCCTTCGTGGGCTGGCCGGCAAGATGGGCGGCCAGTACCTGGGTTTCCTTATCCAGCGCATCCTTGTCTTCGCGGTCGTCCACGCATTTCCAGATCAAGCCCCATTGCTCAGCCTTTTCGGCAGGCAGCTTGTCGGCCAGCATGGCCAGCCCCATCGCGCGCGCCATGCCGACTTGCTGCGGCAGGAACCAAGTGCCGCCGGAATCCGGCAGCAGGCCTATTTTGGCAAAAGCCTGCAGGAAGCTGGCTGAATGCGAGGCCAGCACAATGTCGCAGGCCAGCGCCAGATTGGCGCCCGCCCCGGCGGCCGCGCCGCGCACGCTGGCAATCACCGGCATCGGCAGATCCTGCAACCTGCGTATCAGCGGGTTGAAGTGTTTGTCTATCAGTTCGCCCAGGTCGGTCATGTTGCCGGGCTCAAACGACAGATCGGCCAGATCCTGGCCGGCGCAGAAGCCGCGCCCGGCGCCAGTCAGCACCAGTACTCTAATAGATGGGTCATTTTCTATCTGGCTTAGTGCCGTACTCAGTTCGGCATGCATGGAGCGGGTGAAGCTGTTCAGCTTGTCGGGCCGGTTCAGCGTGATGGTGGCGACAGCGTCGCTACGGGAAAACAGGATTTCATGCATGTGCGCATCCTCTTTCTGCAGGTAAATAGTAAGCAGTACAGCTCGCTGACTCTGATTGTAATTAAAAAACCGACCAGTCGGTTAATTAAATGATTTAGTGCTAAGCTCCTCGGCTGAAACGCTACAATCTAGCTGTCAATTCACCACGCGTGCAAGGAATGCACGGCAAAAATCATCAAAAACAAAGGAGCTGAGATGGAATATCAAAATATCCTGGTAGAAACCAGGGAGAAAGTAGGCCTGATTACGCTGAACCGCCCCAAGGCCCTGAATGCGCTGAATGACCAACTGATGGATGAGCTGGGTTTTGCGCTGAAAGCCTTCGACAAGGATGAGGCAATAGCCTGCATCGTTATTACAGGCAGCGAAAAAGCCTTTGCTGCCGGCGCTGATATCGGTGCGATGGCTGGCTATACGTATATGGACGCCTATAAGAACGACTACATCACGCGCAACTGGGAGCAGATCCGCCAGATTCGCAAACCGGTCATTGCAGCAGTGGCTGGCTATGCACTGGGTGGCGGTTGCGAGCTGGCGATGATGTGCGATTTCATTATCGCCGCAGAGAATGCCAAGTTCGGCCAGCCCGAAATCAAACTGGGTACCTTGCCTGGCGCCGGCGGCACGCAGCGTCTGCCGCGCGCGATTTCCAAATCCAAAGCAATGGACATGTGCCTGACTGCGCGCATGATGGATGCCGTGGAGGCGGAGCGCGCCGGCCTGGTGTCGCGCATCGTGCCGCTGGAAAAATTATTGGAAGAAGCATTGGCTGCGGCGAATACGATTGCCGCGATGTCGCTGCCTATCATCATGATGGTGAAGGATTCTGTGAACCGTGCGTACGAGACCACGCTGGCGGAAGGAGTGCAGTATGAGCGCCGCCTGTTTCATAGCAGCTTCGGCACCGACGACCAGAAAGAAGGCATGAAAGCCTTCATGGAAAAGCGTCCTGCGAACTTCACTAACAAGTAAGTAGCGAGTAGTAAAAAAGCGACGTGCTAATTAAGCGCAAACCAAGTGCAAACTGGCAGGCACGAAAGAATCTAAATAATATTTAAGAAAGTGCTTGCCAAGTTTGCTGGGGTCTTGCTATAGTTCGGCTCCCGTCGAGACAGGCAGTAAATAAGTCGAAACGCAGCGCGAAATGCGCGGGGTTTCGAGCTGGAATTTACGAGCGAA
>JAYSKH010000301.1:0-6632 GCA_043726505.1 Undibacterium sp. | reverse complement strand
AAAAAATCAACGCCTACTGATTGCGGGTCCATTTCCTCGATCACCAGCTCAGTCTCAGGTGCTGCTGGCTTGATCGCAGCAGGTGCCAAAGACATCGGCTGCACATGCGGATTAGGCGACACACGTGCATTTTGTAATATAAGGCGGGCACTGCTGTCATGATCCAGGCTGGCATCGCCATGCTCCTCTTCCGGATCAAAGGAAATAATCGACACCGGATCATCGTCTTCTTGCCGCAAGAACCTGTCCATCATCTCCGGATCGACCATGTCAGGCTTTTGCCCTTCTTCCGGAAACATGACCTCGTACAACAAACCCTTGTCTGTCAGCTTGCGGACGGCGCGGTCAAAACGTTCGCGGGCCAGGCTTTTTAATTTGCTTCGCAAGTCGGCGTATGAGCTCACGCCATCAGCAATGATGAGAACCAGGCGCTCACTTTGCGTCAGCCCTTTGTCCTTGTTCCGGATCTCGGCCTTGCCAGATTCAGTACGCTGAAATACTGCCCAGTCCGGATATCCCACGCTGATCTTTCGTCAGACTTGTTGATCATTGCGATGTTTCACGTGAAACATCGCTCTTTTTATTTCAGGAACGCATCATAGCTGGTCTTGAGTATCAAAGCGACAACTACCAGCAAAAACATCTTCCGAACGAAGCCACTACCGTGTTTTATTGCCAGGCGGCTACCAGTCAGTGATCCTAACACCCCGCATACCGCCATGGCGAATCCTACTTGCCAAATGACATGATTACTGTAACCAAACCACAACAAGGCGGCTGCATTGGTCGCCACATTAAGCACTTTTGCCACTGCGGAAGCGCTCAGGAAATCATAGCCAAAAAAGCGGACAAACAGAAACATCATGAAACTGCCGGTACCCGGACCAAAGAAGCCGTCATAGAAACCTATGCCTCCGCCCACCAGCATTGCCATCCAGCGCTCTTTGTTGCCGTGGTACAGCGGCGTATGCGTGCTGCCAAAATCCTTTTTCTTGAACGTATACAGCGCCACGCCGACGAGGATGAAAGGCAAGGATTTACGCAGATAGGTCGGTGGAATATGCGTGACGGCAAACGCACCGGCAAACGCCAGCACAAAAGCCATCAGCGCGGCCGGTAAGACCATATCCCAGCGCAGGCGCACTGCCCTGACATAATTGATAGCCGCAGCGCCGGTGCCCCAGATACCCGCCAGCTTATTGGTACCCAGCAGTGTGGCCGGAGCCACATTGGGCATTGCGGAGAATAAGGCCGGTACCTGTATCAAGCCTCCGCCTCCCACAACAGCATCTACAAATCCGGCAAAAAAGGCCGCGAGCCCCAGCAATATAAAGTCCATCCCTATCCCAACCCGAGCTAATGTAAAAATTATTTTCCAGCAACATCATACAAGATTGCGGCCACGCGGGCAGGCTTGAAATCTATTCAAGTAATGACATCAAGCAGAATTGCTACAATAGATGCAACCAGGAGAGAGACCATGAATAATTTTGAATTCCGCACCGTCCCGTACATCATCAGCCAGATAGGCGCAACCAAACAACTGGGCGACCTGATCGCACAGCACTACCCTGCCGTCCGGCGCGTGCTGCTGGTAACTGATGCGGGTTTTTTGAAAACGGGATTGGTCAACCCCGTCATCAGCAGCCTGGAAAACAAGAAACTGCATGTGGCGGTATTTTCCGATGTGGTGGCCGATCCGCCGGAAGCTGTCGTGCATCAGGCGGTGGCCGATGCCAAACAAAAAGAAGTGGAACTCGTGGTCGGCCTCGGTGGCGGCAGCTCGATGGACGTTGCCAAACTGATCGCCGTACTGGCGGGCAGTGAACAGTCCCTGAGCACCATGTACGGCATCGGCAATGTCAAAGGCGGGCGCCTGCCGCTGATCCAGATTCCGACTACCGCCGGCACCGGTTCCGAAGTGACACCTATCTCCATCGTCACCACCGGCGCCACCACCAAGATGGGCGTCGTCGCACCTCAGCTATATGCCGACATCGCGATACTGGATGCGGAACTGACCACCGGCCTGCCGGCCAAAGTGACCGCGGCAACCGGCATCGATGCGATGGTGCATGCGATAGAAGCGTTCAGCACGCGGCACAAAAAGAACCCGCTGTCCGACATGCTGGCAAAGCAGGCACTGAGTTTGCTGTGGAATAATATCGACCAGGCCTGCACCAACGGCAATAATCTGGAAGCGAGGCAGGCGATGCTGCTGGGTGCGATGCTGGCGGGGCAATCATTCGCGAATGCGCCGTGCGCGGCCGTGCATGCGCTGGCCTACCCTATCGGCGGTATTTTCCACGTGCCGCACGGCCTGTCCAATTCACTGGTGCTGCCGCATGTGCTGCGCTTCAATACACCGAATGCGGCGGGCGTGTATGCCGAACTGGCTTCCATCATCGCACCACAGGCGCAAGGCAGCGACGAAGCACGCAGCACCGCGCTGATCTCCGCGATGGAAGCGCTGGCCAACAGGGTGGGCATAGAAACACAACTGCGCCAGGTAGGCATCGCCGAAAAAGACCTGGATCAGTTGGCCAGCGACGCGATGCTGCAAACCCGCCTGCTGGGCAATAACCCCAGGGATGTCACACTGGAAGATGCGCGCGCCATCTATGCGGCGGCGCTGTAAAGGAAGGTTTTGCACTAGCTGCGATAGCACAGACTTTGCTAAAACGCCGGCTGATAGCTGATAGCCGGCGTTTTCTTTAGGGCTGCCCCAACGATAGCTGCTGCAGCCGGCTTTCAATATTCTTGCCAACAAAGATGCCTGGATCGGAGTGCTCAAAACCCTGCGCACTCTCACGCGCGCTGATGGCCGGCAGCGCCATGTCGTAGGCGGCGATGAAGGAGTCTGTCCGGTTCAGCGCTTCTTCAAAATAGGCTTTACCGAAATAGGTAAAATCCGCCTCGTTGCTGCAGCCGAATGAGGTCTTGTCTGCCGCTGCCGCAGTAATCACCAGCGTGTTGTCGGTTTTCAGCGCATCGATAAAACCGCCGGAATAACAGGCCGACACCACAATCACGCGGTTGCGGATGCCGGACGCATCCAGCATCGTGCGCAACCTCTGAGGGTTGAGCACATAAAACTGCATGCTGTCGAATTCCAGCGCAAACGTATGGTCGTGCGACCCGTGCGAACTCAGGTACAGGAATAGCACATCTTTGTCCTTGTCCATCAGCTGGCCGATGCGGTTCAGGCTCATCTGCATGCTGCTGACGCTGGCGATAGGCGTTTCCCGGACCGACCTTGGATTATTGATCAGCATCAGCGAACGGCCGCTGGTGCCGAAGCGGCGGTCAAACATATCACGCACATAGTTGACCTCCTTCATGAACACATCCTGCCCGCCATAACCTGCCACGCCGAGGAAATACATTGAAGCCTTGCCCGCCGGGGCCGGTAATAGCGCCGCCAGCCGGCTTTGCAGCAGCTGCGGCTGCAGATAGAACACATCCTCGGTCTGCAGCTCCTGGCGTGCCTGTGCAGCGTATTCGTGCGGCACAGCCCACAAGGTGCGGTCGATATAGATCTGCGTGAACGGAGCGGCCAGCAGCAGCGTCAGCACCGCTATCGCCTGGCCAAAAGCCGGGAAGCGCAAGTCCAGCAACCGCACGCTGGCAAGCGCGCACGCCAGCACCAGCCACACCAGGCGCAATACAAAACCGTAGTGGTCCAGCAGCTGCTGCAGCCTGGCGGACCCGCGCCGCAACGTATAACCGGGCACATAGTCCAGCGCAAATTCAATGAACAGCAAACCGTAATCGATAACCAGCATCGTCGCCAGCAACAGCAGCGCCACGCTGGCCAGCGCGCGCGGGCGCCGGAAACGCAAGGTAATGCCCCAGGCCGCCAGCAGCACCAGCGGCACATTCAGCAACAGCCCACCCAGACCCACCGCCACAAACACACCGTCGCTACCGGTCTGCAGGTAATCATTGATGAACTGCAGCAGCGCGCCGCATAGCAACAGCAGCACGAATTGCGCCGGGCTGGCATAGATGCTGCCGCCATCAATACGCAGCAGGCAGGCAGCCCGCAACCCCACTTTCACATTGACGAAAAAAGCGAACGGACGATAGCTGAGCGGTGTGGACAGATTGTCGTTAAGCGGGGACGGCATGGAAATGTCTCGGATCCTTTTATTTTTTATCATTGCGCGATGCAAGCCATCAGTCTAACGCGCAAAACGAGTTTCCACACTGCCAGGCGACCAAGCCGGCAACAGCAGCCGAAAAAAAACCTGGGTACGCCGGTAGCGTCCCAGGTCTTGCGGTGTTTTGTTTCGTTAGCTGCGCTTGCCCAGCCGCGCACCAATCTCGCCGACGATGCCGCGGCGGAAAGCCAGCACGCAGACGATGAAGATCAGACCCGTGACGATGGTGATGGATTCACCCAGCGAATGGAACCACTCCACTGTCGTAATGCGCGCCAGCAGGTCGCCTAGGTCGCCCAGCTTGTTTTCCAGCAGCAGGATGATGACGGCGCCGACGATAGGACCGGTAATCGTTCCCAGGCCGCCTACCAGCGTCATCAGCACGACGAGCCCGGACATGGCCCAGTGCACGTCTGTCAGTGTCGCAAAGCCCAGCACCAGCGTTTTGGTGGCTCCTGCAAGCCCTGACAGCGCGGCAGACAATACAAAGGCCAGCAGCTTGTATTTATCGACGTCGTAACCCAGCGACACCGCACGCGGTTCGTTTTCCTTGACGGCCTTCAGCACCTGGCCGAAAGGAGAATGCACGGTGCGCACGATCAGCGCAAAACCCGCCACGGCGATGAACAGCACCACGTAATACAAGGTCAGGTCGGAACTCAGGTCCAGCACACCCAGCAATTTACCGCGCGGCACCTGCTGCAGGCCGTCTTCGCCGCCGGTGAACTTGGCTTGCAGGAAAACGAAATACAGCATCTGCGCCAGCGCCAGCGTGATCATCGTGAAATAGATACCCTGCCGGCGTATCGCCAGCACACCCATCACCAACCCGATCAGTGCGCCCGCCAGCATCCCCAGCAGGATGCCGAGTTCAGGCGTCAGCCCCATGTCGCGCAGCGCCCATCCGGTGATGTAGCTGGCGCCGCCGAAAAACGCCGCATGGCCGAAAGACAGCAGGCCGGTGTAGCCTATCAGCAGATTGAATGCGCAGGCAAACAAGGCAAAGCACAGCAGCTTCATCAGCAGGATGGGATACACGCCCAGTTGCGGCGCAACCAGTAGCAGTATCAGCGCAATGGCAATTCCGATTTTCTTATTCATAGTGAGCGCCATTCAGTTTATTTCTCTTTGCCGAACAAGCCGGCAGGACGGATCATCAGCACAATGGCCATCACGACGAAAACGACGGTAGCAGATCCTTCAGAATAGAACACGCGCGTCAGGCCTTCGATGATGCCCAGGGCTAAGCCTGTCAGGATGGAGCCCATGATAGAACCCATACCGCCGATTACCACGACAGCAAATACCGTGATGATCAGGTTGGAACCCATCAGCGGCGATACCTGTATCACCGGCGCCGCCAGTACGCCGGCAAAGGCCGCCAGCGCCACGCCGAAGCCATAGGTTAGCGTGACCATCAGCGGCACGTTGATGCCGAATGCTTCCACCAGTTTGGGATTTTCAGTGCCGGCGCGCAGATACGCGCCCAGTTTGGTCTTTTCAATGACGAACCACGTAGAAAAACACACAACCAGCGAAGCCACGACCACCCACGCCCGGTAATTCGGCAGGATCATAAAGCCCAGGTCGGTTGCCCCTGCCAGCAAATCAGGCACCGAATACGGCTGGCCGGAGACGCCGTAGAACGAGCGGAACAAACCTTCCAGCAACAGCGTAATGCCGAAGGTCAGCAGCAGGCCATACACATGGTCCAGCTTATACAGCCAGCGCAGCATGGTTTTTTCGATGATGATGCCAAACACGCCGACCAGCAGCGGAGCCACCACCAGCATCACCCAGTAATTGACGCCGAAATAGTTGAGTCCCATCCATGCAAGGAAAGCCCCCATCATATACAGCGCGCCGTGGGAAAAATTAATGACGTTCAACAGGCCGAAAATGACGGCCAGGCCGAGCGACAGCATCGCGTAGAACGAGCCGTTAACCAGCCCCAGCAGCAGCTGGCTCGGCATCGACGCTAGCGGTTTACCAAATATTTCCATGGCGACTTCATGAAAAAAATCACCCAAAAAGGGTGAAAGATCGAGGAACTGGGCGCTGCCTAAGGTTCAGCCGAAGGCAGCGCGCCAGGTGTTAAAAATGCTAAAGCAAACGACTAACGCTTATTTCCACAGCGAGCACTTGGTCTCGGCCTTGGTAGTGAAAGCCTGTTCGCCAGGGATAGTCTGCACGACTTTATAATAATCCCATGGGTACTTGGAATCAGCCTGGTTTTTCACCTGCATCAGGTACATGTCATGGATCATGCTGCCGTCGGCACGGATGTAACCGTTCTTCGCGTACATGTCGTTGATCTTCGTCGCCCGCAGTTTTGCCATGACTTTATCCGTATCATCCGAACCGGCTGCCTTCACCGCATTCAGATACTGGATCGTGGCGGAGTAATCGGCTGCCTGCAGGCTGGAAGGCATCTTCTTCATCTTGCTGAAGTAGCGGCGTGACCATGCA
>JAYSKH010000300.1:0-8794 GCA_043726505.1 Undibacterium sp. | reverse complement strand
CACGAGGATGCGCCAGTCGCTGCTATATTCAAGGTGCAGCGCAGACAGGCTCATCGTAAAAACGATAAACGCCAGCGAGTTACTGATCGCAATAATATTCAGCATGCGTTCGCTGACCTGCCCTTCCGCCTTCAGTTCATGCACGATGTTCAGCGCCACCGCCGGAGAACTCGCCATGCCAATGGCGGCAGCCATGCTTGCCACCAGCTGCGGAATGCCCAGCATCGTCAATAACAGGTACAGGGCAAAGAATATGGCGACACTAATAGCTATGCCGGTCACCAGCAGCCACTTTTCCTTGACCAACCATTTGTAATCTATCCTGCGGCCTAGTTCAAATACCACCAGGCCCAGCGTAAGGTCTATTAGCGGCGCCAGACTTTCCAGCGCACCTGTGTTCAGCAGATTCAGGCCCGCAGGCCCAATCAGCAGCCCCGTCAGCACATAGCTGGTAATCGTCGGAACCGGCAATAAGCGTGTCATCAGCTTCGCGCCGATGATCCCCGCAATCAAAATAAATCCAATTGCCGTCAGGGTATTCAGCGCTTCCGGCATCACCGGAAAAATTGTATGTGAAATCATGTATTGCGACCAATCATGGTGGCGGCTGTGAACAAAAAGCGCAAACGGCGTTCCTTTCCTCAAATCCAGCGCGTGATACTCACTGCAATATGCAGCAAAGATATGGCAACAATGTGGCAGCGGTGTAGCAAAGACGCAGCAACAGCGAGCAACGATGCTGCAAGAGTATCAACGCCAGATTGTATTGTATGTGCGGTAACTAACGACGCCAGTTCCGCTTTATGTGCTGCGGATGCCGGCATCAACCGGCATCCGCCTTTCCGCAGGGAAAGCTATTGATACTTGCCGGCAAAACCGGCAGCGAAGGAGGATTTACTTATTGCCTGTATAGACAATATCGGCCCGGCGATTTTCTGCCCATGAGGCCTCATCACTGCCCGTTGCTTTAGGTTTTTCTTTACCCAAAGAAACTGCTTCCATTTGCTGTTCCGGCACGCCCAACAATACCAGAGATTTGCGAACTGCTTCGGCACGCTTCTGGCCCAGCGCCAGGTTATATTCGCTGCCACCGCGTTCATCCGTATTGCCCTGGATCAGGATCTTGCGCTGTGCGTTTTTTTCCAGAAATTTGGAATGCGCATTGACGACGGAAGCAAATTCCGGTTTCACTACATAGCTGTCAAAGTCAAAATAAACGCTGCGTTTGGCCAATGGGCCGTTAGGGTCGTTCAGCGGATCTACCGCAGCATCCACAGTGGAAACAGTGCGTGTATCCGGAGCAGGCATAGCCGGTTTGGTTTGCGCAACAGGCGCGGTCACAGGAGTTTCAGTTTTAGGAGTAGTCGAGCACGCTGTAACAAATAATGCGGATGTAGCGAGCAGCGTCAGATTTTTGATAGCATTCATTATGAGGCTCCATTCAGTGTGAGAGTTCAAGGTAAATAAGCAGGGTAATTAAGCAGCGTGATTGCTGTGCGTTGCAGAGATTTTTTTCAGCAGGAAATAGTCCTGCCGCCTCTGTATGCACGGATTGTAAATTTCACTTTTTTTCTTCGGCATGTTCTCCTGTGGCATCTGATGAAGTAGCTTCCTGGTTTCTCTCCCCGGTTTTTTGTACCGTCCTATCCACAGCATAGACGCCATCGGCAACATGGCTGAATTTTTTTGCCAGCGCGTGATACAAGGCTGTCGGGCAAATCAATTTTGATGCGCCGCTGGCCACCACCGATGCCGCCATCAGCGGAAGCAACATCTGATGGCTGTTCGTCATTTCCATCATGATGATGAACGAAGTCACGGGAGCACGCGTTACCCCAGACAAATAAGACGCCATCACCAGCATGACTATTGCACTGCGCGTCGCCAGCGCCGGGAAAAGGTCGGCCAGGTTATCGCCTATGCCGGCGCCGACCGCGAGCGATGGCGCAAAAATACCGCCAACAATACCGCTCATCGAAGACACCAGCGTTGCCGCCAGTTTTGCCAGCCCGAAATACCAAGGCAAGGTGTCGCGCCCTTCCAATGTCAGCCTCGTCGGCTCATACCCGGTGCCAAACACCAGCCCATTCGTGCAAACACCCAAAATAGCCACCACCAGCCCGCACATCGCAGCAAACAGCACCGGGCGTTCCCTGACAAAAGCTGCCATACGGGGCGGCAGAGAAAAGCTACCTGCAATCAACAAGCGGCTAAACAGCCCGCCCGCCAACCCACCCACCGTACCGCACAACAAAACCGCCGCCAGTGCAGAATGCCAATCCAGCGACGCACCACTAGAACCAAAATACGTATAGTTCCCCAACAGCGCCAGCGAGATCAGCCCTGAGACAATCACCGTCACCAACGTAGAACTATTCGCATTGAAAACATGCTTCTTGCTCAGTTCCTCAATCGCAAACATAATGCCGGCCAATGGCGTGTTGAACGCCGCCGCAATACCTGCTGCCCCGCCTGCGAGAATCAGGATACGGCGGGTTTCGGCAGACTGGAACGGACCGCGTCCATAAAACATGTGCATGATGGAAGCGCCTATCTGCACCGTCGGCCCCTCCCTGCCTATCGACGCGCCTATGCACAAACCCGCCAGCGTAGAAAAAATCTTGCCCACCGCAATCCGGACGGACAGCAAGCTGGTCTGCTTTGCGGTTCCGGCGTCATCCATCGCCGCCATCGTCTGCGGTATGCCGCTGCCCTGGGAGCCGGGGAAGTAGCGTTTGCAGCAATACGCCAGCAACGCAAAACCAGTGGGCATAAACAACAGCGGAGACCAGAAATACATGTGCACGACGAAGCGGTTTAACCGGTTCGCATATTCGCTCCCCATTGCCAGGCCCACCGCCGCCAAACCTACCAACACCGGACCAAGCACCCACGCTGCGCCCCTGTGCCAAAGATGCACTATCTTTGAGCGAAGGTTTAGGCCGGGCATCTCAGCGCCCGCAACCTGGTCATTATCAGGGTTCAATATAGGACAGGAATGGGTAATGGGTAAGCGTCTAAAAATGCGCAGTCTCCTGGCCTTAGCCCAAGACTCAATGATCAATTACTTTATTTGTTATTGCGCCATGCTGCATTTGGGCAAATTATATTCTAACAAACTATATTTGTACAAATTTAATTATGCTAAGCTATGACCTCTAGGAAACATCAATGACAAAGAAAAAATTACAGCAGGCGCCAGCTACGCCAGACGACACGCACCCGCAACCCCCGTCCCGTCTGGAAATTTTAAAAAAACTGCGCGTGGTCATACGTGCAGCACAAAGGCATTCCTTATGGATAGAAAAGCAATGCGGCGTCAGCGGCGCGCAGCTATGGATCATGCAAGAGCTGCATGAAAACAGCGGCTTGCGCGTTGGGGAGCTGGCCGCCAAACTCGCTATTCACCAGACAACCACCAGCAATCTGCTGGATGCACTGGAAAAACGCGCCCTTGTTGTTAAGACAAGGGATACGGCCGACCAGCGCGTCGTCAAGGTAAAACTCACCGAAGAAGGCACTGCCACGCTATTGCGAGCGCCAACTCCCGCGCGTGGCCTGCTGCCCGAAGCGCTGATGCAAATGGACGAAGACAATCTGGCAATGCTGGATCACGGCCTGCAAGGCTTGCTAGATAGCATAGACGTGCTGGATGAAGGATATGGCATGCTGCCGCTGCCTTTTACGATGTAGGCACGCAACCCATTAAAGAGTTCCGCAAGAGCAAAGCCCTTCAAGGCTTTTCGCCCTCCCACTGTGGAGGGCTTTTTTTATCACTCCTACATCAAATCACAAACATCCCCCGGCAGTGAAACCCTTGCCGCACTTGCTGCAAGCCACGGGCGTCAAAAAGTCGTAGAATGGCGGCTATTGCGGTCCCCAGACTGCCTATATTGAGGAATATATAGTGGATTTTTTGCTACAGCGTGCAACACCAGTATCAAACCAGCAGCATCACCGGATTCAAGCGTCATGAAGTGGGCATTCATCGGCCTGTATTTCCTGGCGATCCTGCACATCCACTTCCGCGGCAAGGTGCGCCTGCCTTTCATGCGCCAGATGTTCGATCACTCGTCTTTCATGGCGCCGATCAACCTGTTCATGCACATCTTCTCCAAAGTGCCGTCGACGCCTTATTTCCCTGTCAATGAATTCAAGGATCTGGCGCCGCTGCAACAAAACTGGGAAATCATCCGCGCCGAAGCAGAGAACCTGCTGACACTGCAAAAAATCAAGGCTGCTGAAAAGAATGACGACGCTGGCTTCAATTCCTTTTTCAAAAGCGGCTGGAAACGCTTCTACCTGAAATGGTACGACGCCAGCCACCCGTCAGCACAGCAATTCTGCCCGCAGACGTTTGCACTGCTGCGCGGCATCCCTTCAGTAAAAGCGGCCATGTTTGCCGAACTGCCGCCCGGCGGCAAGCTGAATCAGCACCGCGACCCGTTTGCAGGCTCATTGCGTTACCACCTTGGGCTAGCCACACCCAATGACGACCGCTGCTTCATCGAAGTAGACGGCGAGCGTTACAGCTGGCGCGACGGACAAGGCGTTATCTTTGATGAAACCTACATTCATTGGGCAATCAATGGCAGCGACAGCGACCGTATCATCCTGTTTTGCGATATAGAACGCCCGATGCGCTTCCGCTGGGCGCAAGCCATCAACCGCTGGCTGGGCCGCACGATGATGACCGCCGCCAGTTCGCCAAACGAAACCGGTGACCAGACCGGCGGCGTCAGCAAACTGTTCCGGGTATCGTTTGTCATGGGCCAATACCGCCGCCGCTTCAAGGCCTGGAATAAAACAGTCTACAAGCTGACAAAAGTGGCGCTGATCATTTCCGCCGCTGCATTGATTATCTTCATCTGATTATCTTTATCTGATGCGAACTTGGCGTGCGCTTAGCACGCCAAGTTCCGCCAAGCCCTCCCCTCGTCACTCCTTGCAAGCCAAACTGCAAAAATGTGCGACCTGCACTTTTTCTTGCAACACGCCAATAGATATCAAATTAGCATGTATAATATGAAACTAATTCCTGCAACCAATATCCATGGTTCAGCTGAATCAACCGAGCGTATCGACAACCATCTCTTGTGACGAGGGCAAAACATGCTGCAGCCGCTGAACGACATCAAACAAATTTTCGCCGATAAGAATGTGCTGCAATTCATGCAGTTCAATCCCGGCGCAACGGCCGAAGAATTGCAGGAATTTGAACAGCACCTAGGCGTCACACTGCCGGCAGACTTCAAGGAATGCCTGGCTGAATTCAATGGTCAGGCAGACACTCCAGGTATGTTCATTGGTTCAGCCTTGCTGAGCATCGACGAAATCAAATTGCAGTGGGATATGTTGTATGAGGTGGGAAAAGATGGCTCACTGAATGAAGATTTTGCAGACTCCATGACTGCTGTTCCTGAAGGCTATGTAAAGCCCATGTACGTCAATCCAAAGTGGATACCCTTCACCCACGACAGCGGCGGAAATTATCTGGGTATCGATCTCGATCCAGACGTCAATGGCACCGTAGGCCAGGTGATCATCTTCGGCAGGGACGAACAGGAAAAGGTTTTCGTCGCTCCATCTTTTACCGCATTTCTGACACTCGTCCGCGACCAGCTGCGCACTATCAAGTGGTCAGTCAAAGAGCACGAGTGGGATATCCAAGATAAAAAATATAATTTGCACTATCATGACTTGCTGAGAACGCTGCTCCACGAGACAGATCCGCGTTACCCAGAATAGCGCCACGGGGCGCCACGAATTGCTTTTCTCAAGTCGGGGTTGCTGTTATAGCCGGTCTAATTTGTTAAACTGTCGATGCCTGCCCATGCCCATATAGGCAGAGCATCGTTATAGCCGGTTATCAGCAGTCAACGGAGATTCATTTGTTCAAGAAGTTCATACACGCCATCCTGGGCCAAACAGCCGCAACGGCAGCGCCTGCTTCCGTCCAGGCGCTGCCCGATGCCCCAGATGCACTGCCGCAATTTCAAGTCCGGCCCCTCACACGCGCTGATGAGGCAAACCCCTTTGTCGTTGACGGTTACGACTGCCTGTCCTTTGTGCGGGCAATGAAAGCCGGCGCCGCAGACCCGGCAGTCGCGCGCAGTTTTGCAGAGTTCAGAAAAGTCACCGGCAGCAGCTATGCCGGCCAGTTTCCAGCAGATGCGGTAGAAATCGCCAGCACGCTTGAATATCCAGGAGAACAGGTGCGCGACGGCATGCTGTACAAGGCCGGCCAGATGGAACAAAAATGGGATATGTACCTGTATCGCGAGCATTTATATTTCTGCCGCAGCTGGACCGGCGCCTTGGTATATGTAGCCGCCTTTGCGATGGCAAACGGCAAAATCACCGTCGATAAAATCTGGGCAGCCAGGGAAGCGCTGGCGGATGATTCCGGCTTTGCAGTGCAGGAAGTCGACTACCTGATCAAAAGCCACGTGATGCAGGCTCGCGAGCCTCATCCGCTGCCGCCCGAACTGCCGCATGACGCAGAGATCATTGGCCAGTATTCGTTCAGCCAATACGGCAACATGTGCTGTTTCGGCACCTATGCCAATACCTTGCAGGCCAGTCTCGTCAAACCCGAGAGGATCAGGGTAGCTCTCGAGCAGGGCAAGGCAAACCGCCAACACAAATAGGCAAACCTTTCTTTATCAGGCGCCCCATTCACTTACCCGGCAGATAAACCATGGATATTACGCTCGCTACTTTGTCGGCCTTTCCCCAGCAGCTGGAAGCACACTTCAACGCGGTGCCCCTGCATCTGCAACAGTGGGCGCCGGAATCCTGGGACGGCGTGCCCAGCGAATCCCTGAACGCACTGGAGCAGATCTGCCACGTACGCGATATAGAAATAGACGGCTACCAGTTGCGCTTTCGCCACCTGCTGAATGAAGAACATCCGGTACTGGCCTCCATAGACACTTACGCTCTGGTCGCCGAACGCGATTACGCCGGAGCCAGTCCGGCGGATGTTTTTGCTGCGATACGCGATGCACGCAAGGAAACCGTCCACATGCTGGCAACACTGGAATCCGGTCAATGGCAGCGTAGCGGCAGCTTTGACGGATATGGCGACGTTACCGTGCAGGGCCTTGCGCATTTCCTTTGCAGCCATGATCAGCAGCATCTGGCAGGCCTGCAATGGTTGATGGGAAAGATGGCGGTCAGCCGCACTTAAAAGAAGCCGCACTACACCGTACAACGTATGTCATCGTTTAATCGCTGGGGTAACGCTAAATTCCTTGTTCAGTGCCGTCCATGATATGCTACGCACCTTAATTAACCTGTAAGCTGTTTGTCAATGAATACGAAAGAAACCGGTACCGCTCCCAGCCCCGTGCATCTTGCCCGCGCGCTATTGAAACAACTGCAAAATGACTTTGCCGCTTTCCGCGACACTTTGCCGCTGGCGATAGGCATAGACAAGCAGATCCTGGCAAAACTGCCGGAACTGGACCGCAAGGTTTTGCGTATTGCGCTGGGTTTGCATACCAAGTCGCCGCGCTACATGCATGTAATGGCCAAAGCCACCAACCGCTTTGACCTGGAAGGCAATGCCGGCGAAGAAGTCACTGAAGAACACCGCAACCATGCGGTACTGATGTTGAAAGAACGCGCGAAAAAAGAAGCCGAGCTGCGCAAAGCCAGGTTTGCCGAACAAAAAGCCAAAGCAAATGCAGAACGCAAGGTCAAGGAAGAGGAAGAAGCCGAGCGCAAACGCAGCGATAAATTGCTGCAACTCGCCGCAAAGTTCGCCCGCAAATAAACGGTCAAGGTATCAAGGCACCGCAGGCCGCGCCGCGGTGCCCTTTTATCAGATCATCAGAATTTAGGGATCCGGAAAGTCTTGCTGATCATCAGCGATCCGGACAGCAGAAACAGCAAGGCCAGCGGATGTAGTTCCGCACCGGCGACCTGCCAGCTCCCGCCCGCCAGTTGATCCCCTATCCTGTCCTTCCACGCGGCAAATGCCAGCACCGCAGTCAGTACAACGCTGGTCGGGATAGGCGTACCTTCAAAATACGCGACCTTGTCTGCACCGGCCGAAAGACTCTCTGCAGTAACGTTATAGCGTGCCAGCCTGCTAACGCCGCAGCACACAAAATAGACCAGGCACACCCAGTCCCATCCACCCTGCATGCCCGCAGCAAACGCCAGCGTTGCCGGTGCCAGCCCAAAAGAAATGACGTCGGCCAGAGAATCCAGTTCACGGCCCATCGCAGAATGCTGGCGGCGCCAGCGCGCAATACGGCCATCCAGCACGTCAAAGAAAAAAGCCACTGGCGCCATCACCGCCGCCAGATAAAAATAATGCTTCGCATCGCTACCGGGATGCGCCACATACAGCATCGCCAAAAATACGGCAGCCACGCCGCACGCGGCATTGCCAAGCGTAAAAAAATCCGCGAGATGAAACCCGCGGATCATGGAAAAATGCTTTGCCTTAAGGCGGCCTTGCTTGTCGCTCGCCGCGTTATCTACCGTATCGCCTACAATATCTCCATCAGCCATACCGACTCCTTATTTCCTTAGTCAAAGTCACATGGTAACGCTGTTGTTACGACAAATCCACATGGCATATGGCCTGTCTACTGCTGGGGAGGCGTGCCCGCTGCCCCGGGAGCTGGAATGGTTTCACGATATTCACGTAGCACACCGCCAGCGGCTACGCTGCCAGAAACGTCTCCACCTTTAATGCGCTTCACGCAATCGTCCTTATCCTGCTGGCTGGCCTGCTCCTGGCAACGGGCCAGCGCGTTACGCTGGTAGTCGCTGCGGT
>JAYSKH010000299.1:0-1923 GCA_043726505.1 Undibacterium sp. | reverse complement strand
CACGCAATCCAACATGAATGCCAATGAAGTGATCTCCAACCGCGCGATTGAGATCGCCGGCGGCGTCATGGGCAGCAAGGCCCCAGTGCATCCGAATGATCACGTGAACCGCGGCCAGTCTTCCAACGATACCTTTCCGACTGCGATGCATATCGCCGTTGTCGAGCAGTTGTACCAGCACCTGTTCCCGGCGGTGGAGCAGCTGCGCAATACGCTGGCAGCCAAATCGGCAGCCTACAAGGACATCGTCAAGACCGGCCGCACGCACTTGCAGGATGCAACGCCGATCACGCTGGGCCAGGAAATTGGTGCGTGGGTCGCGCAGCTGGATTTTGCGCTGCATACTGTCAAGCAGACTTTGCCCGGCGTGTATGACCTGGCGATAGGCGGCACTGCTGTCGGCACCGGCCTGAATGCGCATCCGCGCTTTGGCGATCTGGCAGCGCACTGCATCGCGCAGATTACCGGCTACCCTTTCCGCTCCGCGCACAATAAGTTTTTTGCATTGTCCGCGCATGATGCGCTGGTTAATGTATCGGCGGCGCTGCGCACGCTGGCTGGCGCGATGATGAAGATTGCCAATGACGTGCGCTGGCTGGCAAGTGGCCCGCGCTGCGGCATAGGCGAGCTGAATATTCCGGAAAACGAACCGGGGTCGTCCATCATGCCGGGCAAGGTCAACCCTACGCAGTGCGAAGCGATGACGATGGTATGCGTGCAGGTTTTTGGTAACGATGCCGCAGTCGCCTTTGCCGGCAGCCAGGGTAATTTCCAACTGAACGTGTACAAGCCTGTCATGGTGCACAACGTATTGGAAAGCATAGAACTGCTGGGTGACACCTGCAATGCCTTCCACGACCAGTGCGCGGTGGGCATAGAGCCCAACCTGCCCAAGCTGCAAGAAAACCTGGACAAGAATCTGATGCTGGTAACCGCATTGAACCGCCACATCGGCTACGACAAGGCAGCGTCGATCGCCAAGAAAGGCCACAAGGAAGGAACCAGTCTGCGCGAAGCGGCGCTGGCTTCCGGTTATGTGACGGCCGAACAGTATGACCAGTGGATCGTGCCGATAGACATGACCCACTCCTGAAGATGAGGCTTTCAATTAAGTGAATTACGAAGACCCAGGCTTTTCCGCGGATGTGATCCGCTGGCAAAAGCAGCACGGCAGGCATAGCCTGCCGTGGCAGCAGACACGCGATGCATACAAGGTATGGCTGTCTGAAATCATGCTGCAGCAAACCCAGGTGACGGCGGTGATCCCGTATTACCAGCGTTTCCTGGAAAGCTTTCCCACTGTGCAGGATCTGGCGGCCGCAAGCTCCGAGCAGGTGATGTCGCACTGGAGCGGCCTCGGTTATTACACGCGGGCGCGCAATCTGCACAAGTGTGCGCAGCAGGTCGTCGCGCTGTACGATGGCCGCTTTCCTTCCGATCCCACGCTGCTCAAAGAATTGCCTGGCATAGGCAGGTCCACCGCCGCGGCGATAGCGGCATTTTCCTACGGCACGCGCGCGGCGATCCTGGACGGCAATGTGAAGCGGGTATTTGCACGCGTGTTTGGCGTAGAAGGCTACCCTGGCTCCAAGCCAATTGAAGATGGCCTGTGGTTGCGCGCCGAGGCGCTGCTGCCTGAACAAGGCATAGAGTCCTATACGCAAGGCCTGATGGACCTGGGCGCAACGCTCTGCACGCGCAGCAGCCCGGCTTGCCCGCGCTGCCCGTTGCAGCACCGTTGCGTAGCGTATGCCAGCGGACGCACAGCGGAACTGCCAGTGCGCAAGCCGAAAAAACAGCAAAGGGAAAAACAGGCTGTCATGCTGGTCGTGCTGCACGACGGCCAGGTATTACTGGAGCAAAGGCCGGACAGCGGCATCTGGGGCGGCCTGCTGACGTTGCCGGAACTGGACGGCATGCAGG
>JAYSKH010000298.1:0-2960 GCA_043726505.1 Undibacterium sp. | reverse complement strand
CATTTCCAGCGCTTCACCACTAAAATCCATAGCCGTACCGGCCCTTGGTATTACTTCATCCCTATTCTGCTGGCAGGTATCATCCCTTGGCTGGGCGTGTTGCTACAAAGCCTGCTGACCGGTACCCGTGAAGAACATAGCGGCAGCAGCTTCAACAGTCTGTCGAGTGGCAAATTTCAGCCGCGCAAGATGCTGCTGGTCTGGACCGTATTCATTTTCGTGTTCTTCAGTATTTCTGGATCCAAACTGCCGTCTTACATTCTGCCGATCTTCCCCACACTGGCGCTGCTGATTGCCTGCTATCTGGAACGCGCTACATTCAAGGCCATCGTGCTGTCGGCGTCGCTGGTGGCTGTGCCTTGTGCCATCGCCATGGCCTTTATCCCACGTGTGCCGTTGCTGGCCAAGGATGCGTATTCGCTGCCACTGGTGACTGCCCATGTGCCCTGGATTTACGCCGCCACAATCGTGGCGTTTATCGGCGCGGTGCTGGCGATTCGTTTCGCGCGCACACAGAAAGATCTGGCTGTGGTGTTCTTGGCGGCCAGCACCTTCATCGCCGGACAGTTGCTGATGCTGGGTCACGATCCGCAAGGCCGTTATTCGGCCGGTGTCGACTACGTGCCAGTGCTGCAAGCCGAACTGACACCGGAAACGCCGATGTATCTGGTAGGCCGCTATGAGCAAGCCCTGCCGTTCTACCTGCAACGCACCATGACGCTGGTCCGGCATGCCGATGAGATGGAGTTCGGTCTCAAGCAGGAACCGCAATTGTGGCTACCGACAATTGACGCTTTCGTGGCGCAATGGGTTGCCGACCACACCGCCGGTAAAAAAGACATCGCCATCATGGATCCGAGTGTCTACACCGACCTGAAACAACGCGGTATTCCGATGCGCCTGATCGGTCAGGATCCGCGCCGTGTCATCGTCGCCAACAATCCGATTGCGGAGGTTGCGGCAGGCAACAATAACAAGAAAGCAAGTCCATGAATATCACCACCTTCGGCTTCATTTTTGTCGGCATCTGCCTCAACGCGGTCGCGCAACTTTTGCTCAAAGCCGGCACCAATGCCGTCGGCGCGATCCATCTGACTGCGGAAAACTGGTTTTCTACCGGCATCAAGCTGGCGACTCAGCTCCCGATACTGGGCGGCCTGACTTGCTATGTGATTTCAGTGGGCGTCTGGATCATCGGGTTGTCGCGAGTGGATGTCACCATTGCCTACCCGTTGCTGTCGCTGGGCTATATCATCAATGCCATCGGCGCTTGGTACTTCCTCGGTGAAGTCGTTTCGGCACAGCGCATCCTAGCCATCGGCGTGATTATCGTCGGCGTGGTTCTGCTCACCCGCAGTTGACCGGCTGATTTACAATATAGCAATACGCACCGGTATGTCAGCGATGCAGGCCTGAGTGACAATCTCAAACCTTATCTCAAACCTTTGCAGCGCTGATACCTTTTTTCTGATCTTGACACGATCATCATCTGATTCCTTGCGAGCACTTCATGACTCAGTCGTTCCTGCCGTTTTCCAAGCCAACCATTGACGAAGCTACCATTGCCGCTGTCGGCGATGTGCTGCGCTCCGGCTGGATCACCAGCGGCCCCAAGGTGCAAGCCTTTGAGAAAGCCCTGTCCGACTATCTGGGTGGACGCATTGTGCGCACGTTCAACTCCGGCACCTGCACGATGGAAATTGCGTTGCGCATCGCCGGTATCGGTACCGGTGATGAAGTCATCACGACACCTATTTCTTGGGTAGCGACCGCCAACGTGATCATCGAAACCGGTGCCACACCCGTATTTGCCGACATTGATCCGATTACCCGCAATATCGACCTCGACAAGCTGGAGGCCGCCATCACGCCGCGTACCAAGGCCATCATCCCGGTGTATCTGGCCGGCCTGCCAGTCGACATGGACCGTCTTTACGCCATCGCCAAGAAGCACAATCTGCGCGTGATCGAAGACGCCGCCCAAGCATTGGGCTCGACCTGGAACGGCAAGCGCATCGGCTCCTTCGGCGACTTTGTCTCGTTTAGCTTCCAGGCCAACAAAAACATCACCAGCTCCGAAGGCGGTTGCCTAGTCGTCAACAATGCTGATGAAGCGCGTCTGGCTGAAAAATATCGCCTGCAAGGCGTCACCCGCAGCGGCTTCGACGGCCTCGAAGTGGACGTCCTCGGCGGCAAATTCAACATGACCGACATCGCTGCTGCCATCGGCCTGGGGCAATTCGCGCATATCGACGCCATTACCGAAAAACGCATCGGCCTGGCGAAACACTACTTCGACCTGTTCGGCGCCGACTTTGAAGCCCAGACTGGCGCGCAACTGCCGGTAGCAGATTTCACCAACAGCAACTGGCACATGTTCCAGCTGGTACTGCCGGAACGCATCACGCGCGCGGCCTTCATGGAAAAAATGATGGAGCGCCAGATCGGCATCGGCTATCACTATCCACCGATTCATTTGCTCAAACTGTATCGCGATCAAGGCTTCAAGGAAGGTATGTTCCCGATCGCAGAACGCGTCGGCCGCCTGATCGTCTCACTGCCGATGTTTACTGCAATGAGTAAAGAAGATGTCGAGCGTGCAGTCGGCGCGGTAAAATCCGTGCTCGCATAATTTGAAGGCGAAAACCTGTCCGCAAAGCAACATTTTGGGCTGACCACGCAAGTCGGCTGGAAACCCGTGTAAGGCATGCGGCTTGCTTGTATGACATTATCGCTTTCAGTACCGCAATTTTTCATTACCAGGCTTTGATGAAACCAGAACTTTCCGTCGTCATCCCCGTGTACAACGAGGAATCCGGCCTTGCCAAGCTCTTCGCGCGCCTCTATCCGGCGCTGGACGCTTTGGGCATTTCCTATGAAATCATTTACGTCAACGACGGCAGCCGCGACAAATCCGCAGCGATTCTGGCCGAACAATATCGTAGTCGTCCCGATGTAAC
>JAYSKH010000297.1:0-3204 GCA_043726505.1 Undibacterium sp. | reverse complement strand
CGCGATATTCAGGAAGGTAGTCTTGCCTGAGCCGGAAGGGCCGGTCACGGTGACGAACTCGCCTTCCTTCACATGGATTTCAAAACCCCGCAGCGCGTGCGTTTCTATCATGTGGGTGCGATAAACTTTGCTCAGGTTGTTCATGCGTAGCATGGCAGGCCTTCCTTGTAATAAAGTGGGTTTTAATTGTTGATGGAAACACTTGCTGCGTTTTCAAAATTGTCGGTGCCGGCGATGACGACCTTGTCGCCTTCCTTCAGGCCCTCCAGTATCTCCACCGAAGTAACACTGGTGGCGCCGATGCGGATGGGGCGGCGGCGGGCAACGCCGTTGTCCATGACGTAGGCAAAATGCCCGCCTTCGTTTTCCACAAAAGGACCGCGCGGCAGCATCAGTACGTTCGGCCTTTCTTCTATCAGCAGCCGGGCGGAAACACGCTGGCTCTGGCGCAGGCCGGTAGGCTGGTTGCCGGTGAAGCGCACCCTGGCCAGCACGATGTTCTTGACCACTTCCGGCGACAGTGCAGACAGCTTGCCGCTGGCCTTTGTGCCATTGATGTCCAGTTCCACATTCATGCCCAGGCCGAGATCGGCCACATAGGATTCGGGGATTTCCAGCTCCACTTCCAGCTGCGACAGATCCACCAGTGTCATCAGTGCGGTGTTGGCGGCGACGACGCTGCGGTTGGCCACGGACAAGGTGCCGACGAAGCCGTCTACCGGCGCTTTCAGTTTCAGTTCATCCACGCGGCGCTGTGCGTTGTCGCGCGTCAGCCGCTGCTGTTGCAACTGGCTGATCTTGGTTTTTAGCTGAAGGTCCACGTCTTCGTTTTCCAGGCCGGTCGCCAGTTCGGCATGCTTGGAGCGTATCTCGGCCGATTTCAGCGCGTCCTGCGCCTTCAGGAAATCGATCTTTGCGACCACGCCGACAATGCCTGCCGTTTCTATGCGCTGGTAAGTGCGTTCGGCGGACACACGGTCTATCTCTGCCTGATCGGCGTCTCGTCTGGCCAGCAGCTTTTGCTTGCGCGCCAGAATGCGCTGGCGAGCGACTTCCGCCTCCAGCTGTTCATAACTGGCCTGCTCGCGCTTCAGTTCATTGCTGAGGTCGGGCGATTCCAGTTCTGCGACGATATCACCGCGTTTGACGGTATCACCAGCCTTGACCTTCAGCGTGACGGTGCTGGGCGCAGTGGAGTACAGCGTGGGGCTGACAGCGGCCACCATGCGGCCGTTGACCGCTGCATCCCGTACCAGCGTGCCGCGGCTGACAGACGCTACGCTCAGCCGCGCCAGGCTGACAGACTGCGAGCTGCCGCGCCATGCAGACAACAACAGCACGGCGCCGATAACGCCGGCGATGGCCAGCCCACCCCACAGGGCAAACTTTTTATTGCGCCAGGGTTTAGGCGCGGAGATGACGGAATCTTGAGCAGAGGTGTCGCGGATCATGGTGGTATCTAAAATTGGATCTTGCCTGAATTGTTTTTTGACTCTTTTGCCTTATAGGCACGAAACATGCCAATGCTTGCTGCATGCTAAGTAACTGATTTTGTTGAATTTATGTTTGATAGGAAAACTGTCCGCAGTGTCCGCAATGTGTCCGGTAAGGGCGTCGGACAAGCGGGGTGCCCGCGCTGCTCAGGCAAAACGGTGTGCGTGCTGGCGGACATAGAAAAACTGGACCTGGCCGCACAGGTTAACCTTCAGCGCGAGACTGGAAAGGCCGGGGCCTATGCTGGCCTGCACGCTGCAATTGCCCGCGGCTTCCACCGCTTCGCTAAAACTGCCGGGCACGCCATGCGCAAGCTCGCTGATCTGCAGGTGGTATATGCTGACCGTATCCTGATCGCCCAGGCATAGCACGCTCAATATCAGCGCCGCGGTAACGCCGCACAGCCCGGTGCCGGCCCAGATGGCGAGCTGCCTGGCGGTGCGTTTCAGTTGTGAGGAAGATATGCGGTTCATGTCGGCATCCTTAGAGTGGATGCCGATCTATATGCAGTAACTGTGCCAGTATTGCTGCAATGCTAAATAACTGATTTTAAAGGAAATTTATATTGCTGCCTGCTGGCTGACAGGTGCCCGGCGCTGGCCGGACAGTGTCCGTGGCCGCCTGCGGACATAGGCTGGATGCGGCTGTATGCGGCTGGATATGGCTGGAGGGGTTATCTGGACACTGTCAGAATTGACAGCTGGATCAAGGCTTTGCTGTGTAATAAGCTGCTTTGTATTGAAAATATGGCAATAAAAATGAATGTGCCGGTTAGCCATTGCAAGATTAGCCATTGCAAGATTGGGCACCGCCAGACAGAAAACATTGAAGCTCGTGTCATCTCTACGTCGGTGAGGCCACCATGCCCAGCACCAAAGCAGCAACTCCGCCGCCAGCAAAGAAAACACCACCAGTAAAAGCAACACCGCCGGCCGGAGCAAAAAAAGTGCTGAAAGAAGACAATCCCTTTGTCATCTATTATGAAGATCACGAGCCGCGCAAAGAAAGCCCCTTGTATGCGCAATCGCGCAAGCTGATGAATGCAATCACAATGAGTACATCCGGCAAAGGCGTGGACTGGTTCTACGGCCCGCCAAGCTGGGAAGACCACCATGGCGGCGGCCTGTGGGTGCACGATGGCCAGGGCTGGTTCTTCGTCAAGAACTTCGCCGGCATGGAATGGGCCTCACAATTTTGCGCCGATCCTGCCAAGGTTGATCTGCTGCGGCAAAACGCGAAGCGTCTTTACCAGGGCGATTTTTACACCAATACCAAAAAAGAGGTCGCCAAGCTGCTTTCCAAATATCCGTTCGATGATCTGTTGAATACACAGATCACCAACAGCGAACGCATTGCACTATGGTGCGATTCCATCTTCAACGCCAGCGTGCCGCTTCCTAAGCTCAGGCATACCGGCCTCAACCCCAAGGGCCACGGCGTACACCATTATCCGACGCCGATTACCGACATAGAGTTATTCAAGCACGAGGATTTTGTACTGTGGGTGACTGATGCGGAGGGCGCTGAAGCGGCTGTGCTGCCTGTGCATCCACGCGGCGTATCGCCGGAGGACCCACGCTACAAGAAGAATTACGGCAAGACTGCCGTCACCTTTGCCACGCCGGGCACCAAGCTGGCCACGCGCCTGATGAACGCCGGCAAGAAGCAGCAACAGCTGGTTATTTCCGCCACGGACCCGATGACCGAGCA
>JAYSKH010000296.1:0-25953 GCA_043726505.1 Undibacterium sp. | reverse complement strand
TTCCCTGAACGGAGGATTTTTTTCTTGTGCGAATTTGTATTCTACTAACTTTCTGCAAAAAGAACAGTGCCGCAGGGATTTTGTTGCAATACGGAATATATGAAGATGCCGGAATGACGCAGAAAGGGTGGAGAGGAAGCAAGCCGCTGCTTCACTCCTGCCGGAAGCCCTCGAAATTGGCGCGGTACTGCGCAGCGGTGACGCCCAGCCGCTTGACGAAGACGGCCCGCATCTGGTTGACATTGCTGAAGCCGCAGCGGTGGGCCACGCGCTTGATCGGTTCCTGCGTTGACTCCAGCAGCGCGCGGGCGGCGTCCAGCCTTGCGCTTTCAATGAATTCCGCTGGCGTTACCTTGGCGTCGCGCGCAAATACGCGCGCGAAATTGCGCGGGCTCATCGCTACAATGGCCGCCAGGCTTTCCACGCTCAGTTCCTGCTCCAGATGCGCCAGCACATGCTGTTGCACCACGTTCACCGGCGAGGTTTCTTCCACATACGGAGTCAGGTAAGGGCTGAACTGCGATTGCCCGCCGCGGCGCTGTGTAAACACCACCAGCCGTTTTGCCACATTCAACGACACCTCGGCGCCGCTCTCGCGCGACAGCAGATACAGTGACAAGTCAATGCCGGCCGTGACGCCTGCTGAAGTGAACAGGTTGCCATCCTGCGCATAGATGCGGTCGCCATCGACCGTGGTCTCGGGAAACAGGCGGGCGAGGGCGGCGACGTCATTCCAGTGCGTGGTCACCGTCTTGCCATCCAGCAGGCCAGCGTGGCCCAGCAGGAAGGCGCCATTGCAGATGGAGCCGTGATGCCGGCTGCGCAAAGCTGCCGCATGTAGCCATGCAGACAGCGCTTCGTCGCGCGGCCTGCGCGGCAATTCCGGCCCGCCCGCAACAAGGATAAAGTCAAAGGCCTCCGTCGCCTCGCTGTAATGCCGGTGCGCGGCAATCGGCATGCCGTTGG
Organism: Undibacterium sp.; assembly: GCA_043726505.1. Classification (GTDB taxonomy): domain Bacteria; phylum Pseudomonadota; class Gammaproteobacteria; order Burkholderiales; family Burkholderiaceae_D; genus Undibacterium. The sequence continues at coordinate 24,987 of JAYSKH010000296.1, read as the reverse complement.
AACACTGCATCATGCCGCGCTCTGTGCCCAGCACCTGCAGCTGGTACTGGTGTTCACGCGTCAGGAAACGGTTTGCCTCAGAAAAAACATCCAGCGGCCCAGACACATCCAGCGCCTGTACACCGGGAAAAACAAGGATGGCAAGCGTCGGCATGTAGTCTGTCCGTGTTGAGAAGAAGCGCTAACGATACCCTACTGCGCGCGGGCTTGCAAAAGCGCCGTGCCAGCCTGGCAGGAAAACGCTGCGCTATGGCTGTTTATCGAGCACATCCGCAGCATGTTCCTGAAGCCACGGCCCCGCTGGCAGGAACCTCGCCATAGCTGTCCGTTTTCCATCTAGCGCCGCGCTTCAGCTTTTGCGTGAAATTTCCCATACTTGTGCTGCACAACAGCCACTTCATTCCTTCACGATTCCAGGAGATTTTCATGACGCAAGCAACACTGACAACACACCCAGCACACACATTGGCCGAACGGGTAGGCCCCGCATTTTCCGTTGAAGGCATGTTGCAGGCCAGGGGCAAGACCCGGCAAGCGATACGCGACATTGCCGCTAATGTAAAACCCGGCATGGTCGAGGAAGACGCTGTCACCATGGCCAGGAACATCCTCATCGATTCCGGCCTTAACCTCAGCTGGCATCCTACCCGCGTGCGCTTCGGCAGCAATACCACAAAGCCGATGAAACAAGCCTCAGTGCCCGGCGTGGTGCTGCAGAAAAATGATATTTTCTTTATCGATATCGCGCCGCGTTTTGAAGCCTGGGAAGGCGATGGCGGCGCTTCCTTCGTTGTCGGCAATGATGAAGAGCAGGCGCGCTGTGCCGCGGATGCCGAAGCGCTGTTCCATGCGGTGCGCCAGGTGTGGCAGAACGACAAGCTCACCGGCCAGCAGCTGTACCAGTATGCGGACCAGAAAGCTAAAAGCATGGGCTGGGAACTGAACTTTGACCTGCCGGGCCACCGGGTATCCGATTTCCCGCACGCCGCCATCCATACCGGCTCACTGGCTGATTACGACGTCAGTCCTGCCAGTATGCGCTGGATACTGGAAATCCATCTGCGCCATCCGCAAAAACCGTACGGCGCGTTTTTTGAAGATATGCTGCTGGATGACGAGAGTTATTCTCCGCGTTAAGCAAGGGTAGCAGCGACGGGAACGAGGGTCGGGCGCTTGTAATACCCGGCACGGCTTCCCCGCCTTGCCTGTTGTAAGACCTGCGCGCGCGCCTGCGGTGGACCCAGTGCGCGCTTTTTCTGCCTTCACGGTCAAACTTCTTTTCCGCGTCGCGTAGATGGCTGATCAGAATATGCGAGATCAGGTTCACCCCTATGCCGCCGAACACTGCCGGCACCACATACAGCGCCACCGATATTTCAGAAGCAAAAATCCTGTCGTCAAACAGTGATGGCGAAAGTTTTGCCATCGCCTTCAGATGCTGCAATAGCAGGATGTTAAGGCCCGAGATGGCGATCATGATGACGCCGGAAGCCAGCACTGTCGTGCGCGAGATCGATTTTTTCCACATCATGAAGGCATTCAGGCAGAACGGCACGACGAAAGAAAAAAACAGCAGCAAGAAGAATTCGGCTTCTGCAAAGACGGATCCGGCCATTGTGATTACCTCCTGTTTTAAGACATGTTCAATGCATTTCCAGCGTTTTACCCTGGATAGAATTTAAACATGGCCGTGTAACGGCAGTGCATCTGTGCCGGCTGGCTTTGTAAGAAAATGTTGGAATTGTTCAGCAATGCTAAAGCCGGTGCTCGGTATCCAGTATTCCATGCAGCCGAGCGGATCAGTGCACTACAGTCACTACTGAGTTAACCTGTACGGCATCGTCAAGGAACGTGATTCCGGTCATCATGTCGCCATTGGATGAATTTGATGGAAGGAACATGCATGTCACGTATTTTTATTTCAGGGTCTGCCGATGGCCTCGGCCAGATGTCTGCCAAACTATTGATCGACGCAGGCCATCAGGTCGTGCTGCATGGCCGCAGCGAACAGCGCGCGCAGCAGGCCATGGATGCATTGCCGGGTGCGCAGGCAGCGGTTTTCGGCGATCTGTCCAGCATTGCGCAGATGGCTGAGGTAGCTGCTCAGCTGAACCGGCTCGGCAGTTTTGATGCCGTCATTCACAATGCCGCCGTGGGCTACCGTGAGCCGCAGCGCATGTTGACCGTGGATGGCCTGTCGCATGTGTTTGCGATCAACTCGCTGTCGCCGTATGTGCTGACGGCGCTGATGCACAAGCCAGGGCGGCTCGTGTACCTGAGTTCCGGTATGCACCGCGGCGCGGATTCCAGCCTGGATGACCTGAACTGGGAGCACAAGCGCTGGAGTGGTTCTGCCGCGTATGCGGACAGCAAGCTGCACAATGTGATATTCGCGTTTGCCATGGCGCGCAAATGGCCAGGCGTGTTGAGCAATTCGCTGGAGCCGGGTTGGGTGCCTACCAAGATGGGCGGCAGCGGTGCGCCGGATGACATGGATGCGGCGCCTGTCACGCAGGCCTGGCTGGCCGGCAGCGACGATGCAGCTGCCAAGGTAACGGGCAAATACTTTTATCACATGAAGCGCTGGGCCGTGGATGCGGCCGCCAGCGATGCAGAAACACAGCAGCGTCTGCTGGATGAATACCATCGCCTGTCGGGGATTGCGCTGCCGGGGGTTTAATGGCTTCTAGCCGCTTCCTCTTATAATGTTTGCTTTACTGATCAGCGTTGTAAAGGATGAGCATGGCGCGTTTTATCTGTTCGATTATTGGTCTGGCGCTGTCTGCCGTCATCGCTACTGCGGCGGCGGGCCCCTATGACGACATGGGCGCCACGGCCAAAGATCTGGGTTACCCGGTGAAGCTGGATGTCGTATTCGTCATGCAGAGCAGGGCGCAGGCCGAGGCATTTGCTGCATCGGTGCGCGGTACGGGCCTGTATTTTCTGGAAAGCGAAGAAGTGGTCACGCAAAGCCAGCCCGGCCCATTGTCTGCATCAGGCACTAGGGTGCCCAGCGGCGAAACCCGGCTGATGTCCAGAAAATGGACATTCAAGCTGATGCAGATGACGCTGAACTCGGCCTTGCAATGGCAGGATGCGCAGAAGAAACTGTCCGTGCTGCTGCAAGACCCGGCTTATAACGCCAGCGTCACGCTGTCCAGGTAGGTAACAATTATTCGCCGGTTCGGGTGCCGGTCACCGCCCGTATCAGTTGCAGCGCCGGGGCGGCGATGTGCAGCAACGACTCTATTTCTTTGCGTTCTATCGCCTGCAGCACCAGCTCGTTGATGCCGCCCACCACGGCCATTGCAATATCCGGTGACAGGGCCGCCTGCATTGGCTGGCCTTGCCGGCTTTGCTGTTCGCGCTGGCCGTTCAGCACCTTCAGCATGAAGGCGACAATCTCTTCATTGATGCGCCGCCGTGCTGCCAGGCCTTCTTCTCCCAGCCCCAGTATCTCGATGAACAGCGTGCGCATCAGCACCGGGTTTTGCGCCAGCGAGCCCAGATAAGCGGCTATTGCTCTTTCCAGCTGGGTTTGCCAGTCATGCGCCGGGTCGATCGCGTTGCGCAATACCTTCAGCGCGCCCAGGGCGGCGGCTTCATACAGTGCGATAAAGCATTGCTGCTTTGTTGCAAAGTGCTCATAGAAGGTACGGCGCGACACGCCGGCCAAGCGCACGATGTCGGCGATGGTCGTATTGGCATAGCCGCTGGTCGCAACCGCATTGGCCATGCCGTCCAGCAGGCGGTGTAGATGTTCGCTATCGGTCTGCGTGTGTTCCATGATATTTACAATGGCGGCGGTACTTGACAGTACCACAAATCGGGCGCAATATCACCGAATGGTACGGAGTCGTACCAGTGATGCTATACGCCAGTTGGTAATGGCAGCTGCATCGATTTACCCTCGCAGGAGTTCTCATGAGCAATCTCGTTGTCCGCCGGCTGCTGATCGATCTGAAAGCGCCTTTTGACCGCCACTGGTGCGGCGGCGATGCTTTCCGTTCGGCCTTTTTTAATGCGCTGTCGATGAGTTTTCCTGTCGGCGAGCAATTCTTTATTGATGCAGTGCGCGCTGCGCAGGCAGTGCTGCCAGAAGGTAAGCAGCAAGAGTTCCAGGCGCAGGTGCAGGGTTTTATCGGCCAGGAGGCCACCCACCGCCGCATCCATGCGCTGTTTAATGAACACCTGGAGCAGCAGGGCCTGCACAACGCGTGGGCAGCGCGCGCCACCGAGCGCATGAAGCTGATGGCCGGTAGTGACCCGCGCCATTGCCTGGCCATTACTGCCGCCACCGAACATTTCACCGCCATCTTCGCCGAATGGATATTGCGGCACCCGCAGGCGCTGCACGGAAGCGAAGGGCGCCTGCAGACCATGTGGCTGTGGCATTCTGCTGAAGAAGTCGAGCACAAGAGCACCGCTTTTGATCTGTATCATGCTATCGGCGGCGACCATGCATGGCGTATTACCTGGTTCCGCCGCACGTCGTTCATCTTCCTGTCCGACGTGCTACGCCAGACGGTCAACAACCTGCGGCGCGACGGCATGCTGTGGAAATGGAGCACCTTGACCAGCGCCGCCGGCTTCTTGTTCGGCAAGCAGGGTCTGATTCGGCAAACCTATCAGCCGTGGAAACAGTATTTCCGCAAGGATTTCCATCCAGAGCAGCAGGACGGCACGCTGTCGCACCAATGGCTGCAGGAGAATGCAGAAAAATACGTCAGGGTAGGGGCAGGCTGAACACGCGAGGTTGAACGCGGGCTGCTAATGACGGGTCATTTAATGTTGCGGATTATCTGCAAATTGCGACTCAGCCGCGCCATATGCAGCCTTCATCGCTTCCTACAGCCGTCTGAGAGTGATTCCGGTGTTCTTTTTCTTGTCTATCAACTAAGATAAGGGGGTGCCGGATTATGCTTTTTCCTATGCCGGCATTATTCTTAACTTCTGGAGACTCGCATGAAGCATCTTTTACACGCAACGATCATCGGTTCCCTGCTTGTGTTTTCAAGCCTCGCACAGGCGCAGTCGTCGAACAACGCCAACGAAGCCAATACCGGCAAGCAGCCCGACTCGGCTACCAGCACGAATAAGGCTAGCTCTGCCCCTGCCCCTGCCCCTGCCGCTGCGGCCAAACATTCTAAAAGGGTTGGCAAGAAAAAACCTGCGAACAACACCAATTGCCCTACAGATACCACCAAGCAAAGCGGCAGCCCAGATTATTCCGGCTGCAAACAAAATCCTGAATACAAGTAATACGTATAGCTGAAAACGGAAGCCCTTCCCGCATGAGGAAGGGCCTCCAGACCGCCAGGCACAGGGCCTGCGGATTTGCCGCTACATTGCAACTACATGTGCTTCTGCAACCTCGGCTGCAACTCAGATCTGCGCAGTGCCGCCATCCACAAACAATTCTATGCCGTTAATAAAACTGCTGTCGTCAGACGCCAGGAAGGCGGCTGCCTTGGCAATTTCACTGGCCTCACCCAAACGGCCCATAGGCACCAGTGTGGACAGGTGGGAGAATAAGCCTTCGCGGTGTTCTTCCGGTACCAGTTCGCCCAAACCGGCAGTACGCACCGGGCCGGGGCTGATGGCGTTGACGCGGATATTGCGTGGCTTCAGATCCAGCAGCCATGAGCGGGCGAAGTTGCGCACCGCTGCCTTGCTGGCGCTGTAGACGCTGAAATTGGCTGTGCCCTTGGAAGACGTGGTGGAAGACGTCAGGATGATGGAGCTGCCGTCCTTCAGCAAAGGCAGCGCCTTTTGCACGGTGAACAGCATGCCTTTGACGTTATTGTTGAAAATACGGTCAAAGTGCTCTTCGGTGATCGCGCCCAGCGGCAGCATGTCGCCGCCGCCTGCATTGGCAAACAAAATATCCAGGTGGCCGGCCTTGGCTTTAATCTCTGCATAAACGCGGTCCAGGTCTTCCATGCTGGACACATCACTGCGGATGCCGCGTGCATTGCCGCCAATGGCGGCAACCGCTGCATCCAGCTCAGCCTGGCGGCGGCCGGTGATGAAAACAGTGGCGCCCTGCGCCGCAAATTCCTGTGCCGATGCCAGGCCTATGCCGGAGGTGCCGCCAGTGATCAACGCTACTTTGGATTCCAGTTTCTTGCTCATGTTATTTCCTTTTTTGATGTTGGAGTGGCAGCACCGGTTTCTTTCCGCGCTGCTGTCGGCGAAGACGACGGAGCCACTTTACATCCGGCCGATTATTGAATAAAGTAGCCAAACGCTAAAGCTTTATTCATGTGTGTGAATAATCGATTTGGATAACCAATGCATGCGGTAGAGCCCGGTAAATTTGGCAAGTAGCAGACAAAAAGGGAGAAAAATGGATCAGTTGCTGGCAATCCGCGCCTTTGCGCGCGTGGTGGAGGCAGGCACCTTTACCAAGGCTGCCGATTCCTTGCAGATGCCCAATGCCACCGTCACCAAGCTGATCCAGTCGCTGGAAACCCATGTCGGCGTGAAACTGCTGCAAAGGACCACGCGCCGCGTCACCGTCACGCCGGATGGCGCTGCCTACTACGAAAAAACTGCGCGCATTCTGAAGGACTTGGGCGATGTCGACACCAGCTTCGGCACCGCGCAAAGCACGCCGCGCGGCCATCTGCGGGTGGACACCGGCTCTTCGCTGGCCAGCCTCGTCATCATCCCCGCGCTGCCGGAATTTTTGCAGCGCTACCCGGACATCCAGCTGGACCTTGGCGTCAGCGACCGCCATGTCAACCTGATCAGCGACAATGTAGACTGCGTGATCCGCGGCGGCACGCTAATGGATGAATCGCTGGTGGGGCGGCAAATAGGCAAGGCCGCTTGGGTCACCTGCGCCACGCCGGGCTACCTGCAACAGTTCGGCGTGCCCACGCATCCGCAGCAACTGCAACAGCCGCACCAGCACCGCATCGTCAACTACCTGTCCGCTCGCACCGGCAGGGTCGTGCCCATGCCGTTTGCAAAAGGGGCGGAGAGGCTGGAAATTACCGGCAGGCATGCAGTCGGCATCAATGAAAGCAATGCGCATCTGGCTGCCGGGCTGGCAGGGCTGGGCATCATCCACACCTTTGCTTACACCGGGCGGTCGCATATCGCCAGCGGCGCGCTGGTGCCCATTTTGCAGGACTGGGCAGCGCCGCCTTACCCCTTCCATGTGGCCTACCCGCCGAACCGGCACATGAGCAACCGGTTGCGCGTGTTCATCGACTGGATCGCGGCGCGCTTCGAGACGATGGCGGCTTGATTAAGCGGGGTTTTGTATTTAGTATGAGGTAAGCACCGGTGCTGGCGGAATGCATAATTCAAACACCCTCAACTTATTTTCAACGCACTCTCAACGTACTCTTAATGTACTTTCACGGCACACCCTAAGCAGGATATCCCAGCATGGCAATCGCAGACATCGAAGTGGCAACAATCCCGGCAGCAATGATTGATGACAACCTGTTGCAGGTCCCCAGTGCCGCACCGGCGGATGCTGCGCTGCAGGCGCCGTATTCCAAGTTTGAGAACCGGCAGCACCAGCTGTATCCGCATCTTACGCCGGCAGAAGTGTCCCGCCTGCACAGGTTCGGCAGTATTGCACGCTGGAAGGCGGGTGATTACCTGTACCGGATAGGCGATATCTCGCCCGGCATGTTCGTCATCCTCAGCGGCAACGTTCGCGTGCTGGCGCGGGACGGCATGGGCCGCGAAACTTCCTTGTTCGAGCGGGGCAGCGGCCACTTCATCTGCGAGGTGGGCCAGTTGTCCAACAAGCCCGCCATTGCGACGGTGCTGGTGCTGGAAGATGCAGAGACGCTGGTCATCACGCCGGAAAGCGTGCGCACGCTGCTGACCGCCGAGGCGGAACTGGGCGAGCGCATTATGCGGGCGCTGATTCTGCGGCGCGCGATGCTGATAGAAAAGGGCACCGGCCCCATTTTGCTGGGATGCAGCGTCAAGAGCGGGCTGCTGCCGCTGCAAGGGTTCCTGCAGCGTAATGGCTATCCGCACACGGTGCTGGACAAACACACGGACCCAGACGCGGTGGCGCTGCTGGAAAAGCTGGCGCCGACGGAAAGCGATTTCCCGCTGGTGTTTTGCCCGGACGGCACGATACTGCGCGCGCCGGATGTAGACCAGCTGGCAACCCATCTGGGCCTGATTCCCGAATTTGATCCCGCCACAACGTTTGACGTCGCCATTGTCGGCGCCGGCCCGGCCGGGCTGGCCACGGCCGTGTATGCCGCGTCTGAAGGTTTGTCGGTGGCGCTGTTTGATTCCCATGCCCCCGGCGGCCAGGCCGGCGCCAGCGCCAGGATAGAAAATTACCTGGGTTTCCCTACCGGCATCTCCGGCAATGCGCTGGCCGCGCGCGCCTTCATCCAGGCGCAGAAATTCGGCGCCAGGGTTGCTATCCCCACGCGCATCAAGGCGCTGCATTGCGGCAATAAGCCTATGCAGCTGGAACTGTCCAATGGCAGCATGGTGTCCACCAAGACAGTGGTCATCGCCAGTGGCGCGGTGTACCGGCATCCAGCCATTCCGGATCTGGAAAAATACGAACAACGCGGCGTCTTTTACTGGGCGTCGCCGATAGAAGCCAAGCTGTGCAAGGGCCAGGAAATCATCGTGGTCGGCGGCGGCAATTCTGCCGGCCAGGCCATCGCCTTCCTGGCGTCTCATGCATCGCACGTACATGTGCTGATCCGCGCCGGCGGGCTGGAGGCCAGCATGTCCAAATACCTGATCGACCGGATAGGCTCGCTGCCAAACGTCACGCTGCACACGCGCTCTGAAATCATTTCACTGGAAGGCGATGAAGGCGGTTTGCAAAGCGTCAACTGCCGCTGCCGTGCGGGTGCGGGTGCGGAAGAAGTGGCAGTATCGCTGCCGGTGCGCCATGTGTTCCTGTTTGTCGGCGCTGACCCTAACACCGGCTGGCTGCATACTTGCCCGGTGCAGTTGAACGACAAAGGCTTTGTGCTGACAGGCGCAGACGTAGAAGGCCCGGCATCCGCCAAGAAGCCGCCGCTGGAAAGCAGCGCCCCCGGTGTATTTGCGATTGGCGACGTGCGCTGGAACTCCACCAAGCGCGTGGCGGCGGCAGTGGGCGAGGGCGCGGCGGCGGTGGCGCAGATTCATGCTTTTATTGCGGGGATGTGATTAGCCCGGCATTCCCTCTGCCGCTCGCGGCAGAGGGTTTAGTCATGCTCATATGGTCAGGCCTGCGCCTCCTCCATCAGCGCCGTGCGAGCAGGCCGCACCGCCTTCTTCATGCCAAAGCACTCCCTCAGCCACGCCACCCTGGCAACGATGCCAGAAGTAATCAGCCAGCATCCAGCTACCGTGCCCACGCCCACCAGCAGGGCTTCCAGCGGGCCGCCCAGCTTCAGCGGTATCAGCCAGTAGGCCAGCACAATAATCAGGCTCTGGTGCAGTATGTACCAAGGGTAGACCGACTGGTTGGCCCACGGCAGCCAGCGGAAAGGCCGGTTCAGCAGCGCATGGCCCCAGCCCAGCAGCGTGCACAGCATGCTCCACGCATACAGCGAGCGCAGCGCCCAGATGCACAGCAGTTGCCAGATGGCCGCGTCATCGGGGGCCGTTTCGGCCGCTACCCTGTAGACGATAAACAGCACCAGCGCGGTCGTTAGGGCGGGTTTGCGCAATCGGGCCAGCTCGGTCCAGATAGCCTGGTCCCAGCCCATCCACCAGCCGAAAATAAACAGCGTGAAATAGTTGGCGTGCGCATACCAGTCGCCGACGACGGCATGCGTATCCGGAAAAGCCAGTTGCAGCGAAGCGGCCCACACAAAGATCAGCGTAGCGGGCAGTACCAGCAGCCGCCAGCCGCGCAGGCCCAGGAAAGCCGCGCGCCAGCGGCTTGCAATGTCGCCAAACAGGGGTAGGCGCGCGATCTGCCTGGCCAGCAGCAAGACTGCCGTATAGATCCACAGATAGACCAGATACCACAGGTGGTTCCACGTAAAGCCGTACTGCCAGCCGTCAAACGCGCCTGCCGGCCAGTGGTAGTCGCTGTAGTAGTGGACGATGAACTGCCAGAAACCCGGCGCTACCAGCCCGTTGGCAACACCCTGGCAATACGGCTGCACCGGCACCACCACGGCCATGCCGAACAGCAGTGGCAAGATCAGCCGGCTGGTCCTTTGCCAGAAAAAACTGGGCTGACCATCCGCTGCACTGGACTGATTTTGCTGTAATTTTTGCAACAACATCGCGGTGGACATGCCTGAGATCATGAAGATCAGGTCCATGCGCCAGCGGTTGACGAACATCATCGGCCAGTGCAGCCAGTCATATTGATAGCTGCTTTTGACATGGAAATCCCAGTCATGCACATACACCATGGCAAGGTGGTACAGGATCAGCAGGCCAAAGGCCAGTGCGCGCAACGCATCAATATCGTGGCGTCTTTGGTTCATGTAAGGTGTGGCAAAACCGGGCATGATGCAAACTCCTGAGGGGTGGAAGACAACCGCAATGTAAGCGGTTGCCTAGCCCCGCGCTGCGAAATGTGACGATATGCGGGGTAAAAGGGGCAGTCGGAGGCCCGCAGGGACGAAATTTGGCAGCCCTTTTTGGCGGAAAAGGTAAAATCCAGGGATGAACCCAGATCAGCCCAGCACTTTCGACACAGACGCGGATTTCACTAAGCCGCCGCCGGACACCGTACCCGCTGCCATCGCTGCGCCCACCGGCAATGACCTGCTGGCGCGCTACCAGCCGTGGCGGCATATTGTCGAGCCTGGTTTCTGGATCGTGTTCTTTTGCTTTGAAGCAGCGATGAACAGCCTGGTGACATGGCTGGACATCCGCCGCTCCGGGTTGGGGACTATTGCTGCCTGGGAACCGGTGGTATGGGAGCTGAGCAGCAACCTCGTCATCCTGGCGCTGATCCCGGCGATCCTGGCGTTTGAGCGGCGCTATCCCATGCAGCTTTCCACGTGGCGGCAAAACTGGCGGCTGCATGTGGGCGCCAGCATCGTATTTTGCCTGGTGCATGTGTTTGCGATGGTTGCGCTACGCAAGCTGGTCTATTTTATGGCCGGTTATGATTACGATTTTGGTGCCTGGCTGCGTGAAATCGGCTATGAATACCTGAAGGATGGCCGCGCCTATGTCAGCATCCTGGCAGTGGTTGCTTTGTACAGGCTGTTGCTGCTGCGGCTGCAGGGCGAAGCCAGCCTTCTGGCCGCGCCCGAATCCGGGCCGCCGGTGGAGCCGATAGAACATCCGGAACGTTTTCTGGTACGCAAGCTGGGCAAGGAGTTTCTGCTGCCGGCGGCCGAGGTGGAATGGCTGCAAGCCTGGGGCAATTACGTCAACCTGCACGTGCGGGCGCATGATTACCCGTTGCGCTCGACCATGGCAGCAATAGAAAGCCGGCTGGATGCCAGCCGCTTTGTGCGCGTGCACCGCAGTTATATCGTCAACCTGGATTATGTGCAGGAGATCGTGCCGCTGGATTCCGGCGATGCGCGCGCCACAATGCGCGACGGCAGCCAGGTGCCGATCAGCCGCCGCTACCGCGATAACCTGCGCAAGATGTCAGGGGCTTAGCCTGTCTTAGACCGTCTTAGGCCAGTTATTCGCACGGGCATTTAGTCATCGGCGGCAACAAGCTCCTCTATCAGCCCCCTCAGCCATGTCAGCGCCGGATCGGCATCGCGTTTTGCATGCCAGATCATCTCCACCGTAAACTGCGGCAGTTCCACCGGCACAGGGCTCATGTGCAAGCCCAATTGCCGGTGCCAGTACCGGGCCAGAACCTCCGGCACCGTCGCAATGGCCGGCGACATTTGCAGGATGCCGGGCATGGTGGAAAAGCGCGGCGTCGTATACCGGATATTTCTCTTCAAACCAAGCTCAGCCAGCGCATGGTCGGCGGTACCTTGGAGGGCAGAGCGGTAAGTCACCAGCAAATGCGCATGCGCAATGTATTGTTGCAGGCTAATGGTATTTTTGGTCGGCACCAGCTTGCGGTCATAGATACAGCTATAGCCTATGGTTTTTATCACCTGCTTTTTTTGCCACGCCGGGCCATCCACAAAGCGGGACACGCCAAGGTCCATCTCTTCTTTTTCCAGCATGGCCGTGCCCTGAAAAGGGTCGCTGGCACGGACGGCAATATGCACTCCGGGCGCCAGTTGCTGCAGCCTGGCAAAGAGCCTGGGCATCAGCCAGACTTCCACCCAGTCCGTCATGCCCAGCGTGAAGGTGCGCTCGGCGGTGGCAGGGTCAAAGATGGCCGTCTCAAACAGCGTAGACTGTATGTGCTGCAGGGCCGGGGTAAGCGCGGCTTCCAGCTCCAGCGCCTTCACGGTGGGCAGCATGTCACGCCCGGCGCGTACCAGCAATTCATCGTCAAACAATTCTCTCAGCCTTGCCAGCGCGGCGCTGATGGCGGGCTGCCCCAGATGCAGCCGCTCCGCCGCGCGCGATACGCTGCGCTCCCGCAGCAGCACCAGCAGCGTGACCAGCAGATTCAGGTCCACCTTTCTAAAATCGTTTTCCTTGATGCTCACTATTTTAATAATCGATTTGATTGATAAGTGCTTTCATTAGATCATCGCCGCCAGGCCTGAGGCAAGCGGTTTCTAAAAAACAGCGTGCCATCAGAGGCTTAACTTTTCAAGGAAAATCATGACGACCTCATTTCACACACTTCACACACTTCACACATCTCGCAAATCCGCATTTCGTAAAACAATGACCCGCGCCGCGATTCTCGGCGCCTTTGCTGTCGCTTCTGTCGGTGGAAGCATACTGCCTATTGGGCAGGCGTTTGCCGCCGCGCCGCAAGTCAAAACCCAGGCCCCCGGCTTTTACCGGACCATGCTGGGCGATTTTGAAATTACCGTCTTGTCCGATGGCACCGCCACCATTCCGCTGGACCAGCTGCTGACCAATACCACGCCTGCCCAGGTCAACAAGCTGCTAGCCAAGGCACACCTTGATCCGCAGCATGTGGAAACGTCGATCAATGCCTTCCTGGTCAACACCGGATCGCAATTATTGCTGGTGGATACCGGTGCCGGCGAACTGTTTGGCCCGACCCAAGGTGGCCGTTTGGTGGCCAGCCTGAAAGCGGCCGGTTACCAGCCCGAAGATATTGATGCGGTGCTGCTCACGCATATCCATGCAGACCATTCCGGCGGCCTCACGGTCAAGGGCAAGGCACTTTTTCCCAATGCGCTGGTCTATGTGGACAAGCATGATGCCGATTTTTGGCTGAATCCGGCCAATGAAAGCAAGGCCGCAGACGACCAAAAGCATGGCTTTGCGCAGGCGGCCGCTGCGTTTGCACCTTATATGGCAAATGGAAAACTAAAACCTTTCAGCGGCAATACCGAGCTCTTTCCCGGTGTCAGCACCATGGAAATGGCAGGCCACACGCCGGGGCACAGTTTCTACGTATTTCAGAGCAAAGGGCAAAAAATGGTCGCGTGGGGTGATGTCATCCATGCCAAGGATGTGCAGTTTGAGGCACCCGGTGTGACCATCCATTTTGACGTGGACGCCAGTGCCGCAGCGAGCCAGCGCAAAAAAGCCTTTGCCGAAGCAGAGAAGCAGGGGTATCTGATTGCCGCCGCACATATTCCTTTTCCCGGTATAGGCCATATCGCGCGTAACCCGGATGGCAAGACGTATGCGTGGGTTCCGGCTAACTACAGCGTGGCAGGCCTGAAACAGGCCGAGCAGGAGTAGGTGTTGAAACGCATTTCATCAACGGCAGCGTGAACGAATCCATAGTGTGTCTGAACTCAGGCTTCAGGCACACTATGGCCCGTATCGTTTTTACTGCTCGCTTTTACTGCGCCTGATACAAAGTCACCACGCAAGCGCCGCCCAGCCCCAGGTTGTGTTGCAGCGCTGTGCGTGCCCCCGCCACCTGCCTGTCTTGTGCAGTGCCGCGCAGCTGGTGCGTCAGCTCATAACATTGCGCCAGGCCGGTTGCGCCTAGCGGGTGGCCTTTTGACAGCAAGCCGCCGGATGGATTGGTCACCACCTTGCCACCGTAGGTATTGTCGCCATCGTCAATGAACTGCTGCGCGCCGCCCGGCGAGCACAGGCCCAGTGCTTCGTAGCTGATCAGCTCGTTTTGGGCAAAGCAGTCATGCAGTTCCACCACATCCAGGTCTTGTGGGCCTATGCCAGCCTGCTCGTAGACCTGATGCGCAGCGGCGCTGCTCATTGTGTAGCCGACCAGGTTCATCATGTCGTGGCTGTCCAGTGTGTCTGGCCGGTCTGTTGTCATTGCCTGCGCGGTGATACGCACATCCATGCGCAGGCCGTGCGCCTTCGCGTATTGTTCCGATACCAGTACCGCGGCTGCCGCGCCGCAGGTGGGTGGACAGGCCATTAGCCGGGTCAGCACGCCGGGCCACAGCATCGGGGCGTTCATTACATCATCCACGCTCAGTTCCTTGCGCAGCAATGCCAGCGGGTTGCGTGCCGCGTGGCGGCTGGCCTTGGCGCGCACCTTGGCAAAACTTTCCAGCGGCGTGCCGTATTTTTGCATGTGGCTGAGCCCCGCGCCGCCAAAGTAGCGCAGCGCCAGCGGCAACTCTGGCATGCCAACCAGCGCTTCGGCCTCGCGGTCAAAATCTTCAAACGGGCTGGGCCTGTCGTTGAATACCGTGCCCAGCGCCCCGGGGTTCATTTGCTCAAACCCCAGCACCAATACGCAATCTGCCGCGCCGCTGCTGATGGCCTGGCGTGCCAGGAACAGCGCGGTGGAACCAGTGGAGCAATTATTGTTGACGTTGAAGATGGGGATGCCGCTTTTGCCTAATGCATACAGCGCCTTCTGGCCGGCGGTGGAATCTCCATACACATAACCGGCATAGGCTTGCTGTATCGCGGCGTATTCAACACCGGCATCGGCCAGCGCCTGGCGGCCCGCAGCGGCAGCCATCACCGGGTAGGGATCGCTGGCGCCGGGTTTGGCAAATGGGATCATGCCGACACCGGCGACGAAAACTTTGCTGCTCATGCTTTTTCTCCTGCAGAATGGGGCGAGGTTGGTGATGAGTCGGCCTCCACCGTCAGCATCGTCGCGCGGATTTCTTTTTTCAATACCTTGCCCACCTTGGAGCGCGGCAGGTCGGCCCAGATTTCTATTTGCTTCGGCGATTTGACACTGCCGATGCGGGCCTTGACGAAAGCCTTGATGTCGTCTGCCTGCACTTGCCTACCCACATGCAGTTGCAGTACAGCGACCACGCGTTCACCCCATTTTTCATCCGGCAGGCCGATGACGGCGCTGTCCTGCACATCCGGGTGCTGCATCAGCGCCTGTTCCACCTCCACCGAATAGACATTAAAGCCGCCGCTGATGATCATGTCCTTGGCGCGGTCCACAATATGCAGGAAGCCTTCCTCATCCAGGAAGCCGATATCGCCGGTATGGTGCCAGCCGAAGCGCGATACTTCCTGCGTGGCCTTGGGGTCTTTGTAATAGCCGAGCATCACTAGCGAGCCGCGTACGACAATCTCGCCGGTTTCGCCTTGAGGCAGCAGCTTGCCTTTGTCGTCCATGACGCCGCACTGCACCAGCGGGCCGGGGCGGCCGGCCGATGTCAGCCGGTGGCGCGCGATGGAGCCGTCTGCATTGAAATGGTCGGCAGGCGCCATCATTGAAATCATCATCGGCGCTTCGGTCTGGCCGAATAGCTGCGCCATCACAGGGCCTATCTTGTGCAGCGCTTCTTCCAGCCGGGCAGCAGCAATCGGCGCTGCACCATACCAGAAGCATTGCAGAGAGCTGAGGTCGGTGGCCGCCAGTTGCTCATGCTGCAACAGCATGTAGATCAGCGTCGGCGGTAAAAAGGTGTGCGTAATACGGTAGTGCGCGATCAGCCGCAAGAAATCGCCCAGATCCGGCTTGGGCATGATGACCACGCGCCCGCCCAGCGCCATCACCGGCAGGCACAGCACGCCGGCTGCATGCGTCAGCGGCGCCAACGCCAGATACACAGGGCGGCCATTGAAAGGGTAGCCCATCAGCGTTAGCGCCGACATGCTTTCCAGATTGCCGCCGGACAGCATCACGCCTTTGGGCGAGCCGGTGGTGCCACCGGTGCCGGCGATCATTGCTACGTCATCCACGGTGGCGATATGCAGTGGTTCGTTGCCGGCATCATGCAGATATTGTTCCAGCGACGGCGCATACGGCATGGAGCGGTCCAGGCAGATCAGCGCCGTCAGCTTGGGTAGTGCAGGGCGGATCTGTTCCACCAGTGCCGCGTAGTTGCTGTGGAAGATCAGGCACTGGCAATCAAAGGCATCCAGCACAAACTGGTTCTCCGCCGCTTCATTGCGCGGGTTGATCGGGCACCACACGGCAGCCGCGCGCGAGATGCCAAACACGCAGGCAAAGGCTACCGGGTCATTTCCCGACAATACCGCCACCTTATTGCCGGGCTTTACTCCCAGGCCTTGCAGCACGCGCGCCACCTGATAGCTCAGGCTTTGCACCTGTGTATACGACAGATCGCTGCCGTTCA
Organism: Undibacterium sp.; assembly: GCA_043726505.1. Classification (GTDB taxonomy): domain Bacteria; phylum Pseudomonadota; class Gammaproteobacteria; order Burkholderiales; family Burkholderiaceae_D; genus Undibacterium. The sequence goes on along the minus strand of JAYSKH010000296.1, from coordinate 8,458 downwards.
TTGTGAGGCAGGGCGCGTCGCCGCCCAGCATTGCCCCTTTGTCGAGGTAATCAATCAAGCGCATAATATTTTCTCAATAGTAAAGGCGTGCAGTGCTGCCAAGGTGCTTATAAGCACAAAGCACATTGGCAGCACCGCAGACCGTAACAGCAGTAGCGCTTTCAGCGCAAAATCAGCGCTAAATCAACGCTAAATCAGCGATTGACCGTAACCACAGGCTCCATCACCAGACCAAAGCTTTTCAGCACGCCCAGCAGCTCACGGTGGCCAAAGGCCTGGCAGGCAGAGGCAAAACCGGTGCGCTTGGGGGCTTGTTGCAGCAGCGAGTAGGCTGCATGCGCCTGCAGCAGGCCGGTTTGCTTGTAGTTGCAGTTGCCGTGGATAACGCAATGCACGCGTGCCAGCGGGCCGGAGCCATAGACAGAATCCAGCGAGATATTGACTCTTGGATTTTCACGCGGCGGTATGCCGGCCTGGATGGAAGCGGCAATCGCCGCCAGCTGTTCTTCACGCTTATCGGCCGGCAGCGGCGCGATCTGCTCTTCATACATTTTTTGCGTGGCGACAAAACCTTCCATCACTTCCCGCGCAAACACGCCGCCCAGCGCCTTGCAGTTGGCCACGCGTGGATCATTCTTGAACCACACCGGGTGCGCGGTGCCTGCCCATGGTGTGACCAGTGCCGGCACATGGTGGCCGGGCACGTTGACTTCATAATGCGTGCTCTGCGGCCATTCAACAAACTTGTTCTGCTCCAGGTAGTACCATTTGGCTTTCAGGATTGTGAAGATGGTCTGGGTGGAGGCATAGGTCGGCATGCCTTTCCACAGCACCAGGATGTCCAGCGTATCGATGCCTGGCGTTTCCAGGCAGATGTTGGCAGCGATCTCGCCAGTGGTGTACATCTGCGCCAGGCCGGGCGACAGCAGCAGGCCTTTTTCGGCAAATTTCTTGCCCCAGGTTTCCTGCGACTCCAGCAGCCAGTCTTGCTCGCCGGTGGTATCGGTATAGTGGCAGCCCGCCTTCAGGCAGGCTTCGGCCACGACATGGCCGTATTTGATGAACGGCCCCACCATGTTGCTGACCACCTGTGCGCCGCGGAACAGCTCCGTCAGCGCTTCTACATTGTGATCCACCTGTACGACTTCGTAATCCGCGGTTTCTATGCCGGGGATCTTGTCCATCACTTCCTGTATGCGCGCGGCATCTCGGCCGGCGGCGATGAAAGGCACATTCATCTCGCGCAGGTATTCGCAGACCAGGCGGCCGGTATAACCCGATGCGCCGTACACAATGACTGGTTTTTTGTTGCTCATGTTTGTCTCCTGATGTTCTTTATTGAATGATTGAATAAAAAGTGAAGGGCCTAATAGGGACGTAAAGGGGGGTAAAGGGGCCGGCCGCATGTTGCCGGCCCCTTGTTACTGATGTGCTGATGTGTTTTTGAGATGCGCCGTCTTGCCTACATTCCTTTGCCTACATCCCCATGCCGCCATCCACCGGCAAGCCTGCGCCGGTAATGAAGCGCGCTGCATCGGAGCATAGGAAGACCACGGCATCGGCCATGTCCGGCACTTCGCCCAGACGGCCCAGCGGCGTCTGGCCGATAACGTCGCCTATCGCTGATTCCACGTTCGGCCACAGGCCGGCTTCGACCACATCGCCAGCCAGCTTCATGCCCATGTCGGTGGCTACCAGGCCGGGGTAGATGCAGTTGACGCGCACGCCGTAGCCCAGCTTGCCGGATTCCATTGCGCCCACACGCGTCAGCCTGTCCACCGCTGATTTGGTGGCAGAGTAGCCTGCAATGGCAGGGAAGGCGATGGTAGCTGCGACGGAAGAAATGTTGACCACCGCGCCGCCCTGGCCGGCGCTGCCGCTGGGTTGCATGGCCTTGAATGCATGCTTCAGGCCCAGCAGCGAGCCAACCACGTTGACGTCCATCATGCGGCGCAGGTCATCTGCATCAACATTGACGATCAGGGAAGTGATTTCTATGCCGGCGTTGTTGACGAGGATGTCAAACCCGCCCAGCTCGCTGACGGTGGCAGCCACGGCAGAGGCCCAGTCGGCATCCTTGGTGACATCCAGTTTGGTGAAAGCAGCCTTGCCGCCGTTGGTGGATAAGGCGGAAAGTTTGCGCGCCGTTTCCTGCCCCAACTCGGACAGTACGTCGCCTATCATGACTGAGGCGCCGGCTTTTACCAGCGCTTCTGCAATACCTGCACCAATGCCGCGCGCAGCACCAGTGACGAGAGCCTTGCGGCCCGTCAGATCGAACTTGGTCATTCTTGTCTCCTGTTTGTTTTTTATGGTGAAGCAGATTGATCGTAGAACTCGTCTTGACAACTGTCAAGAAAATATTGGGCAAGTGTCCAGATTATTTTGGGCAACTGTCAAATAAATGATGTGGGACGGCCACAAAAGCTTCATTCCCCAGAGGCGGCGTGCTATGCTTTCTGTATCTACAGCATGCCGACACAGCAACATCATGAGTACAGTCAAGGAAAAAACAGCCGACAAAGTCCCGCCAGCAAGGGTGGACAAGTTCGCCGAGCGCCGCGCCGAACTGGGCGAAGCCGCGCTGCAAACGCTGGCCACGCTGGGTTATGCCCGCACCAGCCTGCGTGAAATCGCGCAAAATTCCGAGTTCTCGCATGGCGTGCTGCATTACTATTTCAGCGACAAGGTAGATCTGATTGTTTGCAGCGTGCGCCAGTACAAGGCCCGCTGCGTAACGCGCTATGACAAGGCAACGATAGAAGCCACCAGCGTGGAAGAATTGATGGCCGGCTTCCTGACGGCGCTGGGCGATACGCTGCGCGATGAAGCCCATATGCACCGCCTGTGGTATGACCTGCGCTCGCAAGCCCTGTTTGAAGAAGCCTTCCGCCCGGATGTGACCGACATCGACAAGAGCCTGGAAAACATGGTGTGGCGTGTAATGAGCCGCTTTGCCGAGCTGGCTGGCGTGCCGCCCGCGCTGCCACCTTCCACCGCGTATGCGTTGCTGGACGGCCTGTTCCAGCAGGCGTTGTTCAAACACCTGTCCGGCGATGCCGATGCGGTGCCGGCGATGCAGGCCGATGTGCGGCAGGCGATTTCTGCGCTGATGGGGTTTGCTGCTGGCTGAATTGCTAACTGAGTTGCTTGCCCAGGCAAATGCATCGACTCACCCGGTCCACGCAATTCAAGCAGCGCACGCCTCGCGCGCGTGCATGCCTTTCAGGTTCATTGATATATCTAATGAACCTTTTTTCCTCACGCTTCATCACCGATGACGTTCAGTATGATCTTTCCAACATCCTTCTCCATTTTTACCCGCCTTCGCCGCATACCGATTTTGTCAAAATCCGCCGCATAAAATTCGGATAAACCCCTGTATCTACCGGCTAAATTAGCCGCCACATTGCTCACACTGCAAACTTGCGCGCCGGTCGGCAAGCGGAGCTATACTGTCCGCACAACAAGAAACTCAGGAGTTTTTATGTCTTCAGTTCCAGAACAAGGTAAGGCGGCTTTTGTCGCACAAATTCAGCAAATTATGGCTCAAACAGTTGCTGCCGCAGAGCAAGAACAAGCGAGGCAATTCGTTTCACAGTATTACGGCGATGTCGACGAGGAAGACTTCCTCACCCGCGACCCCAAAACCTGGGCTGCAATCGCCCAGTCCCATTATCAGTTCGGCCGCGAGTTTGCCAGCGGCGCACCCAAAATCCGCATCTTCAACCCCAAGCTCAGCGACAACGGCTGGGACGCCGCCCGCACCGTGGTGGAATTCATCAATGACGACATGCCCTTCCTGGTTGATTCCATCTCCATGGAAATCAACCGCCAGGGCGGCGCCGTGCAGTTCATCGTGCATCCGCTGTTTGCGGCCGAGCGTGATGCCAAGGGCGTGTGCTCTTCGCTGGCGCCGGCTCACGGCGGCAAAAAGCAGGAAAGCTGGATTCATATAGAGCTGGACAAGATTACCGACCCCAAGCGTCTGGCCGAGCTGGAAGAAGGCTTGCGCAAGATATTGTCGGACGTGCGTTCGTCGGTCGAAGACTGGCCGCAAATGACGCAGAAAGTGCCGGAAATTCTGGCCAGCCTCGGTGGCGCAGCCAAGGTCGTACCGCTGGAAGAGCTGGATGAAGCGCGCGCCTTTTTGCACTGGATGGCAGACAATCATTTCACCTTCATCGGCTACCGTGAATACGAGCTGAAAGAAGAAAACGGCCAGGACGTGATGCACATCGTCGCCAATTCCGGCCTCGGTATTTTGCGCGAGCCTAAGGCTGGCGGCATCTCCGAAAGCTTCATGCAGTCTTCGCCGGAAGTGCGCGAGCTGGCCCGCAAGCCGCAAATCCTGGTGCTGACCAAGGCCAATTCCCGCGCCACCGTACACCGCGCAGGCTATCTGGATTATGTCGGCATCAAGACCTTTGATGCCAATGGCAAGGTCACCGGTGCGCGCCGCTTCGTCGGCCTGTATACGTCCAGCGCCTACCATGCGTACCCGAAAGAAATCCCGCTGCTGCGCAACAAGCTGTCACGCGTGATGCAGCGCGCCGGCTTCCCTGAGCACAGCCACGCCGGCAAGAGCCTGGTCTCCATCTTCGAGACGCTGCCGCGTGATGAACTGTTCCAGATCGGCGAAGATGAGCTGTTCAATACCGTTATGGGCATCCTGCACCTGGGCGAGCGCAGCCGCACACGCCTGTTCGTGCGCCGTGACGACTATGCGCGCTTCTATTCTTGCCTGATCTACCTGCCGCGTGAAAGCTACAACACCGAAGTGCGCATCCGCATGCAGGACATACTGAAACGCGCGTTCAACGGCATCAGCGTGGAATTTAACCTGCAATTGTCCGAATCTGCACTGGCGCGTGTACACATGCTGGTGCGCACCGATCCGGGCCCGACGCAGCCTGTGGATGTGAAGGCGCTCGAAGCCCAACTGGCGGCCGCCGTGCGCCGCTGGGAAGAGGGCGTGTTTGAACACCTGGGCAAGATGAAGGGCGAAGAAACCGCCAACCAGGCCCGCAGCGAGTTTGCACTGTCCTTCCCTGCTGCTTACCGTGAAGACGTATCGATAGACCAGGCAGTGGACGATTTCCTGGCCAGCCGCAGCCTCAGCAGCACCGCGCCGGTAGCCATGTCCTTGTATCGCCCGGCGCCTGCCGATGTGCAGTCCGATGCATTGAGCACCTTGCGCTTCCGCCTGTATAGCCTGGGCCAGGCAGTGCCGCTGTCCGGCAGCTTGCCGATGCTGGAAAACATGGGTGTGCGTGTGGAGAGCGAACGTTCGTATGTGATAGAAAGGGCAAACCTGCCGCCTATCCACATCCACGACTTCGGCCTCAGCCACACTTTTGGTGATCTGCAGTTTGAACAGGTCAAACCCAAGTTTGAAGAATCCTTCGCCCGCATCTGGGGCAAGGAAGTCGAGAACGACGGTTTCAACCGGCTGACCTTGGCCGCAGCGCTGTCCAGCGACGAGATCGTCATGCTGCGCACCTATGCCAAATACCTGAAACAGGCCGGCTTTACGTATAGCCAGAGCTACATAGAACAAACGCTGTCGCGCCACTCCGGCATCACGCAGGCGCTGGTGCGCCTGTTCCATGCGCGCTTTGTGCCTGCCCATTCCGAAGGACGGGACAAGTCCATCGCCATGGCGGCAGCTGCGATTGAAGGCCAGCTGGATAAGGTAGCGGTGGCCGATGAAGACTTCATCCTGCGCCGCTTCCTGGCGGTGTTGCAGGCTTCGTTGCGCACCAACTATTATCAGATAGGCGAGGGCGACAAGCGCAAGCCTTACCTGTCCATCAAGTTTGATTCCAGCAAGATACCGGAACTGCCGCAGCCACGGCCTATGTTTGAAATCTTCGTCTACTCGCCAAGGGTGGAAGGCATCCACCTGCGCGGCGGCAAGGTCGCCCGCGGCGGCTTGCGCTGGTCTGACAGGCCGGAAGATTTCCGTACCGAAGTGCTGGGCCTGGTGAAGGCGCAGATGGTCAAGAATGCGGTGATTGTACCGGTCGGCTCCAAAGGCGGCTTTGTGCTGAAGGCAGCGCCGCCGGCATCCGAGCGCGAAGCCTATCTGAAAGAAGGCGTGGCCTGCTACCAGACCTTCCTGCGCGGCCTGCTGGACGTGACGGATAATCTCATCAAGGGCAAGGTCGTGCATCCGGAAGGCGTGGTGCGCCATGATGCAGATGATCCTTACCTGGTGGTGGCCGCCGATAAAGGCACGGCAACCTTCTCTGATTATGCAAATGCCATCAGCGCCGAATACAATTTCTGGCTGGGGGACGCTTTTGCTTCCGGCGGCTCGGTCGGTTACGACCACAAAAAAATGGGCATCACCGCACGCGGCGCGTGGGAAAGCGTCAAGCGCCACTTCCGCGAATTCGGTGTTGATACGCAAAGCACCGAGTTCACCGTGGCCGGTGTCGGCGATATGTCCGGCGACGTATTCGGCAACGGCATGCTGCTGTCCAAGCACATTCGCCTGATCGCCGCGTTTGACCACCGCCACATTTTCCTGGACCCGACGCCGGTAGCTGCCAGCAGCTTTGCCGAGCGCGAGCGCCTGTTCAACCTGCCGCGCTCATCATGGGAAGACTATGACAAATCGCTGATCTCAGCCGGTGGTGGCGTGTTCTCACGCGGCGCCAAGAGCGTTCCTCTGTCGCCGGAAATCCAGGCGGCCCTGGACATCAATGCGCAAAGCATGACGCCGGTGGAGCTGATGCGCGCCATCTTGAAAGCGCCGGTAGACCTGCTGTACAACGGCGGTATCGGCACTTACGTCAAAGCCAGCTACCAGAGCCACGACAGCGTGGGCGACCGCGCCACCGACGCCTTGCGCGTCAACGGCAACGAGCTGCGCTGCAAGGTCGTCGCCGAAGGCGGTAACCTCGGCTGCACGCAACTGGGCCGCATCGAATATGCAATGAGTGGCGGCCGCATCAACACCGATGCGATCGACAATTCTGCCGGCGTGGATTGCTCCGATCACGAAGTTAACATCAAGATCCTGCTGAACGCCGTCATCGAAGGCGGTGCGCTGCCGGAGAGCGAACGTAATGAACTATTGGCCAGCATGACCGATGAAGTAGGCCTGCTGGTGCTGAAGGATAATTACTATCAGACGCAATCGCTGGCCGTGTCCGGCGTGCGCAGCGACCGCATGGTGGATGCGCAGGCACGCTTTATCCGCCATCTGGAAAAAGCAGGCCGCCTGGACCGCGCAGTCGAATACCTGCCATCCGAAGAAAAAATCAGCGAACGCAAGGCCGCCAAGCAAGGCCTGACATCGCCGGAACGCGCGGTGCTGCTGGCCTACAGCAAGATGGAGTTGTTTGATGAACTGATCAAGTCCGACCTGATTGATGACGACTATGTTGCACAGGCACTGACAGGATATTTCCCGCAAGCGCTGCAGCAGCGCTTTGCCGACATCATGCCGCGCCATCCGCTGAAACGCGAAATCATTGCCACCGTCATTGCCAATGACGTCATCAACAGCACCGGCAGCGTGTTCGTACACCGCATGCGTGAAGAAACCGGCGCCACCGCACCGGAAGTAGTGCGCTGCTTCATCCTCGCGCGTGAAGTGTTCGGCATCAGCAAGCTGTGGAAAGACATCGATGCGCTGGACGGCAAGGTGCCAGCCCCGGCCCAGTCTGAAATGCTGATCGATGCCGGCCGCCTGATCCTGCGCGCTACGCTGTGGTTCCTGCGCCGCCGCTCCATCAAAATGCCGATCACGCAGGTGCTGGAATTCTTCTCTCCTGGCGCCGCCGTCATCGCCCGCGATTCAGGCAGCTATCTGGCAGAAGAAGATTTGAACGCCTGCCAGGCCGCGCAAAACACGCTGGCAGAGCAAGGCGTGCCCGAACAGGTAGCGCAAACCATCGCCCGCCTGGACAATATGTATGCACTGCTGGACGTGGTGGAAACCTCGCACGAATCGGGCCGCCCGGTAGAGCTCGCCGCCGCGCTGTACTTCAAACTGGGCGGCAAGCTCGGTCTGCGCTGGGTAGCGTCGCAGATCAGCAAACTGCCGTCCGACACCCACTGGCAAACCATGGCCAGGGCAGCGATGCGCGACGACCTCGCCAGCCTGCAACGCCAGATGACAGCCGGCATCCTCGCCCATTCGCCAGACCTGAAAGACCCGGATGCGTTGCTGGCGGCCTGGGAAGAGCATAGCGGCAAAGCACTGGTGCGCGTCAATGAAGTGATGACCGACGTGAAGGCTGCGCGGGAATCGGATTTGGCGATGTTGTCGGTGCTGCTGCGGGAATTGCGCATGCTTGCATAACCAAGCATCACGCAGAACGGTAGGTTAATGAAATGGACGCCTCCCCCACGACGGCATCGCAATGTGCCAAAGTGGAAGTCCGAAGAACCACCAAATGAGGGGAAGCGTCATGGACAAGATTACCGTAATTGGGCTGGATTT